>JBDLJD010000001.1:0-87140 GCA_039714495.1 Thermodesulfobacteriota bacterium
GCTAAACCGTACACTGAATGGAGCATAGATATTTTGGAAGCAGGGAAAGCGGAAATCACCGGAATTGGATGGATCACGGCGGCAGGAACCGGCCGCGGTCGGGATCACAAGGGCTTTACCCTGCCAATGGGCCGCTTGCCGGAATACACCCCCGAGAAGATCTTCACAGAACCCTACCCCAATTTGAGGCGCATGGACGACTACTCGCGCTTGGGGGTTACCGCCATCGCCCTGACATTGCAGGATGCGGGCCTGGACACGTGGACCCGCAAACGTGATATCGGTATGGTGGTTGCCACGGTTTACGGCTGCCTGGGCGCCGATGTGGACTACTACAACACGGTAATTCCCAACCAGGGCGCCCATGCCAGTCCGGCCGTGTTTTCATACACGTCCGCCAACAGTTTCCTGGGAGAAGCCGCCATCCGCTTCGGCCTGACCGGCACCAATTACGCGATTTCTGAACAGCGCCCCACCGGCCTGGCCGGACTGAATGCAGCGTTGGGACATGTTGCCAGAGGGGACGACGAAAAAATGATGGGGGGAGTTTGTGATGTCGGCTGCCCTGAGATTTTCGGCCAGCCGGATAAGTTTCCTGCCGGTGTCCTGTTTTTCATGCTCGAAGCGGTTGGCACAAATCCGCAGAATTCTTTTGGCATACTCGCCTCTGAATCGCCGGGCCAGCTTATCTTCAACGGCGATCCGGTAAATGACATATCCACGCTTGTCAATCAATGCCTCAGAAGTGAATTTATAAATCCCACCTAACATGAGGTGATAAATCTCCATCATAGAAAGATGACAAATCTTCATTGCAGAAAGGACATTTGTAATCGTCAATATTATTCATAACCAATCCATTCCTACTTAGGGCAGTTCAAGTCTGTCCTTGGTAGCCTGCGAGGGTATCCCTTGGGGTGACCACCCCCTGGCCTCATAATATTCATCCAACATGGTTTCCAGGGGCGGTAGGTTTGATGGATGCCCTTCCCCTGTTTTGGCTGTGCTTAAAATCCTTTTGGGTAGAGTGTCGTCTTTTCTTGAGATCCCCCTGTCGATATTGATCAGCCTCTTTAGGTTGAAAGATCTTTCACCGTGCAACAACAGGTCTTTCAACGTATCCCGTCTTCCAGTAACGTATTTGTATGCCTCGGTCAGCGGTCCGATCGTCCAACCGCCGTTCTGGGCAAATTTGCAGCTCTTTAGAGAGTCCAGAACATTCATGATGTTTTGACTGAGGGCAGTTAGCTTGCCCTTTCCCTCAACCTTAAGCGATCCAGGCGGTTTATGGCCCAACTCAGGCAGTGCCAGTTTTGATTCATAGAGATGCGTCTGGCCCTCCATATGATGGGCGCCCCGGTTTGCTGTGGCGTAATTGCATGCCATGCCGTTAAATACCCTGGGATCGTGGCCAGGCAGTCCCAATCCCTTGACGTGCATGGCGAATTCTCCTGCTTTGCCTCCGATATGTTCCACCGCCCGGAGCAATCCCTGGTTCAGGATGCCGCCGATATGACGTCCCTCGCCGATCATGCGTACTGCTTCCAGCATGGCATCTGCATCACCCCACCCAAGCGCTACTCCGCCGCATTCACTGGCAGTGATCAATCCATTTTCGTAGCATTCCATGGCAAAGGCCACCATATGCCCCGTCTCCATGGTATCGACGCCATAACGGTTGCACAGTTCATTGGCTAAGCATACCGCCTCTAAATTGTCAACCAGACAACTAGCTCCCAAAAAAGCCAGGGTTTCGTATTCAGGGCCGGCTGCGGTTGAGGTTTTGTGGCGGCCCTCCTTCACGGAAACGGTGTTGCCGCATCCAATGACGCAGGCATCACAGAAATATTTTTTCTTGATTAAAGACTTTTCCGTCATCGCTGTTCCGGACAGGGCTCTAGCTCCTTGCTCCCAGCGGACAGGATATTTGAAATTCTGGACCGGCAAGCTTCCCAATTGCTCTGTCCCCTGAACTATCGATGGGGTGCCGTACTGCCTCATGTGCCCGAGTTGGTCGACCACCTGCCTGACATGAGCTCTGACCAGCTGTTTCAACCCGTCTGGATCTGCAACGGAGATCCGGTTTGTACCATGAACCACCAGGGCCTTGATTTTTTTGTCGGCCATTACTGCGCCCAAGCCGCATCGACCTGCGGCCCTGGCGTGGGGACCATGATGCATGATGGCGGCGATGCGGGCCCCTTTCTCCGCGGCCGGACCGATGCAGGCTATATCGGCCTTGGGGTTGGTTTCTTCTCTTAACCGTGACTCAACCTCAAAAGTGTCCATACCCCAGAGGTGCTCAGCCGGTCGGATCTCGGCGCGTCCATTATTGATCCACAGATACACAGGTGAGAGGGATTTGCCGGTGACAATTACGCCGTCAAACCCGGCCATTTTAAGCGTTTTTCCCCACGTACCACCGGTATCGGCTTCTCCGAAAATACCGGTCAGCGGCGAAAGCGATACCACCTGATGGCGTCCGGAGGTAATGGATCTGGTCCCGCAGAGAGGACCGGTCATGAAAAGAATGGGGTTTTCCGGATCTTTGGGCCGGGTTGAGGAATCTATAGATCGGTAAAGGTACCGGGCCGCAAGGCCTGAGCCCCCAATATATTTTTCAGCCCACTCCAGGTTCAGGAGTTCCCGCTCCACCTGGGCAGAGGCAAGATCGATGCTGAGCATCTGTCCCATATATCCATTAATTGTCATGATGTGGTATCCTTTTTTTTTAAACAGGTAGTCGCCCATCTTTGCCGATCGTTCGATCAGATTGTCGCTATTATAGATCTTTAGGGTGGCCACACCCGCAGCCATGGCTACCGGATGGCCTGAATAGGTGTAGCCATGCAAGTAGGCTGAATCTTCAAATTTCTGCGCTACCCAATCCCGCATGGCGGTGGCGCCCAGGGGCATACATTATCTCAGCAAATAAGGAATCTCTATCCAAATGGCCTCATGGGGACACTCCACCTCGCAAGGCAGACAAAACCAGCACGTGCGGTATTTTCCGAATGGATTACCACAGGAGTAGCAGCGGCCGGCCTCCTGCCGGGCCTGTTCCCCGCTGAGACACTGCTCTATCTCTGAGAAGTCTCCGGCACCCTGACAAGTATTCCACGATGGCCGGACTCGTTCTGCTTTGGAACCACGGGATGTGTCGATTTCAAACGTATTCTCGATGGGTCCCTCATAGGTTCTACCATAAGAGAGGTGCTCGCCTGTAAACAAGCGGTGAACGCTTTCAGCAGCTTGGCGCCCTGAAGCCATGGCAGCCACCACCGTGGAGGGTCCACTTTGAACGTCACCGGCGATAAAAACGGTGCTTCGCTCGGTTTGAAGAGTAATTTTGTTATATTTTGGATGGCTGCCATCAAAAACGCCCAAGCTAGGTTCTTGACCGATGGCGATAATCACGGTGCCCGCCGGAAGATCCTTTAAAGTGCATTCGTCGAAGGTGGGAGCGAAGCGACCAAAGGCATCAAAGACCGCCAGACAGCGTTGAAGTTCAACACCGGATACCTTGTTATTGTCGGATAGAATACGGGTAGGCCCCCAGGAACCCTCGAGCTTCACGCCTTCGGCCTCTGCCATTTCTAAAGTCTCACGCCTGGCAGGCATGATGTTTTCGTTCTCCAAACTTGCCACCACCACCTGCTTGGCACCAAGCCTCAATGCGGTCTGAGCCGAATCTATGGCAACATCACCGCCGCCGATGACCACTACTTTTTGGCCAACATGCGGAGATTCTCCGTTCCGTACTTCACGTAAAAACCCTAGCGCGTGATACACACCTTGGCAGTCTTCACCTCGAATGCCAAGTTTCTTAGCCTTTGGGCAACCGGTGGCTAGGATGACCGCATCATAGTCAGTGGCCAATCTGTCCAGGCTCATATCTGCACCCAATTGGTGGCCGTTTTCAAGTATAGCGCCCATTCTTTCCAGGCGGGCGAATTCCCTATTTAAGATGTCGGCCGGCAGCCTGAACTCAGGTATGGCCCAGCGCAACATACCCCCGGGGGATTTATCAGCGTCGATGATGGTGACCTTGTGACCCTTAATCAGCAGATCCCAGGCTGCCAGCATCCCGGCCGGTCCCGAACCGACGATGGCACAGTTTTTGCCGCTGGACGCCGCCATTTCAGGTAGCGGCAAATCCTCACTTTTAATTTTATCGGACAGGTACCGTTTCAGGGTGCGAATCGCAACAGGCGCCCCCTCCTGCTGCCCCCGATGGCATCCCTGCTCACAGTCCGCCGAGCAGATACGGCCTAGAATCGATGGGAAAGGCAGATTTCTTTCGACCATTTCCAATGCCTGCTTGTCCTCGCCCCGCAGTATCAACTGGACATACCCCTGGCAGTTGACACCCAGGGGACAGGCAGCCCGGCAAGGCGCCAACTTCATCCGCAGGTTGTCTAGAATACAGGTATCTATACACACACCGCAGTAAACACACTTGTCTTTATCGATAACGATATTGTCAGACAAGGCTTCCAAAATGGTATTCCGCATCTTACCCTCCATTACTTCGCCATCCGAATAATATCCTTGTGTTGGATCGCGACCTGGCCGGGTGCTTCGCCTTTAGTTAAAACAATATGCTTTTTCCAGTTTTTATCATCTTTGTCGGGAAAATCGCTGCGGTAGTGCCAGGGCGACCAACGGCTTTCCTTGCGTTCCAGTGAGGCCGTACCCGACAAAGTCGCACACTGAATAATGTTTTCCACTTCAAAGGTCTTGAACAGATCATGGTGATCGCGCACATAAACCATCTCTTCCAGTTCGGCGCGGAAACGGTCCATCCACCACAGCAACCGGTTGAGTTTGTAGGCGTTTTTGGGCGGCCGCAGATAATCACTGATGATACGGCGCACTTTAAATTCGAACTCCTCAATGGAGACCGGGTTTTTGGTGTGGTCCATGCGGGCGTCGCGCTTCTTTACAAAGGCCTCGACCTTGTCAAGGTTGAGCTGCGGCAAATCGTTGGCAGCAGCGTATTCCGTTGCGCTTTCGGCGGAGATTTCGCCGTAGACCAGGGCACCGGAGAGGTGACCACGTGCGCAGAGCGAGGTGTCACCTGCAGCATACAAACCGGGAACCGAAGTTCTGCCGTGCTCGTCGATGCGCACGCCTGTGAGGCCGTGTCCACCGCAAAGATAGACTTCGGTCGGCCAAAGCTCAATTTCACCGGTTCGGAAATCGTTGTCGCGGCCGGCGTGAAAACGCTCACAGGCGGGGCGTTCGGTGGTGAACAAAAGGTCTTCGATCTCACGGATGCGATCCTCGGGCAGGTGGTCCATGCGGATACGCATGGGGCCGGTATGATCAAAGAAATCCTCCATGCACATGGTTTTAATCGAAGGATGTGCCTTGTCCCTGCGCTCGCTGAACGCATTCAACAGGCGGGCACCACGGGTGAGCGTGATGTAAAGCAACGGTGCATTGATGTCTTTGGTGATATAGTAGTACAGTGTGTATTCGAAACCGCTCAGTTCGGCGCCGGCGTTATAGGCCAGACAATAGCCGTCTCCAGTGTTACCAGGGAAATCGTAGACACCGTAAAGGCTGCCATTTGAGGGCAGACCGAAACGGGCCGTGCCACCGGCACTCAGGATCACGCTTTTGGCCCGGATAACCATCATCTCGCCGGTGCGCACGTTCAGAGCGATTACGCCGGCGACCCGGTCATCTTCAATGATAATTTCGGCGGCCATGGTTCTGTTGATGACCTTGGCGCCCCCGTCAACCATGCGTTGGTGCAAAATGGTTTTAAGTTCCGGTTCTTTCATGGTGACGCAGAATTTTCCCTTGGGGTGCACCTGGACGATGTCGTAGTTGCCTTCCTTGTCGGTTGGAAAGAAAACGCCCCAATCGATGAGCTTCTGCATCAAAGCCCAGCTATGTTCGGCCATGCGGTAGTTGACCGGCTCATCCATGATGCCGTCGCAGGCGATAGAATTGGATTCAACATAGAGTTCCGGTGTGGCAACATCCGGAATGGCAACGATATTGAGTGCATCCATTCCTCTGGCGATGCAGCCGGAATACTTGGCGTCGCCCTTTTCGAGGACAATTACATCCAGGTCGGGGTTTGTTTCTTTGGCACGAATACCAGCCATGGCGCCTGCGCTGCCACCTCCGACTATTAATACATCACATTTTATAATTGGATAATCATGTTCCATAGATAACTCACTGAAAGCAGAAAATTTTTTTCTGGAAGGTAAGAAATGTTGTAAATGATTGGCTTCCCTTTTTCGATGAATACCCGTTCTAATCGGTATAATTTTTGGCTGATTAATACAAGATATTAAATGTATAAAAATTGTCGATTTTATCATATATCTGTTTGATATATAGTCGGTCCATCCCTCAGGAAAAGTTTATAAAAGCAGAATATTATTTACTTTTTTTGTGCGGATTAAAATTGTTGACTTCAATGAAATCACTAGTAGACTATATAATTGAAATTTTCATCAGACAACTCCATGAAAGAGAGGAATCATGAAAATACCGTATAAGGACCACTACGAATCCTTAGCGATGTCGCATTCATACGATGAAATTGTTGCCAAGCGGAATACGTATCTGTCGCCTTCCCTCAAGACTTTTCAGGCCTATAACGAACCTCTGGTGATGGAAAAGGGGAAGGGGCAGTGGATCTGGGATGTCGAGGGTCGGCAATACCTCGACCTTATGGCGCAGAATACCTGCATTAGTGCAGGGTATCGGCATCCGTTGGTGGAAAGAGAGGTCCACAGGCAGATGGACCGAATTCAGCACGTGACCACCACCTATTTCAACGCGATGCCCGCCCATCTTGCCGAAGAACTAGCTTCCCGGCTCCCGGAAGGAAATGACTGGACGCTTCATTTTGTGAACAGCGGTGCTGAAGCCGTGGACCTTGCGCTTCTAATGGCCAGACTTCATACCGGCGCTCATGATATTATCGCGTTGCGGAATAGTTATCACGGACTCCATTTCGGTTGTATGAGTCTAACCGGCATCCAGAGCACCCGACACGCCGTTCCGTCTGCGCCCGGTATTATTCATGTAAACACCCCCTCATCGTACCGTGGGCTCTTCGGCAATGATACGGCCATGTATATCGAGGATTTTGACCAGGCAGTCATGGCTTCCACGCCGGGGAGGATCGCAGGCTTCATAGTGGAACCCATCCAGGGGTATGGTGGTGTCTCCCCTTTACCGGAGGGGTACCTGCCGGCGGTCTTCGAACGCACGCGGGAGGCGGGCGGCCTCTGCATCATCGATGAAGTCCAGACGGCTTTCGGTCGGTTGGGATCCCACTATTGGGGATTTGAATGGCTGGACGCGACGCCGGACATCGTCGTGATGGGCAAGGGACTGGGCAACGGCCATCCTCTTTCTGCAGTCGCAGTAAAGAGGCATATAGCCGAATCCATGTCCAATGCCAAGTTTTTTAACACCTATGCTTGCAATCCCATCTCCTGCGCGGCGGGCCGTGCTGTCCTACAGGCTGTGGATGTGGACGGTCTGATGGAGAACTCAAATGCTGTCGGGTCGCATATGAAAGACAGGCTTTTCGGACTGATGGAGAAGCATGACGTTATCGGCGACGTGAGAGGCCGAGGACTTCTACTGGGCATGGAGCTTGTGCGGGACCGGGCCGCGAAGACCCCTGCAGTCGAGGAAGCCGGACGGCTAATGGAATTTGCAAAAGAGAATGGCGTAATCATCGGCAAGTGCGGTCTTTACGGTAACGTGCTCAAGATCAATCCACCCATGTGTATCATGATGGAGGATGTTAGCCTTGTTGCTGAAGTGCTGGATCAAGGATTGTCACGACTTTAGGAGCTGCTTCCAAAAAGTTCTTTCAACAAATTTCTTTGTTGGCCTGTTTTGAATTTCTCAAAATAGGCCTTCTTTATTGCTTGGGATTTTTAATAGATAGTTAAAATTTACTTCAAACCGAGATTTTGAAACCACTTCTTCCTTTGAAAACTGCTGGCAGCCATCAACCTCTTTTCATAATTGGCATTCCAATCAGATCCGACAGGGGGACAACCTGCAAGCGCCTTTTTTCGATCCCGTCCACGATAGCTTCCACTTCCTTCAGCCAGACGCCAATTTGCTCTTCATTGGGCGGTCTTCTGTCGTGTAACAGAACGATGTCGCCATCCTGGATGCGCTGCAGCACCCGCCCGGAGAGATTGTTGAACCGCCGATTGCCTCCGTCCAGGGGACGGTTGCTGAAGTTGACCAGGGTCAACCCGGTTTTTTCAAGAGCCGGCTGGAGCCTGGGCGTGACGATGCCCACCGGCGGACGGTAAACCAATGGCTCGACGCCGTGTTTCTTCAACACCTGCTGGGTAGCCTCCAAATCCTTGACCACGGCAGCAACCTTCTGGAAAAAAATGCGGGTGCTGTGTTTGAAGGAGTGATTGCCCAAAAGGTGTCCCTTCCGGATAATCCTGTCAATCAACGCCGGGTGGGCGGCAGCCTTTTCACCGATCACGAAAAAGGTCGCTTTGACATCTCTTCTTTCTAGAATATCCAGCAAGAGGGAGGTGGTCGATGGGTCAGGCCCATCGTCGAAGGTCAGGGCCACGGCCCTCTGCCCGCTGCGCCCCTTGAAGATGATGGGAGCGAAAAAGCCGAAGCGGGGAAAAAAGGGCGCTGCCAGGCTAACCAGCAGAAAACCGATCAGGGGAACGGCCGCCAGCCGCGCATCTACCATGGCCAACCCAAGTGCCAGACAAAATACCACCAGGCCTGTTTTCACAGCCATGGGTCCCTTGGCGATACCTTTTGCAGTGGTTTTCATACGCTATTTTTCACGGCAGTCAGCCAGCAAAGTTCCCCCTGGCCTCCGGAAGTGAAGGTTTGTTCCACCCTGAAGTGCGCCTCCTCCAGCATGGCCTTGAAGGTGTCGTCGGTACGGTAAAAAGATGGCACACGGCTCAGCCGGAGCCTGAATTCTTCAATCCAGTATAAAACAGGAACGCGTCTTTTCGGCGGAACCGTTACCCGGATGATCAGGCGACCCTTGTTTTTCAGGCAGTCATAAAGGCTGTGTAGGGTCTGCTGCAGGGCCCGGTCATGTAGATAATGGGCAATGTCAAGCATTACAACAAGGTCGGCCGATTCAGAAAGGGCGGGTATCTCCGGCGCAGCACTGACGCTTATCCGGGCTCTTTTGCCGGTTACCCTTCTAGCAACACGAATCCGGTCTGCGTCGGGATCGATGGCCACCACCTCGGCCTCTGGAAAATATTCCAGCATCCAGGCGGTCTGTATGCCGTATCCGCATCCAATGTCCATGACAGTCCGGGCGCCTTGGGACGTATTTAAAAGGTCCGGCAGTTCTGCAAACATGGGGTCGAAACGCATTTTAAATCGTGCAAACAAGCGCGGGTATGCCTCCAGCATGCAATAGCGCTGCATTACCCGCTTTTGGATACCCCCTGATACCGGCTTTTGCATACGCCTGCGTTTTAGCGCTTTTAGAAGCGGCGGCAATATGACAAAGGCGCCGATCAGCGCATAGCTGATGCCCAGCAGCAGGGATAATCCAGCACTTCTCAAAAGGGAGTGCCGGGCGGTGCTCAACACACCGAACCCGATGATGGTGGATACCCCGGCCAGAAACACCGTCATGCGGATCAAACCGTGGTGGGGGTGTTCCACATCGTCGTAGCGCTGATAGGAGCGCACCAAAAACAGCGCATAGTCGACCCCCATGCCGATGATGATGATGGCCAGCATCAGGGAGGGTATGTCCAGGGGCCGTCCCATAAGCTTCAGGCTCCCCAATGTGCAGACCAGCGCGAACGCCACCGGCAGAAGGGCGATCAGGGTCAAGGGAAGGTCCACGAAATATAACAGCAATAGGATGAAAACGCTCAACCCGATAATGGCCAGCATCTTAGTGAAGGTTACAAACAGGAGCTGCCCGAGCCGTTCTGAAAACAATTCAGGGTCGAAAAATATTCCCAGGCTTCCGTATGTATCGATAAACGCTTCGGCATCATAGCTTTTCCCGGTGGTCAACCCGCTGACCTGCCGCCAGGTTTTTGTTTCCGCATCTTGGCCGATGCCCAGAATGCGGAAATATTCCTGCGGTACGGTCATGGCTGCAACAGGGGGCATTTCTGCCGCCAGCATTTTAAAAAACGGGTCAAACGCATCCGCAGCAAAACCCAGATCAGCAGAGGCCTTGTGCATAAGGTCTTCAAGCGCCGCCCGGCGTTGAACGCTCCAGAATGCTTTCCAGGCGGCAAAGTTGTCCTGCTGCCGCTGCCTGCCCGGAAATAGCATGGAGGGCACAAAACCAGCGGAAAGGCTTCCGGCCTGCCGCTCCCGGGTGATCATGCCGGCTACCTGATCCCCTTTGTCCTGCAATGCCTTAAGGGTGTCGCCTGTGGTCATAAGATAGACCTTGTTGAGCGCGCTACCCCAAACCCTGGAAATCGTTTCCTCTGCAGCCTTGGTTTCCGCGCTCACCGTATTCATGCTTTCAAGGCTGACATTGAAATCCGGCTTGATGAAAAAGAGCATGGCCACCCCGAATGCCAGGGCCGCCACAAGGCCTTTGGTGCCGGACCGGGAAAACATGCCCACCACGCCATGGAGAGGCATCCGCCTTGTCCGGGCCGCCTGCATTTCGGAAAAAATGCGGGGAAAGATGGTATGCACAAAAAGAAACGAAAAGGCGATGCCCAGGGCCGTGAACTGGCCTAGCTGCTCCAGAATGGGAAACCCGCTGACAATGAGGGCGGCAAAGGCGCCCATGGTGGTCAGCGCCGCCACCAGTCCGACGGCCCGCACCTCTCGGGAAGCCTCTTTGCCGAACGTCCGATGGGGGCGATCCAGAAACAACAAATAGGCGATCCCATGGTCCACGGATATGGAGATAATGGCGCCGCCAAACCCAAGCACCATCAGCGATATGGTCTCGTGGATCAATGAATACACACAAAAGGCGGCTGAAGCACCGGCCATGGCCGGCAAAAGGGACAGCACCCCGAGATAGGGCCTTGGAAAACTGAAGACCAGCAGCAGCACGATCCCCAGGGTTGCCAGTAGAATGGCGTTGCGCACATCCTGGCGGGCGATCAACTCATTGTCCAGAGCTATGCGATAGGCGCCCATGGGCGTAAGGGTAATCGCAAGGCCCTCTTTGCCATAGGTTTTGTTCACGTCATTCGCAATGGTCTGCATCAACTCGGCAACCTGGCGTGCAAAAGCCGTATCTGTGCTCGATACGGATGAATCCGCCGTCACCAATAGATGCCGCCCGTCTTCAGAGATGATCTGCTCTTTGTAAATCCTGGCTGAGCGGGTGGGCGCGATGTGCCCCAGCCGTTCCAGGATTATATCTTTCAGGCCCAGGGGGTCACTGGGTATGAAGGCGGACTGGCCGATGCCCTTAAGATCGAAAAGAGACGCCTGCACGGCGGACAGTTTGCTCTGAACCGTCTGAGGGTCCAGCAAGGGCTCCACCCGCTGCTGCAGGTCATCGGCTGAAAACAGCACCGGCATCTGTTCGACAGCATGAAAAGCCAGATCAGGTAAAAAAGATTTGAATTCTTGCAGGCCCACGGTCTTGAACAGCCCGCTCCGGAGCAGGTGCTCTTCAACACGCCGGCCGTACGCAACCAGGAGATCCGGGTTCTCCTCCGCAAGGCCGATATCGATGATCAACTGGTCCTGAATCGGATGATTCTGGAAGATCTGGAGGGCATCGGCGACCACGGGGTCGCCCTGGGGCAGAAAACCGACCACGTCGGCTTCGATCGTAAGGCGCTGCCAACCCACTGCAAACAGAAGTCCAACGATAATCAGCGTTACAATCAAGCGGCGCCAGTATACTGAGGGTTCCATCATGAAAAACGATTGCCTGCCACTTATGAATAGAGTATTAAAAATAAAATCGTGTGCCACGATTTTATGAAACGCGACGATGTTGCTCCCATACGAAAGGCTAAAATTCCTATTTTTGCAGCATGCTGAAGGGCAATTCGGAATTTTTCTCCGGAATCATTCGCGGGCATCGATCTTTCGTTAAAAATAATCTTAATCTAAATGCCAAGTCTCATCGAACGCATATCTCGGACTGAATACATCCGGTCTGCCATCGCCGAAAAGGCGGATTTAAGCGCCTTCAAGGCCAGACCTACGCTTCGCATTAAACTGGGCATAGCTCTCGTCTTTATCAGCTATGTCATCGCCTGGCCTGCCATTGCCGTGCTGGGTTATATTTCCGTTTCAATTGACAAGGCTTGGATACTCGCTGTTGGTGGCCCCCTGCTCTATGGTTTTTCCCATCTGGTATTTATGCTGGGCATGTATCTTGCCGGAGCCAACTATGTTAAAATACTGCTGCGCTGGGCCGCCCGGGTCTTCGTGGAAAAAAGGATGCACAGCCACCCGGATGAATCCTAAACGCTTTTAGACAGATGACGGCATTGCACGCCTGCGAGATACTCATTTACTGTGGTTTTTACTTTTCAGCCGCATCACACCGCTGCACACCAGATCGCCCTGAATCTTAATGTGAAACGAATATGCACCCGCCTCTTTGTCCAATGGTACGGCAACAACCGTCAAAAGATCGTCCAGTCGCACAATTCGCTTAAACCTGACCCGGTTTACGCTAGATACCCCTAGTTCGCTTTCAGACACTTTTTGTATAACATCGAATACCATGCTGATCTGAGCCAAACCCGGTAAAACCGGCTCGCCAGGGAAGTGCCCGTCAAACCAGCGCGAATCACCCGGAACCTGAATGACGGCCCTGATTCCACTTTCTGCTTTGCTTTCTATTTCAATCAACCGGTACCACATTATTCTAAACTTCTATCTGAAATCGGAATATCGTTCAACTTAACTATTCCTTGCTATGTTGTTTATGCAGCTTTGGGGTCAGCTCAATCGGATCAAGTATTCCCACATGGGGCCGGTGTGGCCACGCCGGTAGAGACGCTGTATGATGTCGGCCGTGTCTTCCCCGCCGGACCCGGTAATCCAGTTGATGCGCCCGGCCGCTTTTTCGTGCAATTTCTCAACGATCTCCTCCGAACCGATCATGGGAGAACGGTAAAAAACCGGATCCAGTATACTGCTGTCCGCCTGGACCTGACCTTCTTGCAGGGCGATACGGTACAGTTCGGTCCCGGGGTATATGCGCATGCCGCAAAAAAAGAACAGAGCCGACTTTTCCAAGGTATCGGCTTTGTCCAGGGTTTCCGCCAGCGTACGTTTGTCTTCCCCGACCCCGCCCAGCAGAAAATAATGCGCCACATACAGGCCGGCATCAACGGCTTCCTGATGGACCTGAAATACCAGCTGGTCCCGGAATGGTTTGCGGTAGGCCTTGAGTACCGCATTCGATAGTGAATCGGTGCCGAATTCCACGTGGGTCAGGCCAGCTTCCGCCATGACCTTAAAATAATCCTCTGGCTGTTTGAGGGGGGTGAAAAAGGCCCCCCAGGGCAGGCTGACGCCATATTTTTTAAACGCCCTTGCCACGGCCAGGCTGTGGTCGATATCGGCATTGAACACCGAATCGGTGATAAAAAAATACTCGGCACCGCTCTCCTGCAGCTCGCGGGCCGCCCTGGCGGCAGCATCCGGATCGGTCAACCGCAAACGCTGGCCTTCAATACGGGGGTAGGTGCAATAAATACATTTAAAATGACAACCGCGCTTGGTCTGCAGGTTCAGCATGCCCCCATTTTTCAGATAGAACTGCCGGCAAGCCATGTCCGGGGCCAGCCGGTTTGATATATCCCCGTCCCAGGGTTCGGGAACATCCGCATGGCCGCCTTTTGTGATGACGCCGGTCAGTCGTGCGGTATCCTGGTTCTCCTCAAGAGCGCTCAACAGCGGTGCCAGCCTTTCGCCCTCACCCACAACGCCGAAATCAGCGCCCAGCGCCTGCATGGTTTCTGCCGGAAATATGGTAAACCCGCTGCCGCCCAGTACAAGTTGCGCGGGGCTTTGACTGCGGATGACCTTCACGAGATCTTGATACTGTCCGATGAAGCCCCTTGGGTCCGTCGTGTCGGTGTTGTCGATATTGCGCAGTGAGAGCCCGATGATATCCGGTGAAAATGCGTTTATGGTGGATTTCAACCCTTCATAGCCATCCCCGTTGTTCAAGTCGGCTATACGCACCTCGTGCTGCCCGGCAATGGCGCCGGCCACGTAATCCAGGCCCAGAGGGTAAACAGGGTAAGGCTCCATCAGTGTATTGGTTGCCACAAGCAGTACTTTCATGGATTCATCACCTCGATGGCGGTTATGCAGTTCCCCAGGCCCACAACCAGAACCCCCTTGGAACCCAGCGCCTTTGGCGCACCAATGCAGAACGACGCGGGGATCTGGCCGTTTATGAGAAGATTGACCGCCATGGCAACCGCCACAGCCGATGCAGACGCAAACTCACCCGTATGTTTCCGGTAATCGACCACAGCACCCTTGTAGCCCGACATCTCCAGCAGTGCTTTCAGTTGGCGTTCCGCCATTGTGCGGCATGCGGCCGGGAGTCCCGCCAGAACAATCCCATAGCGCTCATCAATTGCCGGTAGGGTGTCTATTGCCGACCTGCACACAGACCGCACATCCATATCCTTGCGGCAGCTTTCGAAAAGCAGGGACCGGATGTACGGCGCCCGGGCGTGCCCTCTTTTGTTGAGATACAAGGCACCGCCCCCGTCCGCCGGGCCGGCTTTTGTCTTGGCAACCGAATCGTCGAAAAGGGGGGAAAGTTTTTCGTGGTGTTCGTCCGCGCCCACAACCAGAAGGCCGTCCCGGCAATCCCCGGCCATCAGCTCGGCAGACAAAAGGGCCTGCTCAAAGGAATAATCCCCACCGGTCATGGTCAGATTGGCGCCCCTGGCATCGAACTGCATGGCAATCTGCCCGGCCGCGGCATTATGGACGGAACCGACAAAGTCAGTGGGGCTGGGAAACTGTTCGTCTGTTTCAAACAAACGTTCCAGAAAATCAGAGGTTTCCGATAAGGCACCCCAGCCGGTACCCATAAACACAGCCTCCGGTGTTGGGTCATCGGCAGCGCTTTCGCAAACGTCCCTGGCCAGAGCCAGCGCCAAGCGGGGAAAGCGTTTAAGCCTTCTGACCGCAGCCTGCGAAAGTTTGGCTGCAATTTCTCCTGTATCCAGAACCCCTTGGCACGTTTTCCCATTGGCAACAGCATCCATTGTCGCGCGGGTTCGGCCGGCACCCGTGATGCAGGCATGCCCTATGACACGTAATGATCCTGTGCCCGCTTGCTTTTGCGGCGTCAGTTGCCCGTCGGGTGATCCAAGGACCAGGGACGCGTTGTTGCCGCCAAAACCGAAAGAATTGGACAGCACCGTATCCACCTGTTTTCGAACGGGCGCCATTACCGGCGTAAGTTCGAGGGCCGGATCAGGCGTCCTGCAGCCGGTATTCGCCGGAATCACCCCCTCGGAAATGCAGATGGCCGACATCACGGCCTCGATGGCGCCGGCTGCTGCCAGACTGTGGCCGCTGGCCCCCTTCACCGAGGACAAAAGGGGCATTGCGCTTCCAAAAAGAACCGAAAGCGCCCTGGCTTCAGCAACATCGTTGTCCTTTGTGCCGGTTCCGTGAAGATTGACATAATCGATATCTGATGGCCTAAGACCGGCATCGTCAAGCGCTGCCCGCATGGCCCTGAGGGCACCCGCGCCCTCGGGGTGGGGAGCTGCCGGGTGATACGCGTCGCAGGACAATCCCGCACCCAGTATTTCGGCCTGGGCTCCATCGGGTTCGTTTGCCGCCAGCAGTAAAAGTGCCGCACCTTCGCCCACCGACATCCCGCGGCGGTTGGCATCCAGTGGACGTGCACCGTCAGGATCGATCAGCTGCAGGGCGTTGAAGCCATGATAGGTCAAACGACAAAGCGAATCAGCCCCTCCCGCCAGGACCCTTCGGGCTCTGCCCGAGCGCAGCATTTCCAAGGCAAGTTTCAGGGCGGCGGCCCCTGAGGAGCAGGCTGTTGAAACCGTCAGAGCCGGACCGCGGCATTTGTAAATCCGGGAGACTTCCTCTGCCACCGAGCCGGTGGCATGGCGGCAGTACATGTCAGGATCTGATACCTGGTCTTTAAGCAGCTTTTCAGAGGATGACAAACCGCCGGTGGTAACCCCCATGACCACTGCATCGGGTGCAGCGCTCACATTGGCCATGGCCTGTTCGGCTGCCATGAGAGCAAGTCGATGGGTGCGTGGAAAATTGTCTGCGCCGCCTTGGATGGTGGCTGCCCCCACCGGAAGCGGATGATGGGAAGCCGTCGAAAAAAGGCTTAGCGGGCCGATTCCACTCCTGTTTTCCAAAAAGGCCTCACGGATTGAACGCCTTCCGGAACCCAGGGCAGTGACGATCCCCATGCCGATAATGTGTATCCTCAACGCCTTCTGTCCTTTAACGGCAGGATCATGACCGCATCTCTATCATGCACAGTGATGAAAAGGGTCAGTTGGTCTGCCCGGAAACGTTTGGATGAATATGTTCGGCCATGGTCTTCAGGCTGGCGAACACTTTGACACCAAGTTCGCGGCTGTCGATTTTCACACCATAATCTTTTTCTATCATGATCACCATCTCTAAAACATCGATGGAATCAATCCCCAAGCGGCCGCCGACAAGCTGTTCATCCGGTTCGATGTCCTGCGGCTTGACATCCGGCAGATTTAACAAGTCTACAATTTTGGCTTGAAGTTCATTGATTAGTTTTTCCATTTGCGTTCCAATATCTTTACTTTGTTCCATGTACATAAAAATAGGGTTTATTGCGCCATTTTTCTATGATAAAACCTGAATCTGGCAGAGTATAAAATCCTGAATCGCTTTTCAATGCTTTTTTATAAAGGATAAATTCCATCGTGGCATCTGTAAATTACAGCATCGAGGACCTTCTGCCCCACCGCAACAGCATGCTGTTGATCGAGGATATTCTGGAGGGAGATCCGAAAACGGCGCTGAGCAGTGCCGTGGTCAATAAGGACTGGCCTCTATGCGACGGCCATAGTGTCAGCCCTCTGGTCTTGATCGAAGTGGCGGCCCAGACAGCCGGGATCTGCGCCGGCCTGGCCAGAATCAAGGAACGCGGACCGAACTCTGACAAAAAAAGCTGGCTGGTGGGTATCAAAAGCGCCCGGTTCTTTGTGGAATCCCTGGCATTGAAAGACAAAATCACCACCCGTGCTGAAAACAGATATGAATATGAAGGGTACCGGCAGATAATGAGTACCTCCCGGGTCGGTTCGAAGGTCGTCGGTGAAGTTGAGCTGCAGGCCATCCAGGCCGATTCCGAACATTTGCCCGAATAAAATTTGGTTCCCAAATTTTATTGTTTCTAATGGAAGGTTTCTACAATGAGTGATCCCCACACAAAAAGCATAGCCCTTGTCACCGGTGCCAGCAAGGGAATCGGCCGGGCTATCTGTGCCGAACTGGCTAAAACCGGCCGGCGGGTTATCATCAATTATCGATCGGATGAGGCCGGGGCTGCCGAAACCCTTGCCATGGTTAAAAGCGCCGGGTCGGACGGGCGGGTCGTTCAGTTCGATGTGGCCGATCATGTTGCAGCACGGGATGCCGTCGAACATATTATCGAAACGGATGGCGCCATTGACACGCTGGTCAATAATGCCGGCATTGCCGCCGACGGGCTGTTTATCATGATGCCCCGCAAGGAGTGGGACATGGTTATCGAAACCAGCCTGAACGGGTTCTACAACGTCACCAGGCCTGTCTTGGAAAAAATGATCCGCTTAAAAAGAGGTTCGATCGTTTCCATGGCCTCGGTTTCCGGCCTCATGGGCAACCGGGGCCAGGCCAATTATGCCGCCGCCAAAGCCGGCCTGATCGCGGCCAGCCGATCGGTGGCCGCAGAAGTGGCCCGCTTGGGCATTCGGGTCAATGTTGTGGCGCCGGGCCTGATCGATACGGAAATGATCAAAGACGCTCCCGTGGACAACATCAAAACCCTGATCCCCATGGGCCGTATCGGCCAACCAGGAGAAATCGCCAAAGTGGTGCGCTTTCTCTGCTCCGAGGACGCCTCCTATGTCACCGGCCAGGTGCTGTCGGTCAACGGCGGCATGTTGTAATGCCCTGTAAAAATAGGATTCCAGGGGCCAAGGGGTCGAGTGTATGTACACTCATTGCTGTCAGCTTCTGGCTCTTACAGCCATCAGCTAAATGGTAAAAAACATCAATCACGAAAACACGAAATTAGGAAAGCACGAAAAATTTCCTGTCCTTTTTCGTGTTTTTGGACTTTCGTGTTTTCGTGATAAATGATCTTTTCCTTTATGGATGCAAAATACGCGTCCCCCGGAAGAACCAAAAAAGCAACATGCGTTTAAAACTAATTCATCGATCCTTTTATATGGCCGTAATCGCACTCGCCTTGGCGTGTCTGGGGTGGTCCGACTCCTGGCAGGGCTTAAAAGAGACCGCGAAAACAGTGAACACTGTCAAAGCGGAGTTTGTCCAGGAAAAGCACATGAAGATCCTGGCCCGTCCCCTGGTTTCACGCGGCGCATTTCTTTTTAAGGCGCCGGATTCCCTGCGGTGGGAATATAAAGAGCCGGTGGAGAGCGTGCTGGTGATGCACAATGGCCAGATTCGGCGGTTTGTAAATAAAGACGGCCAGTTGGTGGAAGATGCGGCTGCCGGGCTTCAATCCATGCAGGTGGTGGTCCAACAGATCACCCAATGGCTCAACGGGCGCTTTGATGAAAACCCGTCTTTTTCAGCCACCCTCGAAACCGGCCCCAAAATCATTATGGCCCCCCGGGAAAAGGCCCTGGCTCGTCTTATCGGGCGCATCGAAATCGAACTTTCCGAGCAACCGGCGGTTATAGAATCCGTGACTATTTTTGAAAGCGAGGATTCGTTTACCAGGCTGGTTTTCCAGAACGTCACCCTCAACACCCGGCTGGACGATGCCACGTTCAGCGTAATCAAATGAAAAGACTAGTCCTGCTGCTGCTGATGGGCGGACTGGTGCTGTCATGCGCCGGCCTGCCGACGCTGCAACAGACCACCGGACCGGCTGGCGCAGAAGAAAACCCGGCCTGCCAGGCGCTTTATCCCAGGGGTAAATGGCAGTTGCTGCATACCATCGAAGCGGAATTGCCTGGCAACCGCAAGGGCTTCCTGATGGGGCTGACCAGGCTGTCCTCCCAGGAACGGTCGGCCAGGTGCGTCATCATGACCCTGGAGGGGTTCGTTCTTTTCGATGCACGATATGACGGAGAGGTCAAGATAGAAAGGGCCGTGGCGCCCTTTGACAACCCGGCTTTCGCCCAAGGTGTGATGGCGGATATTTGCTTGATCTTTTTCAAACCAATGGCAGATGAAACCACAACGGGCAAATTGGCCGACGGTGCAACCGTATGCCGCCATCGACTTTTGGACGGCCATGTCATCGATATCGTCCAACGCGGAGACACGCTGTGGGAAACGCGGCTTTATGGCTCAAACCACCGCTTGATGCGCATCGTAAAAGGGACGCGCAAGGAAAACCCGCCCCCGGGAGCACCATGGGGAATTGCAGATAAAATTGAATTGACCGCCCTGGAGAGACCCGGATATAAACTAGCTTTGGACCTGGTGGAAGCCATACCCATAGGGCCCGAGGATTCAAGGGGTCAAGGGGTCGAGTGATGACAGGGGATGGGAAAAAGATTCACCACGAAAACACGAAAAAACGAAACCACGAAAAACAGATTACATTTCGTGCTTTCAGGATTTCGTGTTTTCGTGATAAAATAATTATTAATCGTGTGACCGGATAAATATTTACTATGAAATTCAAACTGATATACCCTAAATGGGCAAAACTTGGCCGGCAATCCGAATTTCACCTGCCGCCCCATGGACCGGTTGTGTTTGCCGCTTCGCTGCCGCAAGATGTTGACGTCTCCTTTGTGGACGAAAATCTTCAGTCCATCGATTTTAACGATACCGTAGATGTGGTGGGCATATCCATGATGTTGACCGTACAGGTCAAACGGGGATGGGAAATTGCCGACAGGTATCGCCGCAAGGGAATTCCGGTCATTTTCGGCGGCATCGCCACCATGCTGCATGCCGAAGAAACCGCCGAACATGCCGACGCTGTTTTTCTGGGGGAATCCGAAGGCCGCATGGAACAGGTGCTGGCGGACCTTAAAAACGGCTGTTTGAAAAAAGTGTACGATTATATGGAAATGCAGCCGCCCATTGAATCCGTGGGTACGGCCCGACGGGATATTCTACAGCGCGATCTTTACAATTACAAGGGCATCCAGATGGTCGATCTGGTGCACGCTTCAAGGGGATGCCGATTTCACTGTTATCCCTGTGCCGTGGCCTACCTGGGCGGCAGAAAGTTCAGGCCGCGACCCATTGACAAAGCAATCGAAGAGATAGCCAGTATCGACAATAACCGGCTGTTTGTTGTGGACAATTCCCTTGCCCAGGACACCCAGTGGGAAATGGACCTGTTCCGGGAAATGATCCCCCTTAAAAAAAGCTGGTGCTGCCACCCCATCGAAGACAAACCAGAGGTTCTCGACCTGGCAGCACAGGCCGGGGCCTGGTATGTTTACCAGGCGGTGTTCGACACATCGGACTTAATTCGGGAGCGCATCAAACGCTACCATGACCACGGCATCGGCGTGGAAGGCACCATTCTTCTGGGGCTGGACCACCACACCGAGGATTTTATCAAACGCTTGATTGATTTCCTGCTTGAAATCGACCTCGACCTGGCCGAATTTACCGTTTTGACTCCCTTTCCACACACCAAAGTCTACGATGATCTCAAACAACAGGGCCGCATTTTCTCCAATGATTGGAATGATTTCTCGGCCGACAAGGTCGTGTATCACCCCAAACAGATGTCTGCCGATAAACTGCAGGGACTGCTGGATTATGCCTGGAATACATTTTATCAGGATGAGCCCCAGGAAGTGAAGATGTTCAAGCTGTTTCACAAGGTCGTTGAAAGGGAAATGGCCAACAACACCTTCAGACCGCGTAACCGGGACCTGGCTTCGCGCGCTTTTGGCCGGGCAGTTTAACGTTCCAGCAGCGACCGTACCTGTGACATCGTTTTGGAAAGAGAAAAACGACCGTTGCCATAATCCGGTTCAACAACCGTGATCTGTTCAACCGTGATGGTGCCGGGAACTAGCGTATTCAACAGAAATCTGCCCGGTACAAACAACTTGCCGGTGCCGCCGATTTTTATTACCTGAATCTGTGCCTGACAACGCCTGGCAATTTTAAAGGCACCGTTGTTGAGACGGCCGACGGCGCCATCCCGGCTGCGGGTCCCTTCAGGAAAGATAAACAGATTGCCGCCGGACTCAAGAAAGCCTTCCACAGACTCGATACCCTCGATCATTAAAGCCGACAGGCCACCGTGGGCCGTAGAGGGAATATACCCCGATTGTTTCACCATCCACCCGAAAACCGGCACCTTGAAAAACCTGCCCTTGACAATGGTTTTATGCCGGGGGAACAACGAAATCAACAGCAGTGGATCCAGGTAGGACAGATGGTTGCAAACGATGATGGAGGATCGAATAGATTTGATTTTATTTGAAATCCGCCATCTTATGCTCGGGGTCAGGCTTCTCAGGAGTAGAAAAAAGCCCCTGAAAAAGTTGTGGTTCAGGCGCTGAAAAGCGGATTCATGGCTTGCCGAAAACAGATAGGCTGCGAAAAACTGCGGTGCAAAGAGCAGAACGAACCCAACCGTAAAATAGAACCACATCAGCAAGGTGACCATCAGATCGGAAACCGGCTTCAGATATGCATTAGAGACATTCATAATTCGCATTATAGTATCTGTCAGATTAACGTTCCGAATAGACTTGAGGTGTTAGAGTATCCAGATTGTCCAGAGAATCGACCGCCTGTTTCTAATGCTTCTGGTTCATATTTTTTAAGATCAGACAGGTGTTCACGCCCCCAAAAGCGAAATTCTGGATAGATGCGATACGGATATTCGCTTCAATGATTTCTGGGGCGTGCTGGATCATGGCGCATTGTTCATCGATATTGTCCAGATTCAGGGTGGGAACAATGAAACCTTCCTGCATCATATAAATGGTCATGATCGACTCGATGGCCCCGCAGGATCCCATGGTGTGGCCGGTATAGCTTTTCAGCCCGGAAACAACGGGCGACATTCCATACACACTGCCGGTGGCCTGGGCTTCAATGGCATCGCCGTGCTTGGTGGCGGTGGCGTGGGCGCTGATGAAATCCACGTCATCGGGACTGACGACCGCATCCTCCAGCCCCAGCTTTATGGTCTGGGTAATGCCGCTCCGGTTGGGCAATACCAGGTCGCCGCCGTTGTTGTTGCAGGAAAAGCCGATAACCTCAGCCAGAATGTCGGCACCCCTTTTTCGCGCGGATTCATACGATTCCAGCAGAACTGCGCCGGCGCCTTCTCCCACAACCAAACCGTCACGGTCCCGGTCAAAAGGGCGGGGCGTTAAATGGGGCGTTTCATTGTAATCCGTCGAGCAGGCCATCAAATTGTCAAAAACGGCCACCGTGCTCATGTCATATTCGTCGGCCCCCCCGCAGAGCATGGCATCCTGCATGCCGAATTTAATCATTTCATATCCGAATCCGATGGACTGGCTGCTGGTGGTGCAGGCGGTGGATGACGCGATGACCCGGCCAGTTATACCGAACATTTTGGTGATGTTGACCGCGGTGGTGTGAACCATGAATTTCAGGTAGTCCACGGCTTTGATGGATGAGTAGCCGGCGTAGGTGTCATCGAACAGCGCCTGATATAACTTCCTTTGCACCAGGGGACTGCCATGGGTGGACCCGAAAGCGACACCCATTCGGCCCGAAGTGATTAAATCCTCACCAGGATCGGCCATTTCCAGGGCCTCCTTGGCAACCTGGCAGGCATAATAAGAGACCGGCCCCATGGTTTTGCGGTCCCTGCGACTGAAATCGTAATCCAATCTATAATCCACGGCTCCGAATACACCCGCATCAATATACTTGGAGTACAGATCGTCATGCTTCAGCTTTTTAACCCCGGACATCCCCTTGGTCAGATGCTCCAGGATGTCCCTCTTTCCATGACCGATGGGTGTAATGGCCGAGCAGCCTGTGATTACGACTCTGCGTGTCATTTTTTTATTCGCTGGTTATGTTGTTGGTGACGCTATGCGAACAAGGGTCAGCTTCGGGTTTTGGCAAGCGATTCAATGTAGTCGAGGATCTGGTTAATGGTCCGGATGTCCATGGCCGCCTTTTTTTCGCTCCGGGTCAACTCCGACTTGAGCAGTGTCTCGATCTCACTCAAGAGTTCGATGGCATCGATGCTGTCAAACCCGTGCACGTCCCTCAAATCTTCGTCGAGCCCGGGGTTTTCGATTTCGAACTGTTCGCTGAAAATCCTGATTATGTCTGTTTGTGTCTGGTCTCTGTATATTGTGTTCATAACTTACACGTTTCAAAAACAATAAAACCGCTGAAAACATTCAGCAGTCTCATTGCCACATCTTAGCGAAAAAGCCAATAATATAAATTCAAGGTCAGTTCAATTGAATTTTTCCGGTTCGAGAAAAGGCCTGAAGTGATACCACTGCAGCGGATGTTGGCGCAGGGCCTTCTCCAGTACCCGGGCATACGCCTGTGCGGACTGGTGAATGACCACACCTCTCTCATTGCGGGATGCCGCCTTCAGGTATATGGGCTCTGCCATGGTAAATTGGTAACTGTTTTTCCCCGAGCGGAATGCAAAAAAAGTAAGAATAGGAACGCCTGACAACAGCGCAAGTATATGGGGGACTTCGGGCAGCAAAATCTCCCGCCCCAGGAACCGGACCGGAACGGTACGCTGTTCTTTTTTCCACACCAGATCACCGGTCATGGAAACGATGCCCCCTGACTCGAGAAACTTGATGCCTTCCACCAGGTCCATGGGGGAACCGCCGTCCTTTTCAACGGCAATGATGCGGATGCCGCTTTGCACGAGGGCTTCTTTCTGCAGACGCTCGATCTTCTCCTTCTGCTTGATACCCATATACAACAGAAGGCGCAGGTCTTTTT
This sequence comes from Thermodesulfobacteriota bacterium, assembly GCA_039714495.1. GTDB lineage: Bacteria > Desulfobacterota > Desulfobacteria > Desulfobacterales > B30-G6 > JAJDNW01. Next base: position 24,106 of record JBDLJD010000001.1, read on the forward strand.
GGTTACGCTTGAGCAAATGGGCGGCCGCCTCCCAGTTCCCCATGTGGGACATGAGCAAAATGCCGCCCCTGCCTTTGGATACCGCCTCTTCAAGGTGGTGCATGCCATCGGAGGTGTAGGTCAGTTTTCCCGGGCGCTGCAGGACAAACCGGTCCTGATACACATGGGTAAAATTATGAAATTGGCGCCAGGCGCACCACAAATGAAACAACCAATGCCGGCCGGGGAACACGGCCCGATAGGTCCTTATGCTGTTGCCCACCCGGCCGGGAAAAAGGATGAAATATCCAGTGGCCACAAACCTGGCGAACAGCTGGAATACCCATTGCCCCATCTTTCGGGATAAAAACGTGATACTGCTGAAAAAAAAATTGTGCATGTCTCTGATTAGCTTCGAGTCATTAGGGCTTCGCCCGACATTAGCGCTGACGCGCGTTATTACGCTTCGCTGATATTTATTGTCGCAAACAGCTTGAGGACGAAGGGCAAATGACGTGCGAAGCACGATTGAGGGCCGGAGGACAAATAGCACGCTATAGCGCTAAGTGAATCCGTGAAACCCGTGTCAAACAATTAAAAAGCCCGCTTCTATTCTCAGCTTTCCGTCCTTGGTCAAGTCCTGATTAAAAATCTCCATCACGAAATCACGAAAATCTTTCTGAATATTTCGTGATTTTTCGATTTCGTGTTTTCGTGATTCATTTTTTAGATCTCTGTCTTCTGATCTCTGGAATTCTCCCTACTCGGGCTCGTCTCAAGGGCCGGATCAGCAACCTGTGGGTTATCAAACGGGTAAAGGTGCGGGCGTTGCGCATGAAATCGACAAAAGGACGAAAGTGGGAGATCCTCGTTCCGGCCGGGGCATAGGTTACACTGACCGGCGCTTCGATTACCGGAAGGCCTGACCGGTGCGCCCTGACCAAAACCTCCAGTTCAAACTGATAGCCCCCCGCCTTGACATTCAAGTCCATGGTTTCCGGCAGCGGGTATATTCTGAAGCCGCTCTGGGTGTCGCTGACCTTTGGCCCGCCCGACAACCTGATCCAGAAATTGGAAAATTTGCGACCGAATGAGCTGGTCCACGGTACGTTGCCGCCGCTCATCCCCTTCCTGGCGCCGACGACGATGGGCCTGGCGGCATCTGGAATGGCCTGCCTGAGGATCTGGGCATCATATGGGTCATGCTGCCCATCCGCATCCAAGGTGATGGCCCATTCGGCCTTTTCCGCAGCCCGCTCGAATCCGGTCAGAAGGGCCGCCCCCTTGCCCCGGTTGCAGGTATGGTGAAGCACTTCGACATTTTCAAAACAATGCAGCCGATCAATACCGCCATCTGTCGAGCCGTCGTCAATGACGATCACCGGCAGATGGAGGTCGAGCGCTTTTTCAACGACAGACTGCACCGTGGTACCGTGGTTGTATACAGGGATAACAACGGCAAACGCACCCTGTGATCTCCTGTCAGGGTCGCTATCCGTTGGTCCGGATAGCATCACGACGGTATATAGGCCAGGGCCCACGCCCCGGGGCCCATGTGGACGGCGGAGGTGAGGGAGAGGGGCTGCAGTCTTATTTCGGCATGCGGGCAACGTGCTTCAATTTCTTTTCTCACCACATTGTCGATCCAGTCGCGGTTGTTGGAATACTCGAGCATGACAAAGGGGGAATCATTTTCATCAAAAGCGTCCTGGAACTTTTCAAGGGCAAATTTGAGCTGGCCTTTTCGATTTTTAGCGGTGCCGACCTTTATAACTCCTTCGGCCGTAGGGCTGACGATCGGTTTGACGCGCAGCAGCTCCCCGAAAACAGCCTTGGCCTTGGGCATCCGGCCTCCCGCAGCCAGATATTTAAGCCGGTCCAGACACATGTATTCCCAACTGGATGCCACCACTTTATGTGCAAAGTCAACCACCGCCTGCGGGTCATGATTTTGGGCCGCAAATCGAGCCGTGGCAAGGGCGATGGACCCCAGGCGTCCGGAAGCTGCGCCCGTGTCAATGATGGTCAGGCGGTCCTCAGGATCGTTCCGGGCTTTCCAGTCGACGGCCACATCGTAATTGCCCGTGAAAGCAGACCCCACACAGAGGTAAAGCACATGTTCATACTGATTCACGACCCGTTGATAATACTGATGGCGTTCAAACACGGAAGCCTGAGATGTGGAAACCCGGGTGCCTTGCAGCATGGTGTCATAAAGCTCTTCCGGAGAAAATAGGGTCTCGGGCAGCGATTTTTCACCGGCAACAATGTAGCTGTCCAAAAGGGTGAGCCCCAGTTCCCGGGCATCCTCACGGGTCACCGAGCCGGCCGCATCCGTCATGATATGAACAGCACCCCTTTGCTGCTGGCGCTTGAAGTCCTTTATCTGGGATGCAAGATCGTCATCCTCCCAGCGCACGACATCTCCCAGGGACTCGATTTGTGCCTTGGCCTCACGGGAGCTGTCAGTATGCAGATGGACTTTTATGAAATTCTTGTGGGGAATGACTACAACGCTTTCGCCTTGTTGAGAAAACCTCTCGATGGTTTCCTTATTTTCAGCACTTTGCTGGATGACCGTATCGATGCAAAAGCCGTCCTCCTCCGTGGCCTGGTAGGACGGCGCGATTTCAAGCAGCCCCTGGAATATGGTTGAAATTGACCGGAATCCATTGTGCTGGCCGATAAGGCGCCTGAAAAAGCCCTCCAGGAAGATGTACAGTCCCAGGGCGCCGGAGTCCACCACACCGGCCTGTTTCAGCGTGGGCAACAGCTCGGGCGTCGTCCTCACAGACTCTTCCAGAACATCCATGATCCTGTCCACATATTCCACACTGCTTTCAAAATCACGGGTGCTTAAAAAGTCAACCAGGTCGTCCAATAAGGTCAGCATGGTGCCGGCCACAGGCTGGCGAACGGCCCGCTGGGCTTTGTCCCTGCCGGAGGCCATCGCCTGGGCCAGGGTGGTATGGGATTCCGAATCCAGGAGGCCTGAAAAGAACTGGGCCGCGATATTGCCGGAATTACCCCTGGCGGACATCAGCAGACTGAAATTTGTATCGTCCGGGTTTTCTTCCAGATATCGCAACGGCGTGAGACTGGCAATCAGGTTGCGCCCTGTATCGCCGTCGGCCACAGGAAAAACATTGATGTCATCCAGGACGTCCGACCAGGCGGCCACCCTTTCAACGCCGTTAATAAGTGCTTTTGTAAAATCTGGTGTCATGACTAAAATCCAAGTGTTTTGCGGATATCTTCCGGAATCTCGAACAGTATTTCCGTTTCCGGATATTTAACAGCAACCTGCTCGCTCCTGCCTTTTGCGCACAAGATTCCGTTATTGTTCAATCTTATTTCAAAGTCAACCACGATTTTATAACGCGCCTCCTTCACCACGGCCTTGCAGGTAAATTTATCGCGCTGGCGCAGGGAGACGATGTGCTTGGTTGCGGTCTTGATGATCGGAAAAAGTATATTGGTGCGTTTGTAATATTTTACCGGGTCAAACCCCAGCGCGTAACAGAGCTCCTCCCGGGTGGTATCGAAATATTTCAGGTAATTTCCATGCCAGACCACCTGCATGGGGTCCAGGTCGTAAAAGGGCACGGTAAACTTTTTTTCGTGGCTTATAAAGTTCTGTTTCTTCATCTCAATCCATTCATTGGAAACAGGCTTGGAAAATTTATTCCACCCATGACTAAGCGCTTCAAATACCTGACACTTCTTGTTAAGTCAAGTTGTAGATAGCGATCCCCCTTGACTAAGAAAAGCAAATCTGGAATAAGGGGGCGATTTAAACGGAAAATGCCAAAAAGAAGATCGTGTGTTATTCCGAAAACACGGCGTCATGGGTGGCGACATTCAATCTATAATTCCAATGTGCAAAGAGCTGAAAAGTTATCAATTTTAACGTTTAAGGAATCACTGCATGAACATTTTACATATCTCTGATCTTCATTTCGGCCCCCGTCACTGGGAGGGAGACGACAATATTCTTCTGAAGAAGATTAACTCGTACGATGCCGATATTGTTATCAACACTGGAGACAGTACGACAGATGGTCTGGAAGATGAGTATGCAGAGGCAGGACGCTTCTTAAAAGCTATCGAGTGCAAAAATGTTATCTCCATCATCGGGAATCACGACAAAAGAAATATGCGCTCGCATGAACTATTCCTGAAATATATTTTCGATCCAAAGATCTTCTCCCCGTCTGAAATGACACAAACCACCAAGAAAAACCTTTTTTTGGACCGGGAGATAACCAAGGTCAGTGAAAATTTCACCGATTTAAATTTTATAAAAACCATCCCTGTAAATGGAAAATCTGTATTGATTATCGGCATCGATTCCAATGAACTTTACACCGATGTGGGGTTTGTTGAAGAAGAGATCTTACATGCCGTTTCAGACAAAATCAATCAGATGGAAGATGACGTGGCGCTGCTACTGACCCATCATTCCATTTTAGGCACCGATGAAGAACCCCTTAAGAATTCCTTACGCGTAATTGATTTTGTAAGGAAGCACAAAATCGAAAACGTCTTTTGCGGCCATACCCACGAACTTGAACTGAGACGAACCACCGATCTATATCACGGGCATTCCTTTACCCAGTTTATGTGCGGTACTCTGTCTTCTTGCAATCATGCCAACGATGACAACATGTTCCTGTATTATGAAAACTTGGGCAGCGATAATATGCACCTGTACCTGGTACGGATTTTTCCGGAGGAGGGCAAGGTGCATTTCAAAGAGGAACGGGTCTTTTAGGCAGCATTTTATAAAAAAGACTGACACCTTGCAGAAAAAGACGCACTGAAGACTCCAGCGCTCAATACAAATGCAAACCCATAATTATTCGGAGGGTTTTGCGCTTTCCGACCGAAACCTTCCGGTCGGATCAAACTTTTTTAATACATCCAGCACATATTCAATATCAGCGGGAGTATGATCGGCGTTTACCTGAAAACGGATCTCCTCATCTCCCCTGGGCACAACCGGAAAATTCAGTCCGGTAGCCAGGACACTGTTGTCGGTGAGCCATTGGACGATTGCGGCGGTGCGGGGCGTATCCCCGACCATCAGCGGCACCACGGGATGATCACCGGGAATCGTTTCAAAACCCAGATCCAGCAGCCCCTTTTCAAATTTTTTCGTCATCTGATAAAGGTGTTCAAGCCGCTGCATACCCTGCGGGCCGTCAAGAATTTCCAGCGCTTTGAGCGAAGCAGCCGCTTCAGAACAGGTAATGGGGTTTGAATAGATATACATGGGAGCGCTTTCCCGGAGATATTCGATCAGGGTAGTAGAACCTGTCACATACCCTCCGTTTACCCCCAACGCCTTGCCCAGGGTACCCACCAAGACATCTACCCGGGCTCCGGTATACTCTTCTGTTCCGCGGCCGGTTTTGCCGAGCGCGCCGACCCCATGGGAATCATCTGCAATGGTAGTTACACCCTCTATAAACCGGTCTTCATATTTTCGGCAGATGGACACCAGTTCATCCAATGGCGCATGATCGCCGCGCATACTGAAAATGCCGTCCGTGATGACAAGGCAGCGCTTGCCCTCTTCCACAGCACCCTGCAGTTTGGTTTCCAGATCCTGCATGTCGTTATGGCGGTAAATCAATTTTGCCGCCGGCCGGGCCAGCCGCATGGCCTGGATGATGCAGTTATGATTCAGCTCATCACTGATGATAACGGTTTCAGGTGTTGTCAAGGGAAAGATCACGCCCAGACTGGTTACATAGGCGGAGCTGAACAGCATGGCCGCCTTACGTCCGTGAAAGTGGGCCAGTTTCTTTTCCAGCTCGATATGAGGCCGGTAGGTTCCGCTGATAAACCGAACAGCTCCGGGACCTGCCCCGAATTCACGGGCGGCTTTTTCCTCGGCTTCGATGACGTCCTCAACCATGGTTATACCAAGGTATGAATTGGCGTTCATCCTGATAAATTCGCGGTTTCCGTGTCCGGCGACAAGGTAGCGCGGCCCCCTGTTGCCCGAGGCCCGGATCACCTTTTCGATGATCATCTCGGGTCCCTTATCCCTTCCACCGGCCCGCAGTTCATCCAGATTCTTATGTAAGGCCGTATCCAGTTTTGACGATATCATAGTTACCCTCATATGAGTGGTTATTTCCGGTGTCCTTCATTCACAAGTTTATACTCTTTTCTGAAATGGGATGCCTTATTTCCAATTCAAAACCACCTTTCCCGAATGACCGCTGTTCATGACATCGAACCCTTTCTGAAAATCGTCTACGGAAAACCGATGGGTAATGATCGGACGGATATTCAACCCGGACTGTAGAATGCTGACCATCTTGTACCATGTCTCGAATATTTCCCGGCCATAGATCCCCTTGAGGGTCAGCCCCTTGAAAATCACCTGGTTCGTGTCCAGGGCCGGCGGCTTGGCGTAAATGCCGAGCATGGCGATTTTACCACCGTGGTTCATATTTTCGAGCATTTCGTGAAATGCGCCTGGAACGCCCGACATTTCCAGGCCCACATCGAACCCCTCGCGCATACCCAGCTCTTTCTGCACATCCCTGATGCGCTCCCGGCTGACATTCACCGTGCGGAAATTGCCAAGCTTGGATGCCAGTTCCAGGCGATAGTCATTCACATCGGTAATCACGACATATCGGGCCCCGACATGTCCGGCCAGTGTTGCGGCCATGATTCCGATGGGTCCGGCACCGGTGATCAGGACATCCTCCCCCACCAGATTAAACGACAGGGCCGTATGGGCGGCATTTCCAAAGGGATCGAGGATGGCGGCGATTTCGTCTTCAATATTATCAGGCAGGTGAAAGGCGTTGCCGGCGGGAATGGACAGATATTCGGCAAAAGCACCGCTACGATTGACCCCGACCCCGACTGTATTGCGGCACAGATGGCGTTTACCGGCCCTGCAGTTTCGGCAGTAACCACAGGTGATGTGGCCCTCTCCTGAAACGCGGTCGCCTACCTTTATTCCGGTGACCTCTTTACCGACACGATCCACGATTCCGACAAACTCATGACCGATAATCATTGGGGTTTTAATGGTTTTTTGGGACCATTCATCCCAGTTGAAAATATGCAGGTCCGTCCCGCAGATGGCTGTCTGCTGAATTTTGATGCGAATGTCGTTCCCGTTTAAAACCGGTTCCGGCATCTCCTGCAGCCAAAGACCGGGCTCCGGCGCTGCTTTGACCAAGGCCCTCATACGAATCTCCTCTTGTATTGACTGCTAATAATAATCCACCCACTTTCGGATGGCATCCAGGTAGATAACTGTTTCTGAAGACAATATCCCGCCGATCTGGTTGAGATCTTCCATCAAAAAAGAGCGTAGTTCTTCGCGGGAATGGAAAAAACTTCCGCTAAAAGATCGTGACGCCCGGTGGCATTGATCACCGATCTGACACCGCTCAACCGAGCGATTTTTTCCATAATCTGACGATGATCCCTTTTTTCCAGACTCATACCCACCAGGGCAACGATGCTGTTTTCAAAATAGAGTGGATTCACTTGAGCCGTGATTTTAAGCAGGCCCTCGGCGATCATCTTGCCTACCCTCAAACGGATGGTACCGTCGGAAAGATCCAGCTTCCCGGCGATGTTCTTGAATGATGCCCTGCCGTATTTTTGAAGCTCGACAATGATTTGCCGGTCAATATCATCAGGCAGATATTTTTGTGATTTGACCATAATAGCCCAACTTCTCTGATATGAATTCTTTGTAAACCCCGTCTTTTTCCTAGGATAAATCAAATTTGGGTCCCGCTATTTTCCAAGTTTCAATATATTTTCGCCCAACAAGGATGTCAACAATGAACCTCCCCGCCGCAAGCGACGGGGTATCAAAATTGATAAAGACCTGATTTTAATGGGGGACACGTAGTTTCCCCCAAACCCCCTTCCACTTGCTTACCCCACCGCAAGCGGGTGGGGTATTCAAAAGCGAATAATAAACTGTTTGCTTTTTCAGACAACCAAGAATGACCTGCTCGGAGATATTCAAAACAGAAGCAATCATCAGATTCTGGGCGACTGCCGGCTTTATGATCTTCTCAAGATAAAACTCATTATTAAACCGCTTATCGATGGTTGTTTCGTAATGCCAGTGCAGATATGAGCTATTCGATGCCTCCCGGGGGATGCTCTTCGGCTTATACCCTGAGCGCATCATTTATTATCCGGTCTTTCATAGTATCAGCCGCCCAAAGGTGGGTATTTTCATAAGGCATTAGGGGCGTTTCCCTTTAAATATATTCCGCTACATGATCGGGCCATGTTGTTCTTGAGCCGGAATTTGCAATAACGCTGGTCGGTTTAGGAGAAAAAAGTGGCATGGATGGCATTCACGGCCCGGCTCAGATTTTTTGTTTTGGCCAGAAAATAAAGCGCGGCCCGTGACGGCCCGAATGATATCATTTCCACGTTGACCCCCCCTTTTGCTACCGCCGTAAAACAGCGTGCCGCGATTCCTTTCTTTTGAAATAAACCTTCACCCACGATGCTGACCAGTGCCAGGTCGTCCACTGTCTCAACGGTTCGGTAGGGCTTCGGGGCAATGGTTTTAAGCGCCTGTCGTCCGGCTTCCAAATCACTGCCGGCCAGCAGGAGGCTGATACACGTTTGAGAGGTGACCACCGATTTGATGTTGATACCGTTGTCCGTCAGACTGCCGGCAACAAGGGCCAGAATCCCCGGCCTGGCCCCAACCCCTGAGGCATGTACCTTGAGAATGCCGATGTCGGTATCATGGGCAACACTTTTGATGATGCTCTTGTGCCTCGGGCTGCGGGCCGTGATCAGGCTTCCGGGGGCGTCGGGGTTTAATGTGTTTTTGATTTCAACCTTGATTTTTTTTCTGCGTACCGGTTCCATGGCACGTGGGTGGAGAATACCGGCCCCGAAATAAGCCAACTCCGCAGCCTCGCTATAGGAAAGTACCGGTATCAGCTTTGCAGCAGAAACCAGATTAGGGTCCGCACTCATGAATCCGTCCACATCTTTCCAGATTTCAAGAAGCGCAGCTTTTGCAGCGACGGCAGCCACCGCAGCCGAGTAATCCGATCCACCGCGCCCGAAGGTTGTGATATCACCGGTTTTGCTGACCCCGTAAAAACCAGGAATAAACAGGATAGCATCTTTTTTCAGCAGTGGATTGATGTATTGCTGAAAATTCCGGGTGGTCTGCTTCAGATCGGCGGTGGCATCACCAAACTTTCCGTCGGTGAGCATGCCTATTTTATGCGGCATCCGGCAGGTCGCTTTGATTCCCCGGCTTCGTAGGATGGCGGTAAGCAGCCGAGCGCTGAAGCGCTCTCCAAAACTACTGACGATATCATGCAGGCGGGGAGATATTTCTCTTGTAAAATTAAGACCATAGTAAAGCCGTTCGAGTTTGCCGATGTTTTTATTCAAATCACGATTGAATTTACCACAATCCTTGCGGTTTTTGATCAGATAGCGGGCAATCAACATGTGTCGGGCTTTTAATCGGCTGATGATTCCCGGAATATTTTCATCACTTTCAAGGGCCATGTTCATGCCGTCGATCAGCATGTCGGTGATGCCGTACAAGGCCGATACGACAATGATATGGCCCTTTGCTCTTTCTTCAACGAGGTCGAGAATTCGGGCGATTGTATTTTTGCCGTGTAGACATCCGCCGCCGATTTTAATTACTTTCATTATTTTCCCTTAAGCTAGACGCACCCTTGACTTTTGCCAATTTATAATGCGGGTGCCAGTCACCGGCCTATCTGCGCTTTAATGGTCTGGTACCCTTCCGCTATAAAAGAAGCCGCCACTTTTTCCTGGGTCTCATCGTCGGGTACAAGCGCGGACATGTAACCGCCCCGCCCCCCGCCGGTCACCTTGGCGCCCAAAGCACCCAGTGAAATCGCCCGGTCGCAGAGATCCACCAGAATTTCGTGGGAAAGATCCATGTCGATGAGGATCTTGTGGTTGGCCGTCATGATTTCGCCCACTTTTTTAAGATTATATGTTTCGAACGCTTTTTTCATCTCAACCCCCTGGCTTATGATGGTGTCAAGACGTGATGCAAACAGGCCCGCATCGCGTTCAATTTCCTTTTCGACAAATATGTCCAGCTTGGAAGTATCGGCCGTTATGCCGCTGTTCCCCAATACCAGCCGGATGGGCTTTTCCAGCTTGATCTGCTCAAAATGTTTTTCCTCGTCCTTTATCCAGTATTTAATCAAACCGCCATAGGTTGAAGCCGTGTTGTCTACGCCGCTGGGAATGCCGTGGTAGGCGAATTCACCCTCCCAGCCCACGTGATTGATCTGTTCGATGGTATAGTTCAGATTGAATTCGTCGTTGAGGGCCCGGGCCAGCGAGACGCAGCTGGCCGCACTGGCACCCACTCCGCTGCCGGCAAGAAGATCTCCGCCATAGGTGATCTTGAGCGGTGTTTTTTGTACATCGATCTCCATAACTTCCAAAATATGGTTGATGGAGTCCACCTGTTGGTGTTGCTTTTTCTCTTTGTAGCCCGGAACTTCCATGCGGTTGTCTTCCAGTGTCCACCCCTCGCCGTCTGTTCGCTCCACCACAGCTTCCGTTACAAACGGCAGTGCCGCAAGAATGGCCGGAACCTCACGTAGAACAAACTGGTCACCGATAAAAATTGTTTTTCCAAATGCTGTTCCTTTTCCCATGATTGACTCCTTATTTTTGTTTTCAAGTATTGCGTAGTAAATTTAAATGCCTGATTATATGTATTATTTTTGTCATTTATTGTGGCATTGTCAAAATCTTTTCCATTTCCGCGATGAGCGCTTCCTCTTTGCCGATGGCCAGAGTTGTCGCAGCGGTAAGACTGTGACAGGCATCGGAAAAGCCCCCTAGATTGCCGGTTGCCTCGGGAAGGAACGTGTCCAGCCCCGGCATCCGACCGGACCGGATCTCTTCTTCCACAAAAACGGGGGCCCGCATGGAAATTTTTACTTCGTTAAAGGTGATGGGACCAAAACCGGGTATCTTGTTGGGAATAACCTGGAACCCGGCTATGTATTTGCGTGCATCGAATCCCTCGGTTTCTTTATACATATCACAGAAGGCACCGATCATCTTGACACCCATGGGGTCAAAGCGCTCCTGGACATGAAACCACTGAATATGCTCGCTGTGCTTGATCTTCCCCTGCCGGATTTTTTTGATCTGATCCTCGAAAATTCCCGTTTGAATGTTGCGCAGTTTTTCCAGCATCTGATCCGATGCGGGCGTTATTCCTTCCAGGCAGACGTTGATACCCATGTCCGGGCCGTTCTGGTAGTAACCCGCCGCCCCCAGGGTATCCAGGTAAAAGCCTAGTTCGTCACAGGGCATAGGGCCTTTAGGGGTCAGTAAAATATAGTCCTCGCCCCTGTCGTGCTCTTTGATCTCCAGAAGGCCTTGTCGCTGGGTCTCCAGTGCCACCGCTCGATTCTGTGTCGCCAGGCGGCCGTCTAAAAAGAACTGATCGCCCACCGCTCCGATGGTGGCTATATAAGCCAGATCCCGGTTTGCAGGGTCCATTGTTTTTGCAAAAAGATAGCACGTTGTGGATGCGGTAATATCAAGATCGCCCTTGAGGCCGAAAAGCTCCGGGTCCAGGTTGTGCACCATGGGATCGGTGGATGGATTTGCCTTGTGGTGGTCCAGGATCAGGGTGAGATTTTTCCCACTGTTCAGATCCGAGATCAGAGGCGCAATTCTCCCGGCAAAATCGGTAAAAACAATCAGTTTGCCCTCCTGTTTGAAAACCTTTTTCAAAACGGCAGGGTAGGGTTTTTCCAGACAGTAACGCTTGACTTCAAATCCTTTACGTTCAAATGCACGGGTCAAAATGGCGCCGGAAGTAAGACCGTCTGAATCATTGTGGTGGAACAGTTGTACGGCCTTTTCGGGCCATTTGTTTACTTCCCGGATCGCCTTTTCCATTGCGTTGATTAACCGTGCCGGCATTTCTCTTCTCCTGTCGATGGATTCCCGTTTGCGGCTCGAAGCCCGTTGCCTATAAACCTCAGTACCGACAACTTCCGGTAAAGTCAAAAAAAATATTGACCCTCATTTAATGATAACCGAATATGCAACAATGCAACTTTTTAAAGAATTCCCATCACAGCCCAAATCCCGGATTCAGTTCGTTCTCACGGATATCGATGACACGTTAACGGTTCATGGACGCTTACCGTCTGTTGTTTTTTCGGCCATGGAAAAACTGGAGCAAAACAGCATTCTCGTTATCCCGATTACCGGGCGACCTGCTGGTTGGTGTGATCATATTGCCCGGATGTGGCCAGTGGCGGGTTTGGTGGGAGAAAATGGCGCCTTCTATTTTCGCTACGACACTGAAAAAAAGAAAATGATCCGACGCTATTTCAAGTCGGAAGAAGCACGAAGGAACGACCGAATAGCGCTGGATGCTGTAAAGCAGGAAATCCTAAAAAAGGTTCCCGGCGCCCGTGTATCTGCTGACCAAGCCTACCGGGAAGCGGACCTTGCCATCGATTTCTGTGAAGATGTTCCTCCCTTATCGGCGGAAGCCATCGACAATATCGTTCAAATTTTTTTACAGGCCGGCGCCCAGTCCAAGGAAAGCTCCATTCATGTTAATGGCTGGTTTGGAAATTATGACAAGCTAACCATGAGCCAAATATTTTTTGATGAGGTTTTTAAGCTATCGCTCGATCAGGCTAAAAATCAGGTTCTTTATATCGGCGACTCGCCCAATGACTGTCCCTTGTTCGCATTTTTTCCCCATTCCGTGGGCGTTGCCAACATCCTCGACTTCAAGGGCCGCCTGGAACATGAACCCGCCTGGATAACCGATGAACCCGGTGGGCACGGTTTTGCCGAAATGGCTCGTATCCTTTTGTCCCGTTGAACAGAACGTCCGGTAGGCTATAACGCAGGCAAGCTATGCGGCAGATCGATTGTCGTTGCTGATATTTGTGCTGAATAGTTAAAATAGGAGTTTACATTTTTGGGGATTTAAAAATAGGTAAATTTCCTGTCCTTCTTCCTGAGGTAAGTAATGCGATATCTGCACGCGCACCTTTGTGCCGTTCATGCTGACAAAGAGGTACAGAAAGTTACCCAGATAGGCTTTATTGTCAATGGTACCCTTGAATACATTTTGTTTTTCCTGCGGTGGATCCGCAAATACTTCCACATCCTCGGGGCGTATCGATGCATATGCTGCCTCGCCGGGTTTGGCTTCGCCTGAATGCGGTATCTTACACAACAGTTTATCGCTGAAGTCAGTGCGGACGGAAACCTGCTCCTTATCCTGAAATACCTGGGTAATTTCTCCGGAAATAAAGTTCATGGTGCCGATAAAATCAGCCACAAACCGATCCGCGGGCTGTTCGTAAATCTCCTGTGCTGAACCGAGCTGGACGACATTGCCTGCATTCATTACCGCAATACGGTCTGAAATCACCATGGCCTCCGCCTGATCGTGGGTGACATATACCGATGTGATACCCATTCGTCTTACCAGACTCTTAATTTCAAATCGCAACTCTTCCCTGAGTTTGGCATCTAGGTTGCTCAACGGCTCGTCCAACAACAATACTTTGGGGTTTCTCACCAGGGCCCTAGCCAGAGCTACTCGTTGCTGTTGCCCCCCGCTCAGCTGGGAAGGGTATCTGTCTTCCAGGCCACCCAAACCCACCAGATCAAGTACGTTGCGTACCTTTTCACGGATCTCTTTTTTCGATATCTTCTGAAGTTTCAAGCCATAGGCAACATTATTGAAAACCTTCATGTGCGGCCACACCGCATAGTTTTGGAATACCATGCCAATGCCTCTTTTTGATGGTTGGACAAACCCTTTTGACAGCAACGACTTTCCGTCGATGACGATATCGCCATCCTCGGGTTTCTCCAATCCGGCAATACAACGCAGTGTGGTCGTCTTCCCGCATCCGCTGGGTCCCAGCAGCGTCAACATTTCTCCTTTTTCGATATCGAGCTGGATACTATTCACTGCCACGACGTCTTTATAACGCTTGAGCAGGCTTTTAATTTCTATAAAGGCCATGAAAACTTTCTCCTTGAAACGGCGCTATCGCTACGATATTGCGTATAATAACAATTCATTATCTATTCTTTGCCATGTTGTTTATGCAACTATGGGGTTTAGTCGGCAGCCCCCCAAGCAGCCTTGAGAACCCCCCCGCTGATTCTTGATATGATCAGGAGAAGGATGAAGGTGATGACGATCATTAAAAAGGCCATGGCCGCGGCAATACCGAATTCCATGCCGCGATGCCAGTTCAAATAGATACCGATGGGTAGTGTTTCCCATCCCCCCCGATAAAGAAATACCGCTGTTGAGATCTCCTGGAATGCCATGATAAAAAACATCACCACACCCACCAGAACGCCTTTGAGCAGCAAGGGGAGCGAAATATGAAAAAAGGTGTGGACTTTACCGGCTCCGGAAACTTCCGAGGCCTCCTCAAGAGATGGATCCAGCTGTAAATAGGAGGCGTGTGCCATCCGTAAAAAATAGGGAAGGCGTCTTGCAAATAAGGCCAAGGGCATGATGATCCAATAGGTTGCCAAGGGGATGGTATCCCAGAAAGCCAAAAGATAACTGACACCAATCGCAATGCCGGGAAATGCCAGCATCAGGGTAATCACAAAGTCGAGGGCATCTTTACCCCGGACACGTGTTCTGACAATGATATAGGCTACGGGAAGTCCAAAGGAAACCCCGAGAATCAAGGCAATTCCACTGAAGAGGAAAGAGTTTTTTATCAGGCCTGGACTCTGCAGCAGGATAACCCTGAAGTTTTCAAGGGTCCAATAGGTAGGAAAGGCCTCAAATACCCATCTCCTGGAAAAAGCAGCCAGACCTAAAACGACCGGAATCAGCAAGACCAGGAATGAGATAAAAATCATGTATACATAGGCGCAGGCTTTCATGACAGGACCCGGGTTGATCACCCGACCCTCGGAGGTCGTCCCCTTGGAAAGACCGGTATACTTGCGCTTTTCAACCCACCACCGGGCAAGCAGAAACAGAGAAATGCATACTATGGACGACACCACCACCGCTACGATTCCCATATATTTGCGGTGTATATCGGTAAAATGATAGGCGATGTTGATATAGGACACCGAGGGCAGGATATCCACCTGTCCCAGAATAAGGGGTGTCAGCCAGTCTGTGAAAGGCCATAAAAATACCAGAACAGCACCCGCCAGATAACTGGGTGTGCAGAGCGGCAGGGAGATGGTGAAAAACCGGCGAATTCCTCCAGCCCCTTCTACTTCGGCGGCTTCTTCAAATGAGGGATCGATGTTGGTGAACCCTGCCGAAAGACCCAAAACAATAAAGGGCAGCATGTGCAGGGATTGGATGAATACCAATCCATGGATCCCATATATAAAGTTGATGGGCTTCTCGATCAGTCCGATATCCATCAGGAGCAGATTCAGTGTGCCGTACTTGCCGAAAAAAATGATGAATGCAAATACACCGGCAAAGGCAGGCAAAACAATGGGTAACAAAATCAATGCCGTGAAAACAGTCTTGCCCCAGTGCTGGTACCGTGCCAGAATATACGCCAGCGGAATACCGAACACGGTGGTGGTAAGCAACAGTAAAGTGCTCAGAAGCAAGGTATTGCCAAAACACTTTAAATAATAGGTGTCCTTGAAAAACTCCAGATAGTTGCCGAGGCCCCGGGCGTCGGTTCCGGAGATTTTAAAGCTTTCTCCCACCAGGATTGACAACGGATAAATTACAAGAAAGGCAATTACAAGCCACAAGAATGCCGCTAAATAGGTATGCCCCCTAAACATATCACATCCTTACGTAGCAATAGAAATCTGTGTGGACAAAACCATGTTTGTCCACACAGATATATCGGATTAAGAACCTTGGTCCAGTCAGTCTTTATGGGGAGACCAGCAGAGCGCGTGCCTTTGACGCGGCCAACCTTGCCGCTGCGTACTTGCCCTGGTATTCAAATAGTTCCCGGGCTTCTTTTATTTTAGCCTCGGCCTTGGCCACACTCATGTTCTCAGCTTTGGCCACAGCTATTTCACCTTCCACTTCTTCAATCAGGAACAGACTGCTTTTCAGTTTGCCCCATTTGCGGTAGATTTCATATTCATATTTTTTATTGACCTCGTCCCATCTCGAAGCAGCCAAATCCAGGTCGTATTCGATGAACCCGACTTTCAGATCCCAGAAAGAATCAACGCCTAAGGCTTTCTTGGCGTGTTTGGCCATTTCGACGCCTTCCTTTTCCCACACGGAGAATTTGATGTCTTTTCTGGCAGCAAAGTAGCGACCCTCCAGAACAGATTTTTGCCCGTCCATACTGAAAAGCCAGTCCAGAAAAATCTTGCCTACCTTTTCATTGGGCGCGCCCTTCAATAGCGCCACCGCTTCCGGTACCAGGATGGTTTTTTCAGGTAACAGATCGCGTACGGGATAGCCGTCCTTACGCGCGGCCATGGCGTTCATTTGCGGCTGAGCGATGCCGATAGGGGCCTCACCGCGGGCCGTTAGCTGGGTCGTATCGGTACTACCGGTGGAAAAACGGGCCAATTGTGCCGCCAAAAGCCGCAGGTATCTCCAGGCCTCCTTTTCTCCGAAGCCCTGAATTAAGATTTCAATGGTTTCATGCATGGTTCCGGATGCATAAGGTAATGTATGTACGATGTTTCCACGGTATATGGGATTTAACAGATCATGCCAGGTTTTTGGGGGGGGCAGTCTCAATTTTTTCAAAACCTTTTGGTTGTACAGATTGGTGACAATCCAGGGTGCAAAACAGGTCCAGTAATCATCCTGATCCTTTACCTTCATGCCGCCCCATTTGGCTGGCACCATATCCCAATCTTTTGGTCTGTAGGGAACGATCAAGCCCTCTTTCTTGGCAATTTCATGGGCCGGAGCACCGGCACCCAAAAAAATATCGGCATCCGGTTTTCCACCCCACAGCCTTACCTTATCAAGACACACCGGCCAACCGCCCGGTTTTACGAATGTGATATCCACATCCTTGCCATAGGTCTTTTTATAATAGGCCTTAAATCCCCTTGTCAGGCTCTCGGCCAACTCCGTGTAAACCGGTCCGACCCAGCCGAGTTTGTCCGCGGCCTGCGCATCCGGCCCGGGTACCGCCAAAAACATGAGCGCCATACACAGAAAAATAAAACCAATTTTTACTGAGCTCGTCATCCTCATGGTAACCTCCTTTTTTGTTATGGGTCGCAATTCTGGAACAAAGAATGGGTCACGTTCTTCAGAGGTAAAAATGTTTTAAGCCTTTAGGGAACTATCCGTTCACCATAAAGCTTCTAACACTACAGCACTTTTAACAAGGATAGAAAGTTAACGCTCGCTAGTTATGGCAGTACGTGCCAAAAATATGGGCCGACGTTTGAAGAGATTACGATAATTGCTGGTAAAAAAATACTATATCGTGAGACCATTTCTTGTCAAATACTAAACAGTACGTTGCCTAATTTTCTTGATGCCGTACATAGCGGCATCACGATCTCTTGGGTGTGCGTTTTTTTCGAGGGCTCGAAAATAGACAATCTACTTGATTTATAGTAAATATGTGCTATGTGAATAATCCTGCAAAGAGGTCATTAATCATAGTGCCATGCTTTACTCTGGCATCTTTTTCAAAGAAGGAGGATATGATGCAAACAACCGTTACAAAATCCCAGACATTGAAACCTAAACCGGATGAGACCAACCTCGGTTTCGGCACCATATTCACCGATCACATGTTCAACATGGATTACGGCGTTGAAAAGGGGTGGCACAATCCCAGAATCGAGCCTTATGCCTCCATCCCTATGGACCCCTCCACGATGGTGCTGCACTATGGCCAGGGGGTGTTCGAAGGGTTGAAAGCCTACCGTACCGACGCGGGCGGCGTACAGCTTTTCCGGCCCCTGGACAATTTCAAGCGTATGAACCGCTCTTCCAAACTGCTCTGCATTCCCGAGCACGACGAGGCCGTTGCCCTGGATGCGCTCAAACAGCTTTTGACCATCGAAAAGAACTGGGTTCCCAGTCAGCCGGGAACCAGCCTCTACATCCGGCCCACCATTGTAGCCACCGATCCCTTTCTGGGGGTGCGTGCATCCTTTACCTACCGGTTTTTCATCATTTTATCCCCCGTGGGCGCCTATTATCCCGAAGGGTTCAACCCGGTTAAGATCCTGGTTTCAAAAGACCATGTAAGGGCTGTCAGGGGGGGGGTCGGCGAGGCCAAAACCATGGGCAATTATGCCGCCAGCCTGCTGGCCGGCGACAAGGCCCATGATGAAGGCTACACACAGGTCCTCTGGCTGGACGGGGTGGAGCAGAAATATATCGAGGAAGTCGGTTCCATGAACATCTTTTTCGTTATTGACGACGAAATCGTCACCCCCGAGCTTAGCGGCAGCATCCTGCCCGGCATCACCCGCAACTCGGTCATCCGGCTGGCCCAGCACTGGGGCATAAAGGTCACCGAAAGAAAAATCAGCATCGATGAAGTCATGCAGGCCCAGGCTTCGGGCAAGCTGTCGGAAATATTCGGATCCGGAACGGCGGCCGTGGTCTCACCCGTGGGTGAACTCAAATACGGAGACAAGGTTATCCCCATCGGCGACGGTAATGTCGGACCGGTTGCCCAGCGCCTTTTCGATGCCATTCAGGATATTCAGTACGGCAAAATCGAAGACCCCATGGGATGGATCGAGCCGGTCGTATAAGCCCCATAAAAACCACAAAGGCACAAAGGATACAAAGAAGAATTTTCATCACGAAATCACGAAAAGATGAAAACACGAAAGAACGTATTATTTCGTGCATTTTGAATTTCGTGTTTTCGTGATTCTTTTTTCATCCAAACGGAGAAATGCCATGCCCACTCTGAATAACAATCTGTCCGCTTTTGTCGAAAAGATGGAAAAGGCCGGATTGGCGCCTCCGGTCATCGAAACCTTTTGCCATTATTATCGCCAGGTCATCGCCGGTGAGACCGGGCTTATGCCGGAAAGCGATATCGCACCCATACCGCCAGAAGAGGTTCAGGCGGCTGACACACTTTCAAAGTACAGGAGCGCGGGCCAAAAAGCCCTCAAGAAATCAGCTATCGTCGTTCTCAACGGCGGATTGGGAACCAGCATGGGCCTGACCCGGGCCAAATCGCTCATCAAGGTGAAAGACGGGCTGTCGTTTCTGGAAATAAAGTTGAGGCAATCCGAAAAAACAGGGGCCCGTCTGGTTCTCATGAACTCCTTCAACACCCATGCGGACACCCTTAAGGTCCTGGCTGATATCCCCAAAACGACGGATCCGCTCTGTTTCGTACAAAATAAATTCCCTAAAATATCCCGAGCCGATTTCAGCCCGGCATCCTGGCCCAACAATCCGGAATTGGAGTGGAACCCGCCCGGACATGGCGACATTTACATTGCCCTGTACGCTTCGGGCCTGCTTGAAAAGCTGCTGGAACAAGGCATTGCCTACGCCTTTATCTCCAATTCAGACAACCTTGGTGCAACCCTGGATCCATCCCTTTTGGGGTACGTTTCCTCCCTTAAGCTGCCCTTCATGATGGAGGTTGCCCGGCGCACACCTGCCGACCGCAAAGGGGGCCACATCGCCCGTCACAAAGACGGCCGTATTATCTTAAGGGAAATCGCCCAGTGCCCGGAAGATGAGATCAAAGCCTTTCAGGACATCCGGCGCTACGCACACTTCAACACCAACAATATCTGGGTAAACCTGTCTCAATTGTATGCGCTCATCCAAAAAAAGGGCGCCCTCAAGCTGCCCATCATTATGAACCCCAAGCCCCTCGATCCCCGCAACGAAAGCAGTCCCAAGGTGTATCAGGTCGAAACGGCCATGGGGTCGGCCATATCTCTTTTCAAGCAGGCTGCCGTGACCCAAATATCTGATGATCGCTTCTATCCGGTAAAAAATTGCACCGACCTTTTGGCCATACAGTCCGATTGCTATCATATGACCCCGGACTTCAACGTCGTGAAAAACCCCGCCAGACAATTAAACCGCATTCAGATCAGCCTCGATCCGGTGTTTTTCGGAAACATCGACATGTACAACGCGCGCTTCAGCCACGGGGTTCCCAGCCTGGTGGAATGCGCATCCCTGGATATTTCCGGCGATATTTTTTTTGAAGGAAATGTAGTGATCAAGGGAAGGGTGGCCATAAAAAACCAGTCCAACACGCCAGTCGTCGTGAAACAGGGTACCGTCATCGAGAACGACCTCATGCTCTGATACTACAGAAACACCTATGTTCTGGACAATATCGACAAAATCGGTTATTATAGGGTACGTTTTAATACTGTTCTAGACTCTGAACGCTATTGATTGAACGTACCCTCTGCTCCAGCAGCTTCAATTCCTCTCTTTGGTAATTGGCACGTTTGTATCGGAACAAAACAACAACAACAACCGGTATAGGAGGTGTCATTATGAAAATCAGTTTTAAAAACATTCTGTGCACCACGGATCTGTCGGACCATTCCAACACCGCCATGACATACGGTGCGGCGCTGGCCAAAGAATTCAACGCCAAGTTGTACGTCTGTCACGTTGTCGATCTGACAGCCACCGTGGCATACGGAGAGGTGCTTTTCGCACCCATCGAGATTCAAGATAAAACCGTTACCTTTGCCAGAGAACAGATCGAGGACAACATGCGTTTGGCATCTTTTGACTGGGAGGCACTGATCTCCATCGGTCACCCGGCCGATGAAATTACCGGTATGGTGGCCGAACACGCCATCGACCTGGTGATTTCAGCCACCCAGGGACGCACCGGCCTAAAACGGGTCATCCTAGGGTCGGTTACCGGAAGGCTCATGCGTTCTCTGGAATGCCCCTTTTTAATTGTCCGCAGCCTGGAAAACGGTCGGGTTTCCATGTTCAAGCGCATAGTGGTGGGTTGCGACTTTTCAGAGGATTCCAACCTGGCTTTTCAATACGGGCTCAGCCTGGCCCAGGAATTTGAATCGGAGCTCCACCTGGTGCATGTCATGGAAACCACTGATTATAAGGATTTGGTAAAAAGTGAAGTGGGGGCGGATGCTGAAAACCCCGAACACGAAGAAAAGAGGGAACAGTTGCGACGCATGCTGCCGGAAGAATCCTACAATTGGTGTCAGCCCAAACTGGTTATATTGGCCGGCAGGCCTTTTGAAGAAATTACCAAATACGCTCTGTTCAACCAGATGGACCTGATCGTTTTGGGTATTAGGGGCCACAACCTCATCGAGACCCTGCTGGCCGGTTCCACCACAGACCGGGTATCCCGCCAATCTCCATGCCCGGTTCTTTCGGTCTGCCCTATGGCATAGCAATGTGGCCGGCCTTGCTGCGACGGGTATTCAGGATTATGTTGCCTTCGAATCTTCTATAGATATTGAATAACATCGCCGCGAGGCGATGTTATGTGTGGAACTTCCGCTCCCAGTCGAATTCCCTGGCCGTGACCGTGTCCTCCATACGGCGAATACGCCGCTCGAGATTCTGAAACCGCCGTTTCAGGCGCCCCACGGCCCTGGCCCGCGAATAGGTATAGCTGTCGTAAAACTCTCTTTCATCTTCGGTTTCAAGGGGCCGTATGGGTTCCGGCTTCATCAGCAGAGAGGCCACGAGGTAGATAAAAACCATGGGCCAGATGCCGCTGACCAGGAACAGGGCAAGCATTATGACGCGCACCCAGAACACCTTGAGGTTGAAGTAGTCTGCCACCCCCCGGCACACGCCGAGGATAACGCCGTCCCTTGAGCGGTACAGCGGTCCCTGATATCTATGTCTCCATCTTCTCATGACGGTCGATCCTTTCTATGGTAGTCCATCAAAATGGTTTCAAGGCTCTCCACCCGCTTTTCCATTTCCTGAAACCCCTGGTACAGTTCCTGGATCAGACGGGCCTCTTCGGCCTGATCTTTTCGACTTTTGGCCGACAGGCCGCCCTGCCGCATGCGCATTCCCATGAGAATTGTCCCGGCAATGATGGCAATACACATGACGAATCCGCCGAAAACAATGGCAACAATGAGCACTGGGGTCATACTCTCTCCTAGCTGGGCTTTTCAATGATACTTAATAAAAACCGTATCACATTTCATAGAAAATTCAGGTGAAGGGGTTTTAGCGGCTTATGAATTATTCCTAAACGGATTCCTTTTCCTTGCGGGAAGACTTCAGGGCCGCCAGCTCTGATTCAATATCATTATCCACATATAGATTGTCAAATGCTTCCTCGAGGGTCGGTTTCCGGCCGAAATTAACCAGGTCGGCCTCGGCCTCCATGCGTTCGATCCGGTTTTCAAGGTTGTCAAAGCGATTCATGGTTTCAAAATTGTCCATACGGCGGATTTCTTCCTGGGCCCTTCTTTTCCTGCGCGCCCGAATATGCCGCTGGATGAGCATACGCTGTTTTTCCCTGGCATTGTGAAGTTTGTCCTCGAGTTGGCGGATGTCATTTTGGTACTGCTCCACCATGTCATCGTGCTCTTCCAGTTCCCGTTTGATCGCTTCCGTCATCTCGGCAAAACGCCGCTTTTCAGCCAGGGCCTCCCTGGCCAGGTCATCCCTGCCTTTATCAACCGCCAGGCTGGCCATCTCCTGCCAGTAGGCCCTACGGTTTTCCACATCGCTCAACCGGCGGTTTAGCTTTTTACGGCCGGCAAGTACCCCCGCACAGGCGGCCTTTATTTCCACCAGGGTGTCTTCCATTTCTCGAATCATCATCTTGATCAGTTTTTCCGGATCTTCCGCCCTGTCCAGCATGGTGTTGATGTTCGAACTTATGATATCCCTGAAACGTGTAAAAATACCCATTGTTTTTCTCCTGTCATTGCATTGGCTTGCTTCTCTTGTGGTCTGTAAGCGCTCGCTTTAGATTTCACAATGAGCAGAAACTGTGCCATCCTGGAGAAAAACACAATATCCCCTTGTTATTTCAGATAAAATTTTACATTGTGTTGGTTTACCCAATATGGTATATTTTACCATGTTTTGGCAAATACAACCACTTAATGGTAATTATTAATAAATCAGACAATGCCTTCGCCGTCCAAGACCATAGACATGGATGCCATCGGGCAGTCCGAAGCCTTTCTCGACTTCCAGGAAAAACTCTCCCGGGTGGCGCCGATCAATCGCCCCTTGCTTTTGATGGGAGAGCGCGGCACCGGAAAAGAACTGGCAGCCTCGCGCCTGCATTACCTCTCTTTGCGCTGGCAGGAACCTTTTGTGGCCTTGAATTGTGCAGCGCTTTCACCCACGCTCATCGAGTCAGAGCTTTTCGGGCATGAAAAAGGCGCTTATACCGGTGCTACCGGCCTGCGCCAGGGACGGTTCGAAGCCGCGGACGGCGGCACTCTTTTTCTGGATGAAATCGGCATGATTCCTCTGGAAACCCAGGAAAAGATTTTGCGCGTCGTGGAATACGGCACCTTTGAAAGGGTGGGCGGCTCCACACCTGTAGATGTGGACGTGCGTATTGTCGGTGCAACCAATGCAGACCTTCTGCGCCTCACCCGTGAGGGCACTTTTAAAAGGGACCTTCTGGATCGGTTATCTTTCGAGGTGCTTTTCCTGCCCCCCTTAAGGGCGCGCCAAGGGGATATCCCTTTGATGGCCGACTATTTTGCCCGCCGCATGGCCTATGAGTTGAATTGGGAAGAGATGCCCATCTTCAGTGAAGCGGTGCTTTCGCAAATGGAAAAACATCCCTGGAAGGGGAATGTGCGTGAACTAAAAAATGTTGTCGAGCGGGGTGTTTACCGGTCGGCCGGCCCCCGGATCACCCACGTGGATTTTGAGCCGTTTCAATCGCCTTATTTGCTGCCCGATGAACCGTCAGAACCGGTCTCATCGGAATTATCAGAACGCCTGGAAAACAGGGGAAACATCACCCACACAAACCTGCCTCTCAAAGAGGCGGTCCATAACCTGGAGATATCCATGCTGAAACAAGCCCTTGTGGCAGCTCGGCACAACCAGAAAAAGGCCGCAAAATTACTGGGGCTTACCTATGACCAAATCAGGGGGTTGATGCGGAAATATAAAAATGAAATTTGACGGTTATGCATGCGCCAATGCATGCATAACCGTCACGTTTCATTTTTCTTGGAACACGTGGTAATAATTGATCACCTTTTTAACATAGTCCTCTGTCTCCCTGATGGGCGGAATGCCGCGATAACGGTCAACGGCGGTTGGTCCGGCGTTGTAGGCTGCCAGCGCCAGGGGGAGCTTGCCATTGTAGCGATCCATCATCATTTGAAAGTATTTTGACCCGCCTAAAATATTTTCCCGGGGGTCAAACGGGTCGTCGATATCAAGGGAGTCATAGTTTTTAGGCATGATCTGCATCAGGCCCTTGGCGCCTTTTTTTGATACGGCTTTGGTATCGAAGTTTGACTCCACACGAATCATGGCCTTTATCAAAGCAAAAGAAATACCTGAAATATGCGAGGCCTCGCTGATCAGATGATCATATTGATTCACAGGCTCTTCTGACGGCAATTTTTTCTGCTTTTCCTTGATGTATAATTTATAGTTCGATGATGTGGGGGTGTTGGTGAAATGAAGGATCCCATCACTGTCCAGATACATGTAAATGTCGGCAAAAACGGGAGCCGTTTTCAATAACAAGATCATGCACAGGGCGAGACAACCTAACTTATTCATATGGAAAACAGTTCCAGCTGGGTGTGACCCTTTTTACGAGGGCGGCCCTCAGCCACGCGATGATAATTTTTAAGGTTCTGTTCGATGTCACGGATAAACCTGGATGGTTCCCTTGATTCATTTTTTCCAAAAACCGTGCGTTTTTTCACATAGCTTAAAAACAACGCCTGCTTGGCGCGTGTCATGGCCACATACAACAGTCGGCGCTCCTCCTCTATATTTTCGGCATCCCCATTCTGCGGTTTGAAAGGAATATAGCCCTCTTCACAACCACTCACAAAAACCACTGGAAATTCAAGTCCTTTGGATGCATGCATGGTCATCAGGGATACTTTCTCAGTGTTGGCATCAAACAGGTCTGTGTCTGTCTGCAGCGATGTTGTCTGACAAAGCACAGCCGTTGTGGGATATTGATTTGAATGCTCGACGAATTTTTCCAGTGCAGCCCTTGATTCCCTGTCGGGTGCCGCTTTTTCACGAATCTGGCTGTTGTCCAGTATAAACCTTATTTTCTGTTGCGGGGTTAATCCCTTCATTTGCAGGCGAAGAGTGTTTATTTTATCAATAAACTTAACGATTTTTAGCTGGCGCTCCTTCTTCATCCCAATCACCGGAAAACGACGGGTGTTGTCCAGTGCTTCCAGAAGAGCGTAGTTGTTTTCAAATGCCCATTTTTTCCATTTCTGTACGGTATTGGGTCCCAGACCGGACCCCGCATATTTAAAAATCCTTTCCATATCCATATATGATCCTGTTTTTTCAATTATTTTCAGAAAGGAAAGGGTAAAGTCTACACTTTTTTCAGAAAATGCTTCATCCTTGGAAGCAACCTGGAACGGTATGCCGGCCCGTTTGAGCACATCGGCAAACACCTCACACTGGCGCCCGGTCCGGAACAACACGGCAAAATCGCCAAAAGAACAATCCTCCATGGTTGTGTCGGTTTTCTCGAAATCAATGGAATAAAACCCCAACCCACCGACCATACGCTCAATTTCTTTTCCAATGGCCACGGCTTCACCCTGCTCGTCAGCGCAGGGTAGAACATTGATGCTTTCCGGTCCATCGATCTTCGAAAAAATTTTTATAGCGTCCCGGCCCTCCTTGGTGGACCCTATCATCTGTTGCGAGGCTTCGAGCACCACCTGCACCGAACGGTAATTTCGGGACAGATTGATGGAAAGCGCCTGGGGATAGTCTTTGGTATACCGGTTGAAGAAACGCGCATCAGATCCTCTGAACCCGTAGATAGACTGGTCAGGATCCCCAATGACACAGATGTTGG
The DNA here is from genome assembly GCA_039714495.1 of Thermodesulfobacteriota bacterium. GTDB lineage: Bacteria > Desulfobacterota > Desulfobacteria > Desulfobacterales > B30-G6 > JAJDNW01. The sequence goes on from JBDLJD010000001.1 coordinate 50,097, forward strand.
CATTCTGCGGGGCCAGGTGTTTTATAATGCGATATTGTGCAAAATTAACGTCTTGATATTCATCTACAAAAATATATTTAAACTGTTTTTGAAATCGATTTACCCGCTCCGGGGAATCATCAAATATCTTGACCACATTATAAATCAAATCCTCGAAGTCCCACAGATGGTCCCTTGATAGCTGGTTTTGATAATTTATATAAACCTGTTGAAATAGCCTCTGGGAAACGTCTTTGATGGTGCCGGGCCGTTTATGAGGTCCGCGGATCTGCTGCTTTTCTCCAGCCACCCAGTTGGCCAGGTCACCTAATTTTATGCCGATATCGACACGTGCCTTTTTTAGACTATTGGCTGCCTGTTCGAAAAAATACCTTCTTTCGTTTTCATCTACTATCCTGAAAGAATTCATTTTTTCCATATCCTGGAGCACTTGGACACAAAAAGCATGAAATGTCGTCGCCAGCGGGGCTTTTGTTTTATCCCCTAATATCTGTTTAAGCCGATGGTGCATCTCTTCGGCAGCTTTGTTGGTAAAGGTAAGCGCCAGAATATTATCGGGTTTTGCCTGATGGCTGTCGATCAGATGCGCTATTCTATGGGTTATGGTCAGGGTTTTGCCCGTTCCAGGACCGGCAACGATGATCAGGGGGCCTTTTCCATGAAGAACGGCCTGTTGCTGTTGTTTATTGAGAATAGATTTTTGGTTAGCTGTCGTCTTTTTTTTTTTACCGGTTTTCTTCTTGATAAAAAGACGGCCTTTGGGGGAGTTTTTTTTTTTAGATTCTTGCTTGGGAATATTGAAAAGCTTTTTCTGCCCGGACAGGGTCTCTTTTTCTTTGGCGTCAAAAAGGGAAATTCTACCGAATTCACCATCATATCCTGGATGGACTTTCACCTCGTTTCGGCGGGCGCGCAGGATGGCTTCACTAAAATACGGCAAATCAACGGTTTCTATCTGATCAACATCAAGGAAATTGATAATATCCAACTCCGGCCCGAGTTGGCCTAACAGACGGTCATAATGATAGGACACTTTCTTGGTATTGGGGCCCACACTCAATATTTCCGAAAGTATTTCTCTCAACGGTATTATACTCTGAAAGGCATGTCTTTTTTCGGGCTGGATGCCTTCTTCACGGTCCGCCAACTCTTCGACCCGGTACAGCACTCCCAGGGTCATGGGTTTATGGCAGACCGGGCAGATACCTTCATGGATTATGGTATCCCGCGGCCAGGAGCGCACATTGCACTTCCGGTGTCCGTCCAGATGATATTTGCCCTCTTCAGGATAAAACTCCAGCGTTCCCAGAAAGGTTGAAGGGTCCCCTTCTTCCATGGCCTGGCGGATATGTTTAAAGGATAGTTCTGTATTAAACATATTCGCCTCTCTACCCAGTTTACTGGGCGAATGGGCATCGGAATTGGATATCAATGTCATATCATCGAGGAATTTTATCCGCCAGTTCATGGGGGGATCAGAGGAAAGACCCGTTTCAACGGCAAAAATATAAGGCGTCAGATCTTCAAAACATTCTTCTATGGTGTCAAATCCTGATTTAGATCCCAAAATAGAAAACCAGGGTGTCCATATATGCGCGGGAACTAAAAAGTTTTTTTCAGATTTTTTCAGAACAATTTCAAGAAGATGTTTGGCATCGAGGCCCAGGATAGGCCTTCCGTCGGAGTGGATATTGCCTATTTTTTCCAATTCTTTATTAAAGGACGCAGCAATGGTAAGATCGGGGATAAAGACCAGGTTGTGGTTTTTCCTGGTTTTCCCGTCTTTTTTATAAATATTACTTATTTCCGTTGTCAGAACAAATCGCACATCACCCCTACAGGCAGCTGGAACATGTTCGTCTAAGGATGTAGCTATATCCTCCCTCAGTTTAAAAAGGCCTTCCTCCGCCGGTATTAACTTTGTTTCAATTTCGTCAAACCATCCGGGATGGGTAAAATCACCTGTCCCGATGACATGTATACCTTTTAGCTGAGCTGATATATAAAGATTTTCAAGATCTAAATTTTTAGCGGTTGCGCGAGAGTATTTTGAATGGATGTGAAAGTCGGCAATAAATTTCATGGAAGGTTTATTTAACTGCCCGTTTTAGGTTAAAATTTTCTTGTATATTTTTGAGTAGCAGGCTATATATCTTCATTTAATATATTACTTAATACAATATATAGTATATTTCGCGTTTTTTTAGAATACAATGTTTTCATTCATTGTTAATAAATATCCACTTATGAACATCGCCTTGAAAAATGTACACAACCGGGCTGTTCTTTATACGTATTCAACACATTTATTGAAAACCTTTTATCAAATTAAATTAAATATAGTCAATTTATTATAGACTTATTAGTTTTATTGACACTCTATACTTATACTTATTTTAAATTTAAATAAGGAATAGATATGAAATTTACAATACAAAAAGGGGATATACTGGACGTTCTCTCAAAGATACAGGGATTGACCAGCCGCAAAAGCAATCTGGCAATAACGGAAAATATCCTTATAAAAGCTGCGGAGAATGGAATAACCCTGATGGCCACCGATCTGGAAACCGGGCTCGAGGGAACCTACCCGGCCCAGATAGATAATCCCGGATCCATAGCCATCAGCGCCAGAAAATTTTTCGAAATCGTCAGGGAATTTCCAAGTGATGATATTAACGTCCATGAAGTGGACAATAGATGGATTGAAATAGGCAGCCAAGCGATTCAGTATCACATCGTCGGTATGGATCCGGATGAGTTTCCGGACAACCCCAATATTGCCGATGTTACTTTTTTCGAAATCGAATCAGCTCCCTTGAAGAAAATGATCGAAAAGAGCATCATCATCAGCGGTGCTAGTGATGATAAAAGAGCCCATATCAACGGTGCCTTTTTTGAAAAAATTGATGGAGAAGACGATCAACGGGTCAGAATCGTATCCACCGATGGAAGCCGGTTGTCCAAATGTGATTATGTTTTCGAGACGAAGATGGATCTTCCCGAGACGGGTAAAATTATCATACCCAAAAAAGGTTTGAATGAAGTTGCAAAATTCTTGTCTTCCGAAGGTGTCGTATCTATTGGCATAATGAATAATTATTTCATCGTCAAAAAAGATGCCGAAATAATAATCATCAGGCTTCTGGAGGGGGAGTTTCCGGAATACAGTGACATTATAAAAAAAGAAGATGTCCATGACATCGTGATCGACAGAAACAGGATCACCATGCTGTTGAAACGCATGTCCATTCTTTCATCAGAGAACTACAAGGGCGCTGTTTTTGATTTTAACGATAACCGTCTGCTGGTGAGTGCTACCAATCCCGAGATAGGGGAATCCAAGGAAGATATGGAAATAGCGTTTGAAAGGGAGAGAATCAATGTTGCTTTCAATCCCAAGTACATTATCGAAATACTGAATGCCATAGAAGGTGAAAATGTTCTGTTGAATATTCATAGTGAAGATAAACCATGTATTATCGAAGGGGTGGATGATAAAAGCTATTTAAGCGTAATCATGCCGATGAGAATATAATGACAGCAATATATGATGAAAGCAGTATAGATGTATTGGAGGGTCTTGAACCGGTAAGATTAAGACCTTCCATGTATATAGGCAATGTGGATGTGGCCGGGCTCCATCACCTTGTGTATGAGGTGGTGGACAACAGCATTGATGAGGCCATGGCCGGTTTTTGTAAGAAAATAAAGGTTACGGTTCATTCGGACAACAGCATCAGCGTGGAGGATGACGGCAGGGGGATCCCCGTGGGGATTCACAAAACGGAAAATGTACCCGCCGTCGAGGTCGTATTGACCAAACTGCATGCCGGCGGAAAGTTTGACAATGATTCCTATAAGGTATCCGGCGGTCTGCATGGCGTAGGTGTTTCTGTGGTCAATGCCTTGTCCGCTTTTCTGGAAGTGGAGGTGTATTCCGATAAAAAGGTATATTATCAAACCTATGAACGTGGAATTAAAACCAGTGAACTGAAGACCATCGGAAAAACCAGGAAAAAAGGGACTAAAATCCATTTTATTCCGGATGCTGATATATTCAACAACGTTGAATTCAATTATGACATTCTTGTCCGACGGCTGCGGGAACTGGCCTTTTTGAATAAAGGGATAAAAATAGCCATCGCCGACGAACGCTCGGATAAAGAGGATGAATTTTTCTATAAAGGAGGGATTGTTTCCTTTGTTGAATATGTAAACAGGCGACACACACCGCTTCACAAGCCCGTCTTTATCGAAGGGGAGCGCAATAACGTACAGATTGAAGTGGCCATTCAGTACAATGATACCTTTAAGGAAAAAATGTTTTCTTTTGCCAACAATATCAACACGGTCGAAGGAGGATTTCATCTTATTGGTTTCAAGGCGGCCCTTACCCGTACGCTGAATACCTATTCAACCAACGGGAATCTGCCTAAAAACCTGACGGCTAAAATAAGCGGTGATGATGTCAGGGAGGGACTGGCAGCCATCATCAGCGTCAGAATAATGGACCCTCAATTCGAAGGTCAGACCAAGACAAAGCTGGGCAACAGCGAGGTCAAGGGCTTGGTGGAGTCGCTGGTAAATGAAAAATTAGGGGTTTTTTTAGAAGAAAACCCAACAATTGCCAAGAAGATCATTGCCAAGGCCGTTGAGGCGGCCCGGGCCAGGGATGCGGCCAAAAGGGCCAGGGACCTGGCCAGAAGCAAGGGATCTTTAATTGATTCAACCTTGCCCGGGAAACTGGCTGAATGTCAAATATCAGACCCCGCTCAACGGGAGTTGTTTCTTGTAGAGGGCGACTCGGCAGGTGGGTCTGCAAAGCAGGGCAGGGATAGAAAATTCCAGGCTATTTTACCGTTGAAGGGTAAAATATTGAATGTCGAAAAGGCCCGCTTCGATAAGATTCTGCGAAGCGAGGAAATAAAAAATATGATAACGGCACTGGGCACGGGTGTCGGTCGGGAAGAGTATGATATTGAGAAATTAAGATATCATAAAATCATCATAATGACGGATGCCGATGTTGACGGATCTCATATCCGCACGCTTCTATTGACATTTTTTTACAGACAACTTCCTGAAATTATAGAAAAAGGTTATCTGTATATTGCCCAACCACCCTTACTCAAAGTAGGCAAGGGAAAAAGGGAGATGTATCTCAAGGATGAACGTGAGTACAACGACTATATATTGAAGAGGGTTTGTGAAAAGAAAAATGTCAAAGCGGGGGATAATGGGTCTAAAATTACCAACCACAAGCTTTTCGTATTTATAGGAAACTTGTCCGAATACTATACGGCCTTGTCCAGCCTGGAAAAAAGGGGGATTTATCCGGACCTGGTCGAACTGATGATCAATTGTGGTGTTGAAAGTGTAAAATACCTGCAAGATAGGGAAAAAATGAAATTTCTGGAAAAACAGCTCAAGGCCAGCCAATACATTGTTGAAAAACTGGCTTTGAACGAGGACCATGATGTGTTTGAAATGATCATTATGCCCTCAGATGAATTGAAAAAGGAAATTTTAATTAAAAATCCCTTTATCAGCGAGGTTAAACCCATAATCATGGGAAGAAAACTCGTTTATTCGCCTGATTATCAAAAAGCTGTGGTTATCAGCAAAAAAATAGTGAAGTATGACACGCCGCCCTTCAATGTTGTCCTACGGGATGAAGATCCAAGCAAGAAAAAACAACCCCTGGAATTTGATAACAAGAGAGATTTACTTGACTATCTTATAGAAGAGGGAAAAAGAGGAATCAGCGTTCAGCGTTACAAAGGTCTCGGGGAGATGAACCCTGATCAGTTGTGGAAGACCACCATGAATCCGGAAAAAAGGAATATGCTGCAGGTTCGCATCATAGATGCGGTGGACACCGATGAAATATTCACGGTTCTCATGGGGGATGAAGTTGAACCGAGAAGGGAATTTATCCAGAATAATGCCCTGGAGGTAAATACGCTGGATATATAAATAATATTTATAAAATTGAGTTGTAGTATTTATAAAAGGGCAATCTAATTATATAGGTTGCCCTTTTGAATTTTGGTATAAATTTTTATTATAGGCGCTGCAGAAAAGAGCTGCGCGTCATACCTGCACCCACGGAATCGTTGAGGATGATCTTCGCCGATCTGAGCGCTTCCAGGTTGCGATTGATGGGCAAGCCGTTGATGGTGTCCGGTTTGAGCGCGCTTTTGGCCAGGTCATAGGGCAATCGCTGCATACAGACCACCGAGCAGTTGCCCCTTTCATGGATATTGGTGATCATTTTGTTGGCCAGGTAATCCACGATATCCTGCTTAAGGTCGGGTTGGCCGTCGTCCAATACTTTTTCCAGGGTCAAGGGGAGCATGGCAAAGTTGGCCTGGTGTTCGACCAGAAGGTCAAGCTTTTGCATAGTAAGATTATTGTCACCAAGCAGGGCGTCCATATGGCTGCGGGCACCTCGTGTGGCATAGAGAAAAACACCCTTGCCGTTCATTTCGCCGAACAGTTCACCGTCCCGTTCAACTGCTTGAATATACGGGGCAAAGCAGCCATGGGTTCTGGTGCGGGCATCAACGATGCCATTTTCCGGCTGTGTAAATTCATACGATTCGCTCTTGTGGACAGTCACCTCCACGGAATAATCCTGTTGGAGATAAATAGAGATGATATTCTTTTGTTTTCCCGACAGGATGTATGTTTTGGCAAAGGTTTTGACGAGCTCGGGATCATCGTTGAGGGTGTTGATGTCAAAAGCAAAGGAATCTACATGGTTTTCATACAGGCCCATGAGGCTTTTGAAACTGGTTGCCTGGTCAGCCTGTTCCGGGTGCATGTGTTGGACCAGGCAATGCTGCACCCGGGCTGATATGGCCGGAACCCGCATGGGAAGAATGCCCAGTTTGTTGTCGATGATGATGCCGTCAATTTTGTCGTTTCCGTTCAGATTATAGATGATATTTGCCAGTTGGTCGGTGAAATCCTTTTTCAGGGCCCCTTTAAATGTCTTGGTTTCAATGTTGTTTTGAGGCATTTCCTGGCTGCAGGTTGTTTCCAGGGCTGTGGCCACGGAATCGTCCCCAAAGATGATGTTGGATGTGTTCTTGGGTTTGAAGGCTTTGCAGCGGTGGATGTTTTCCGCTCCCACAACAATGGAGATATCCCCCTCCTTAAGGTAGCCGGTGAGGGAAAGCATCAGTAACAGTTCAACGGAGACATTGTAGCCCGGGCATCCGGCATACAGGTCAAGGGCAGTGGCATTCGGGCACTTGTCCTTGATGATGTCGAACGGGTAACGGATAAGCGGTCCCGGGTCGAATTTGTCATCCCCCACATTGGTGGCCCCGATTATGAGCTTTACCCGGGCGGGATCGAACGCATTGGTTTCCATGAGGTCATCAACGGAAATGGTACCAATTCTGACATCATCGGGCGCCACCACACGGGTGCGGATACCGATGCGTTCTTCGATGGTTTTATGGGTTACCGGTATATTCCCCTTGAAGAACATACCTTTGTTTTCATACATGGCGTTGTCGGTGAGGGTACCGCCGTTCCATGCACCATAACCCAGGATCTGCAGTGCTGAATTCATCGGGGGGTAAATCTCCTTGGTGAATAATTGTATTGATTATGAATAATACTATATGGGAAGAAGAAGAAAAGGTCTTTAAGTAGAAATTACCACTGATTTTGTAAAAGAAATGTAAAAATAAATTTTCATGCATCTTATTTACATGAGCAGATGAAAACATCGGTAATATAATTGGCTTTCATGCTTTGTTAAGCGTATCTGAGCATGAAAATTTATGGAATGCGGCTTCGCCGCTCAATTATCAATGATGGGAGCCAAATCAATGAACATACATAATATACAAGCGAGGGACCTGCCGGATCTGTGGTTCCAGGCCGTGCATGACATTCTGGACAACGGCCGCCGGTTTACAATCGACAGAGGGTCATATGCCGGGCAAACCCGGTTGGAATACGACTATTTCTGCGGGCATGTGATCCACCCGTACACCGAACCCCTTATTCCCGACATACCGCCGGCTTGCGGCATTCCCAACCCTGTGGAAGAGGCCTATATCTACGGTGGTGACGGTTACGAGCGGTCCTATATCGAATATCTGATGACCGGCCATAAGGAACCGGGCGAGTCCTATACGTACGGTGAGCGACTGACCCGCGCACCGATCTCCGGAAACAAAAAGATCTGGTGGGATGAAGAAAACCAGGAGATCATCGACCGGCGGGAAGTGGACGGGAAAATTGTTTTCAAAGAGGATGAGGAACTTTTTCTCAACCAGATCGAATGGATCATCGATACGTATAAGAATTTCGGTTACCGCAACAACCAGATGGTTTTGCAGGTGGCGCATCCATCGGATATGACCCTCCTGGATCCACCCTGTCTGCGTTCCATTGACACGCGCATCCAGGACGGCAAGCTCAATTTTTTCGTTTATTTCAGGTCGTGGGATCTATGGGGGGGGCTGCCGGCCAACCTGGCCGGGGTCCAGAACCTGAAGAGCTATATGGCGGCGGAGATCGGTGTGGATGACGGCGAAATGGTTGTGGAGAGCAAGGGACTGCACCTTTATGGCTACGCCGAGGACCTGGCCAAGCTGCGCTGCCTCCGCGACTAAAGAATGGTACCCATTCTTTAGATAACACGGCTGCGCCGCTAGATAGCCCTCAAGCCTATATACAAGACAGAGGCAAAATCCCAAGCCGGAGGGTTATCCCGATTCGAATTTAATACGGTCGGTACTGGTTCACCATCCGGCGAAAACACATTAGAATTCAATGCTATTGGGCGTCCTGGGAAAGGGAATCACGTCGCGGATGTTGGCGGCGCCGGTGAGCAGCATTAAAAGGCGCTCAAACCCCAAACCGAACCCGCTGTGGGGAACCGAGCCGAAGCGCCGGGAATCAAGATACCACCAGTAATTCTCTTTGGAAAGCCCGGTTTCAGCAATCCGCTGCTCAAGGACGGAAAGACGTTCCTCCCTTTGGGATCCGCCGATGATTTCACCTATCTTGGGGACCAGAACATCCATGGCCGCCACCGTCTGGCCATCGTCATTGAGGCGCATGTAAAACGCTTTGATGTCCTTGGGATAATCGTAAACAATGACCGGCTTCTTGAAGTGTTCTTCCGTAAGATAGCGTTCGTGCTCGGATTGCAGATCCAAACCGTCCTTGATGTTGAAGTCGAATTTTTTATGCGCGTGTTTCAGGATGTCCACAGCCTCTTTGTAAGGCAGCCTGACAAATGGTGATCCGACAATGGCCTCGAGGGTTTTCATAAGGCTTTTATCCACAAACCGGGCAAATAGCTCTATGTCCTCTTTGCTGTTCTGCATGATGGTGCTGCAGATATTCTGAACCATCTCCTCCCCCAGGTCCATGTTTCCCTCCAGGTCGCAGAAGGCCATTTCCGGCTCGACCATCCAGAACTCTGCCACGTGGCGGCTGGTGTTTGAATTCTCTGCCCGGAACGTGGGGCCAAAGGTGTATACGTCTCCCAGGGACAGGGCAAACATTTCCACGGCAAGCTGTCCTGAAACGGTAAGACCGGTTTCTTGGCCGAAGAAGTCCTCGAGGTAGTCGGGTCTGCCGTCTTTTAGCGGCAGGTTGTCAAGGGGCATGGTGGTGACCCGGAAAAGTTCACCGGCACCCTCGGCATCCGATGAGGTGATAATGGGGGTGTGAATGTAGCGAAATCCCCGTTGTTTGAAGAAGCGGTGGATGGCGTAGGACAATTCGGAGCGAATACGGAATATAGCCCCATATTTATTGGTGCGCGGCCGCAAATGGGCGATTGTTCTTAGAAATTCATCGCTGTGCCGTTTTTTCTGCAACGGGAAATCCTCCGGCGCCAGGTGAACAATCGCTACCTGGGAAGCGATAAGTTCCCAGCTTTGTCCCTTGCCTTGGGATGCCACCAGTTTGCCCTGAATGGCGACAGCCGAACCGGTGGTTATTTTTTTTATCTCTTCGTAGTTGCCCAGGGTGCTGTCGGCAATTACCTGAATGTTTTTGAGACAGGACCCGTCATTGACCTCGATAAAGGAAAAGGTTTTGGTGTCCCGGCGCGTCCTCACCCACCCCTTGATCAGCACATCGTCCCAGGGTTCCGATGAATTCAATATGACGTCGATCTTCGTTCGTTTTGCCATTGTGTCCTCTGCTGTTGTTGCCAATAATTTAGAGTTTGACACTGATGTAGTACCCTTGTTCTCCGCGCTGAATAAGGAGCACAACGGTTTTTTTCTGGCGGCAGCGGATCATCGCTTTTTTAAAATCATCGAGCGATTCAATGTTGAAATCATCCATCTGGCGGATGACGTCGCCCGGTTCAACACCTATTTTGGCCAGGTAGGCCTGGGGCATCACTTCCGACACCACAACCCCTGCCGGGCTGTTGATTCTGAAAGCCTTGCGGTTTTTAGAGGAGAGGGATTCGACCCGGATGCCGAACAGGTTGTGGGCAAGATCCAGGGCGCGCTCCTCTGGGTAGGCACTTGTTTTCAAGGCAATAGTCAGTTTTTTCCCTCTGCGCAGGACGGTGAGGTGGACGGTGGAATCCACGGGATAATCCCTCATCGCCTGGTTAAAGCTCGAAATCGAAGAAACCGGCCTTTTTTCAATGGCCTGGAGGATATCCTCTTTCTTGATGCCGGCGCGTGTGGCCGGGCTGTCCGGCTCGACCGCTTTGACAAGCAGGCCCTTTTCTCCCGAAACCTTCAGGTAGCGGGCCAGGTCCGGGTCCATGTTTTGCAGCAACAGGCCGGTCCAGGAGAGCACCACCTCGCCATACTGGATAAGATCGGTAATGATACGCCGGGCCTTGTTGATGGGAATGGCAAAACCGATTCCCTGGGCTTTAACATAGATGGCAGTGTTGATACCTATCAGATCGCCATTGATATTGAGCAGCGGTCCCCCGCTGTTGCCGGGGTTGATGGAGGCGTCGGTCTGAATGAAGTTGTGGTAGATGGTGTCGTTGGAGCGAATGCTGCGGTTGAGGGCGCTGATGACCCCGGTGGTTACCGTGTGGGAGAAACCAAAGGGGTTGCCGATGGCGATGACGGTTTCGCCGATCATGAGGTCGTCCGAGAGGCCCATTTCAATGGCTGGAAGATCCTCTTCGGATTTGATGCGCAGAACCGCCAGGTCTGAATCCGGGTCAGCGCCCACCAGTTGAGCCTTGAATGTTCGTTCATCCTGGAGCACCACGGAAATATCTTCGGCCTTGGCAATGACATGCGCATTGGTAAGGATGAACCCTCTTTTCCCGTCGATGATGACCCCGGATCCGAGGCTGGTTCTTTTGTCGCTCTGTCTGAACCCCGGATCAAAAAAATCTTTGAAAAACGAATCGAAGAAGGGGTTCATGCCGAATCCCGAAAACGGGTGGGATTGTCTGGTAATTTCATATTCGGAGCTGACATTGACCACAGCAGTGCTTACTTTTTCAACTGCGCTGACAATGGCATCCCGACGGTTGTACTCGGACCGACTATTCGTCGGTAGACATAAGGTTATAAAAAAAATGACAATAATGATGTTCGTGCGTATTATGTGTTTTATCATAAGAGTTAATTTGTTATAGATAGTGTGCAACGGAACCCAACACTAAGCTATTTAATTTTAATATAAAAATTAACATTAAAAACAGGCAGACAACCGTGGTTTTGATTAGAGGGTAACCATGAAGGGGGTGGTATCAGTGGACAACGCCCCAGCTTTGTTTTTAATGTGACATAACATGATACCAAAAAGCATTCAAGATCTCTTACCCCTTGTGGAGCGGCCCAGCCGCTATCTGGGCAGTGAAATCAACACGATTCGCAAGGATCTGTCGCAAACAGCACTTACGTTTGCGCTTGCATTTCCCGATCTCTATGAAATCGGAACATCCCATTTCGGTGTTCAGATTCTATACCATGTTCTGAACGGACATCCGAATATTGCCGCGGAAAGGGTGTTTGCCCCGGCCGAAGACGTGGAGGCGCTGCTGCGTTCGACCCAAACACCTCTCACCAGTCTCGAAACCCATACCCCCTTGAACAATTTCGACATAATCGGTTTCAGCCTGTTGTATGAACTGAATTACACTAATATTTTAACCATACTGGACCTGGCCGGGATTCCCTTTTTTGCCCGTGACCGGGACCCGGCCTTTCCGCTTGTGGTGGGCGGGGGGCCTTGTGCCTGTAATCCGGAGCCGTTGGCTGATTTTTTCGATGCGTTTGTCATCGGAGATGGCGAGGAGGCGGTCCTCGAGATGGCGGAAGCCTGGCTTGCGCAAAAAAAAGCCGGTGCTGTTGACAGGGCCGCGGTCCTTGATGCCTGGTCTTCCATTACCGGTGTGTATATACCGGCCAGGTTCCCCGTACGCTATAGCCCGTCTGGTTTTCAGGCGCTCGATCAGCCTTTTCAGGAAGCCGATCAAAAACCCGCAACGGTTAAAAGGGCCGTTCTGGCCGATCTGAACGGTGCCGCATTTCCAGCGACCCCGATTCTTCCCTTTGGAAGACCGGTTCACGATCGACTGCGGCTCGAGGTTTCCAGGGGGTGTACCAGGGGATGCCGGTTCTGTCAGGCGGGTATGATCTACCGTCCTGTCAGGGAGCGTTCGGAGGCGACCCTCATGAACATGTCCCGGGCATCCCTGGACAGCACCGGTTATGAAGATATTTCCCTGCTTTCTCTCAGTACCGGCGATTACAGTTGTATCGCGTCTCTCATGGCCGGGCTTATGGATGCGAACGCATCAAATCACACGGCCGTATCCCTGCCGTCTTTGAGGGCCGGGACGCTGACGCCGGAGTTGATGGCGCATATAAAAAGGGTTCGGAAAACCGGTTTTACCATTGCCCCCGAAGCCGGGAGCCAGCGGTTGAGAAATGTGATCAATAAAAACATAAGCCGGGAAGAAATTCTTGTAACGGTAAAAAATGCGTTCGGTCTGGGGTGGCAGGTAATCAAGCTCTATTTTATGATCGGCCTGCCTACGGAAACAGATCAGGATCTTGAGGGAATTGTCGAACTTGTGGAAGACTTGAGGAAAATTAAGGGCCACAAGGGACGACCGGGCAAGATCAATGTCAGTGTTACCACCTTTATTCCCAAACCCCACACGCCGTTTCAATGGCACTCTCAGATTTCGCTTGAGGAATCCAGGGAAAAAATCAACTGGCTGAGGGCCCGCTTGAAAAAGCCCGGGGTTCAGTTCAAGTGGCAGAATCCGGATGTCAGTTTTCTCGAAGGGCTTTGGGCCCGCGGCGATCGACGGCTGTCAAAACTACTGATTACAGCATACCAGAAAGGCTGCCGCTTCGACGGCTGGAGTGACCATTTCAATTTCCGGGTGTGGGAGACCGCCTTTTCCGAAGCGGGTATGGATGTTCCTTTTTATGTAAATCGAAAAAGGGATCTGGATGAACCGCTTCCCTGGGACCATATAGATATGAGGGTGCATAAGTCCTTTCTGGTACAAGAGTGGCAGGCTGCCCATGATGAGCGGGTGGTTTTGGATTGCCGGTGGAATCCGTGCAACGACTGTGGTGTCTGTGATTTTGAAACCATTCAGCCCCGCCTGCACGAGCGGTGTGAAAATCGGTCCGTGACCCACACCGCAGTGGTCGAGAACGAGCCGGGATTCTACAAGGTCTTTGAACTGGCCTATTCCAAAACCGGCAGCGCAAAGTACTTTGCCCACCTGGAGTTGGCCAATATCATGATACGCGCCCTGAGGCGCGCCAGGATCCCCGTGAAATATTCCGAGGGGTATCATCCCATGCCTAAAATCTCCTTTGACGACCCCCTGCCTGTTGGCATCGAGAGTCTCAAAGAGCGGCTTTTTATCACCGTCCCCGGGCACCTGGACGGCAAGGATATTCTGTCGCGTTTAGCACCCGAGCTGCCGGAAGGGATCGCGCTGAAAACATGCACCCTGGCCAGCAAAAAGAGAAAACCAGACAAGGACACCGAGGAAAACTATTCTGTTGAATTACAGGAAGGCGTATTCGAATCCGGTCATCTGGAGCGATTTTCCAATTGTCGGGAATACCTGTATGTGCGCCAAAACCGAAAAGGCAGGCAAAAAAGCTTTGACTTGAAAAAAGCAGTGCCCCATATAGTGTTGAAAAGTGTGAAGAAAATAGAGGTGCGGATCCGCAAGGAAAACGGTGTGACCCTGCGGCCCCATGAAATATTAAGCCAGATATTCGGCTTGTCCCGGGATGAGCTGAAAACGGCAACCGTAATCAAAGGGTTGGGGGAACATGTATAAACAGATTGTCATCAATGTAGCCGACCACGAGACGCGCGTGGCCCTGTTGGAGGATGGCACCATCGCCGAGCTTTTCATAGAAAGAAAAGACGGTACCGACAGCGCCGGGAATATCTATAAGGGCAGGGTGCAGCGGGTGCTGCCGGGCATGCAGGCCGCTTTTGTGGATATTGGTCTGACGCAGGCGGCGTTTATTTATGTGGATGACGTGATTGGGGCGCGTATCGAAGATGTCGAACGCTACTTTAACGAAAAAAAGAAACAGGAAGAAAGCGAACCTGAAAATTCCGAAGAAGCCGAGGGACGCGAAGGAAATGGGCGGAAAGACACTTTTTTTGCCCGGCAAAACATAGAGGGACTTATAACGGAAGGTCAGGAAATACTGGTGCAGGTGGCAAAATCGCCCATGGAGACCAAGGGAGCCAGGATAACCTCCCATGTGTCGCTGCCCGGACGCTTCCTGGTGCTGATGCCGACATCTGATCACATCGGCATATCCCGCCGCATAGAAGATCCCGTGGAAAGGGATCGCTTGAAAGAGATTGTCGCCTCACTGAGAACCGAACAGTTGGGGTATATTGTGAGAACGGCAGCCGAAGGCGTGCGTCAGGAAAAGCTTGCCTATGAAATGGGATTTCTGAAAAACCTCTGGGAAGGGATTAAAAACAAACACAGCAGTATGCCGGCCCCCTCCCTGTTGCACAAGGAGTTGTCGGTGAGCCTCAGGGCGGTGCGGGACCTCCTTATTCAAGAGGCCGAAAAGCTGATTGTCGACTCGAGAACGGGGTATGAAAGCATCCTCTCTTTTCTGGACACATTCATGCCCAGCCTCAAGGATTCGGTGGAACTGTACGAGGGGCGTGAACCGATTTTTGACGCCTATAATCTGGAAGGGGATATTTCAAGGGCGCTCAGGAGAAAAGTGTGGCTGAAATCAGGCGGGTATATCGTTATTGAACATACGGAGGCTCTGGTGGCCATCGATGTCAATACCGGCAGGTATGTGGGCAAACACAACCTTGAAGAGACGATCACCAAGACCAATCTCGAGGCTGTCAAGGAAATCGCCTACCAGATCCGTTTAAGGGACATCGGCGGCATCATCATTATCGATTTTATCGATATGGAAAAAAAGTCCAACCAGGAAAAAGTATTCAATTCCCTTCAGGATGCCCTTAAAAAAGACCGGAGCAAGACCAATGTGCTGCCCATGTCGGAGATGGGGTTGATCCAGATGACCCGCAAACGTATCCGTAAGCCGCTCACGCGCCTGTTGTGTGAACCCTGCTTTTACTGTGAGGGGGAAGGCTATTTAATATCTAAAAAAACAATATGTTATAATATATACCGAGATGTGATCCGCGACTCCAGGGATATGTTGGGCAAACGACTGACCTTAAGGGTCAACCCTGAAATTGCCGAACAGCTTTATGGTGAGGAAAGCCACCTTATTCTGGCCCTGGAGCGGCAGATTGAAAAACGGGTCGTTGTCTATCCCAATCCGGAATTTCATATGGAGCAGTTCGATATTCTTGAAAACATGAGCTGATGACCCGCAATAAAAGTTTTATTGACAACAACCTTGAGTTGTGATTAGGTCGCTTGATTAAGCTTTTGAATATAAATAAATAGCAATAATACAAGGAAAAGAAGCATGAAAAGAACATATCAGCCAAGTAAAATCAAACGCGCCCGGACGCATGGGTTTCTCAAAAGGATGTCCACGAAGCAGGGCAGGAAAATTATCAATAGAAGAAGGCAAAAGGGGAGAAAACGGTTGACGGTATAAAACCGAGTATCCTTGAAAAACCCCTAAACCGCATCAGCGGAAAGGAATGCTAATCGGTTTCAATTAATTATTTGGCGGAAAAGAAGAGCCTTCTTGGTGCAGAGAGACTGGTTGTTGACAAAGCAGACATTTACCAAGGCAGACCGACTAAGAAAACGCCCGGAGTTCGTACACCTTTCAAAGACCGGGCGACGCGTACACGACTCGCACTTCATCGTTCTGTTTGCTCCCGGTCATCATCAGCGGTCACGCCTTGGCGTTACTGCAACCAAGCGGGTTGGGAATGCGGTTACCAGAAATCGGATCAAACGGTTGTCTCGTGAATTTTTTCGGTTAAAACAAGATACAGTCGGAACGCATCTGGACATTAACATCATCGCGAAAAAAGCGGCAACCGGACTGACGTCGGCAGAGACGTTCACAAAACTCGAGAGTTTGTTTAAAAAAATTGAGAGATACTGTGTTTGTTAAAAAGATATTTCTTACACTCATCACCCTCTATCAAACATTCATATCTCCCTTGATGATGCCGGCATGCAGGTTCTACCCCAGTTGTTCCGAATACGCACACGAGGCCATCGATCGTTATGGGATCGCAAAAGGACTCGTACTTGCTTTAAAAAGAATTTCAAGGTGCCATCCCTTCAATCCGGGAGGGGTTGACCCTGTTCCTTGAATTTTTACCCAACCTGTGGAAACCCTTAAACATCGACCGACACAAGGGTCGACTCCTCTTTCCCTTATCCGATTTGACGTAGACCTCTAGGTCCGCCGTTCCGGACCTAGAGATTTCCAGGAGAATATTATGGAACAAGGCCGAGTATTGATCGCCATCGCTCTTTCGTTCGCTGTTTTTTTGGTATGGAATTTTTTCTTTGTTGAAAAACCAGAAGTTGGGCAACAGCCAGCTGGAATGACAGAGCCTGCCGCGGAAAATCAGCCCGCATCCACCACTGCATCATCCAACGAGGCGCCGGAAAAGGCGTCTGATACCTTTGTTGCCGAGGAAAAGGCCAGTTCTAAGGAGGCTGCTGAGGCCAGGATCATTACTGTAAAAACACCTCTTTATACGGTTCACATCTCAGAGGATGGCGCGGTTTTTAAGGGTTTCGAACTTGAGAACTACAGGGAAAGTGCGGATAAGAACGCGGCCAGGAAAAGCCTGCTCGACCCGGAGATCAACAGCCAGAACATGAAGGTGTCTTTGGCCGGCAACGGTCTGCCCGGGCTTGAGACGGCGGTTTTTGAGGCAGACGATCCCGGCGACATGATCGCTGTGACCGACATGGAGCGTACGCTGACCTTTACCTGGCAGTCCGAAAGCGGTGTGGTCGTTGAAAAGCGGTTTACTTTTTCACCGGACACCTATCTGATCGACCTGGGGCTTGTTTTTAGAAACGGGTCAGGCAACGGCTTTACAGATCGTGCCATGGTTGAAATTCAGCATGCACTGCCGCAAAAGAAGGGCGGGTATGCCTTTGAGGGCCCCAGTGTCTTGCTTAACGGCAAGCTCGAGCAAATAAAAGTAAAGAAAATTGAGGACAACAACCGGCTCACTGGATCCTTAAGCTGGTTGGCCATCGAGGACCGTTATTTCATGCGCAGCCTCATTCCCGCCGAACCCGTGGACGGAACCGTGAGGCTGGCCGTCAAGGACGAAGGTCTCGTTGTCGGTCAACTTCAACGTCCTGAACGTACGTTCCTGCCCGGGGAATCCGTGAGCTATGGCTACAAAGTGTATTTCGGCCCCAAAAGCATGCAGTTGTTGAACACCCTGGGCTACGACCTGGGCAAGGCTGTCCAGTTCGGTATGTTCAGTATTATTGCCAAACCGCTGCTGTGGTTTATGAACTTCATCTACAGTGTCATTCCAAACTACGGCATCGCCATCATCCTCCTGACCATTGTCACCAAAATTGTTTTGTGGCCGCTGGGAAATAAAAGCTACAAATCCATGAGTGAAATGAAAAAAATTCAGCCGCTCATGGGTGAAGTGAGGGAAAAGTACAAAAACGACAAGAAGCAGATGAACCAGGAATTGATGGCCCTTTACAAGACCTATAAGATCAACCCCATGGGTGGCTGTCTCCCCATGGTGTTGCAAATACCTGTTTTTTTTGCATTATATAGAATGTTGTACTCCGCGATTGAATTACGGCATACACCATTCGTTCTGTGGATCAATGATTTGTCGGCTCCGGACCGGTTGTTCGAATTTGGTTTTTCCATTCCGTTTATGCAGCCGCCTTATGGAATACCGGTGTTGACCCTTGTTATGGGGGCTACCATGTTTCTGCAGCAAAAGATGTCACCAGCTCCGGGGGATCCAGCCCAGGCCAAAATGATGATGCTCATGCCCGTTGTATTCACGTTTATTTTCATCAACTTTTCGTCTGGTCTGGTTCTTTACTGGCTTGTCAATAATGTCCTGTCCATAGCTCAACAGTATTACATTCAGAAAAAATATGCCTAGTCAGGGAGGGATAGATGGCGCCCATAGTCGAATTTGAAGGCAAAACCGTAGAAGGGGCGGTCAAAGAAGCGAGTGAAAAACTGAACATTCCAGTGCGAAAGCTAAAGCACGATGTCATTTCGCATGGTTCCACCGGGATTTTCGGGCTGGTAGGCGCAAAAAGGGCCAAAATTCGTGTCTCGGTCCCTGAAACCGACTTGCCGCAAGTGCCTGAAGTGTCACCGCCCCCCCCGCCAACGGAAGAAAATGAAGCCGTGTCCTTGGTGGAGGAAGCCTTTGAGACCCAGGAGGTCGAAGAAGATTGGGATGCGGTGGAAAAGATCGGCCTGGAGGCCCTGCAAAAACTGGTGGACTATATAACCGCGGATGCCGCCATTGAATTCGACCGGAAAGAGGAAAAACTATTTTACAACATTGCCGGCGGCAATACAGCCGTTTTGATCGGCAAGCGGGGGCAGACTCTGGAAGCCATGCAGTACCTGGTGGAAAAGATCGTAAACAAACGGAGTGAAAAACGGGTCCGGGTCGAAATCGATGTTGAGGGGTATCTCGAAAAGAAAAGAGAAAAGCTGAGAAGCCTGGCAATCAAGCTGGGCGAAAAGGTAAAGCAGACCAAGAAACCGGCCACGGTCGGCCAACTGAATGCCTATGACCGCAGAATTGTTCACCTTGCCTTGAAAGCGGACGGTGAACTGCGAACCCACAGCATCGGTGAAGGATATTACCGCAAGTTGAAAATATTTCCCAAACAGCGCAGACGCAGAGGAAAAGGCGGCAAAACAGACACCAAATAGGGGGACTGTCGGCCAGATAGTGTCCTTCATCACACCCAGCTATAAACGCCAGCGCGACGCATACAAAGAAGTCCAATCAGGCGAAGCGAATGTCCCCCACGGATTGAACAATGGAACCAGCCACCATAGCCGCCATAGCAACGCCGCCGGGCAGCGGCGGTATTGGCATCATTAGAATATCGGGTACGGCGTGCCAGACCATTCTGACCGATATATTTCGCCCTTCAGGGAACCGGTCTGCGCAAGGGCCCATCTCTTCAACCCGGATGCATTCACATCGCTTGTACATGGGGCATATTGTCGATTCCGGCAGCAACACCCGGGTGGACGAAGTGCTGGTGGTTGTCATGCGGTCCCCCAAATCATATACAACGGAAGATGTTGTCGAGATCCAATCCCACTCCGGATACATTGTTTTAAACAAGATTCTGAAGCTGGTGCTTGAGAAAGGGGCCCGCCTTGCTGAACCGGGTGAGTTCACACGCCGGGCGTATATGAATGGCAGAATTGACCTGACCCAGGCCGAAGCCGTTATCGACATTATCAACGCCCGAACCGGTCGATCCCTGGATTTGGCTGCCGAACAACTCCAAGGCGAAATCGGTCGGCGGATTAACGCGATTCGGGACTCTATTCTGTCTGTGCTGGCCGAAATAGACGCGAACATTGATTTTGCCGACGATATGGACGGGGCCGACATCGATTGGCAATGGGAGGAATCCATAAAAAATGATGTTGTGGACCCCCTTGACCGGTTGATCGCAGCCTATGAACAGAACCACTACTTTCGGGACGGGATCAGAATGGCCATCGTCGGAAGGCCCAATGTCGGTAAGTCGAGCCTCTTGAACCGGTTGACCCGCAAGGAAAGGGCGATTGTCACTGAGATTCCCGGCACCACCCGGGACACCATCGAAGAGATGATTAACATAAAAGGACTTCCGGTCATTCTCATCGACACCGCCGGTCTGCATGACACCACACAACAAATAGAAATGATAGGCATTGAACGCACGCATGCGACCATTAAGTCCGCAGATATCGTTCTTTTTGTGGTGGATTCCAGCCAGGGGGTCAAGCCGGACGATCACGCTATTTTTACACAACTCGGCGGGGTTAAGCACATTATCGTCATGAACAAGGTCGATTTGAACAGCAACATGGCGTTACCACCCGAGTGGGCGGAAAGCGCGATTGTCAGGGTTTCCGCCCTGGAGGGCACCCACATCCAAACGCTAAAAGAGACTATTTTTGACATGGGGGTTGGGCGGCAGCCGAATTCCAGCACATCCTCCATTGTGCCAAACCTGCGGCAGGCAGAAGGCCTGAAAAATGCCCGGCATCTAGCCTCCAATGCTATGGCCGTTATCCACCGCGAGCCTGAACTGGCAGCCGTGGATCTCAAGGAGGCAATGGGAGCGCTGGATCGTATCTTAGGGTTAAGCTCCAGCGAAGATGTGCTTGACCGGATTTTCAGCCAATTTTGTATCGGCAAATAATGTTTCACGTGAAACAATTTAAGGAGACAGGTCATGGGTATAGATTTCGAGCCATTTTTTAAGGAATATGAAGCGTTGTTGGCGTTGGCGGATAAAACGTTCGAAAAGGTACGGCAGGATTTTCCTGATCTGGTAAAATGCAAGAACGGGTGCGCAGACTGCTGTTATGCGTTGTTTGATCTGCCCCTCATCGAGGCTCTTTACATCAACTATCACTTTAACCGTACCTTCAAGGGACAGCAAAAAGAAGCTTTGCTGGAAGCAATCAATCAGATCGACCGCCGGATACATAAACTAAAAAGGACAGCCAACCAGAGCCTGGAGGCCGGTACGCCCGAGGAGGAGATTTTGACGGAACTGGCCGCAGCAAGGGTCCGGTGCCCTCTGCTCAACGACCAGGACCAGTGCGACCTTTACGGTTTTCGCCCCATCACCTGTCGTTTGTACGGAATTCCCACCCAGATCGGCGGGAAAGGGCACACCTGCAGATTGTCGGGATTCAAGGCCGGGGAATCGTATCCTACGGTGAACATCGACATCCTTCAAAAAAAGCTGTTCCAGTTATCAGAGCGGTTTGCCAGGGTCGTTAAATCCAGGTATGGTGGGTTGGGCGAAATTCTTGTACCTTTATCCATGGCGCTCTTAACTGATTATGATGAAACCTACCTGGGCATTAAGGCCGAGGGCGGAGCCACGGAAGACAACCCCACGGATGCTGAATAGGAGGCGACATGGTTGATAATTCCAAAGCGGATGAAGATCGGAAAAAAGCCATATTCGATGCCATGGGCCCTCGCAACCAAAAGGCGATATTGAAAAGGGGGTATGACAAGTGGGACCCGTTTCAGGAACCCAAGGATCCCATCGATATCCGCAAAGACAAGTCCAAGAGGACCACCCAGATGCTGGTCAGGGAATTTTTGCAGAGCCGTAGCAGCGAAGAATACAGCTCGGCCTATGGGCGAGGTGTGTTGGAGCTGGCTCTCGGGATCGTCAACGACGAGGACCGCTTCCGGGGAATGTATGAGTTTTCCTGCTGGTATCGGGATTTGTTGATCCGTGAAGGCCACCAAGAGTAAAAGAATCGCCAACGACGATTCTTTTACGAAACGCGACTGCGTCGCTATTATTACATAAAGGTCATCAACGTTTAGATCTATTCGGTTGCCCTGGTACGGCTCAATACATTATTCAATATAGATTTTGGCCCTCTATATGACGCATTTCTTGTGCCTGAAATAAGAAAATACCACTATATATAGTATAATCAGCTGAATTACTGCGCGTATGTGGCATCTTGGCTATCGAGAAGCAAGGGTTGAGGATTTGGTTCTTGGATATAAAGTTTTCTTGTGAAATCTTATTACATATAATAGCGGCGAAACCGCGGTACGTAAAAATTGTCCAGGCAATTTTTACGCGGAGAGCCACTCTTCCAGCCTGTGGTGCTGAACCGTACACGCCGAAACAGGGTTCCACTGGCATTGGGCACTGACTTCAATCCCTTCCTGAATGGTTGATACCGGCCTGTCCGAGGATACCACCACGACAATGAGGTTGCGGTGTTCGGCGGTAAACCGCAAAGCTGAGTTGAAGCGGGCTCCCCTGGCCCGGTCTTCGCCGGGTATGCTGCGCCCGTCCAACAGGCAGGCGAAGGCATGCAGTTTGAGATCCCGGCAGATGTGCAGGGCCCCGTCAACCTTAGCAAGGGATTTGGCAAGTTCGAGGTAGTTCAATTGCCTGAGGTCAATGGGTCGCTCCAGTTTCTGGCCGGACAGGGCGACCGGATCATCGTTTAAATCCAGAATGAGCGTGCACCCGAATTTTCCGTTTTCTGCAAAGTGGGCCAGGCTGCAGACAATTTTGAAGAGAAAGCTGCTGCGTTCGGGGTCCAGGTCGGATTCCAGGAGCATTTCCTCCACGTGAACCAGTTTAGCCTGGTGGGTGGTGGAACGGAAGCTTCCGTCAGAAAAGCTGCAGGCGGTTTCTCTATTCAGCCGGATAAATCCATGCCGGCCGTTAAACTGGGCATGGATGCAGAACTCATTGATATAGTCCTCGGATATCCCTAGAATGGTCTGACCTTGCGAAACGAGTTTGCGGTCGGAATTTTCAACGGCCAGCAGCAGTTTACGGACATGTTTGAAATTATTGATGCTGGGTTGTTCCATTTCCGGAAAACTGGTGACGAACCCGATGTTCGATAGCGCTCTTTTTTCCATAAACACCAGCTCGCCCCTGGGCCAGGCCCCCTCTTCGCGCGTATTGCCGATGCCGAGGATGGTGTCGAGAATGGGGTACACCCTCAACTGCGTATCCCAGCCAAGCTTTACATTCATTTCATCCACGATGAAATCCCGCACCGCATGGGCGGCGTATTCCCTGAGAAAGCTGCCGGATATTCCGGTATAAAGCTCCTGGTTGTTGGCAATATCCTGTGAGAAACGCCAGGCAGCGTGTTCGAGCCACCTTTCGGTGGGACCGATGGAGCACATGTCCGGGTGGTGTTCCGTAAACCACATCTGATAAAATACCGAGTTGGATCTCCCGCCAAATGAGATCAGCCCGGCCATCTGCAGGTTTTTTTCGGGCACCATGTGAAAGGTGCCGTTTTGTATAAAGTAGTGCCCGCCATTGCCTTGCCAGTCAAGGTTGTCCAGGTAAATTTCCTTGAAGCGGGGTTCGTGGCCGCGTAAAAGGTTTTGGGGGTCATAGATATGAACCGGCTCATCCGGTGACAAGGCATAAATGACCGCCGCCCGACTGGGGCCCGAGAAGTGAGAAAGGCCGTCACGCAGACCGTCGGCCAAGTCCGCCAGACAATTGCAGATGAACGTGGATTCATTCATAAATTATACCGGTTGTCATAAATGTTCCGATACAAACTTGGTTTATCATAAGGAATATTTTTTCGAGGCAGTCAAATCGTCAAAAAGCATGACAACCGCTATAACCCATAGCATGATTCTTACAAATTTTCATGCTCTATTACATTATAGCATTTGTCACCAATACGTTCCGAATGTCTTAAGAGCTATACCTCTCGTCGAGATGCTGAACCGGAACATATTTAGGGCAATCGGTATAGAAACATGTATAGGCTCTGACAATGATAAAGGTTTCTGATGATGGGAAAGGGAGCCTGATTTCAAAGATGGCGGACTGTTTTTAATGTGTTAGAGAGATGTGATGAAATCGAGGATAACCTGGGCGACATCTTTGGGCTTTTCCATGGGTACAAAATGACTGTTTTCCTCGAAACAGACGAACCTGGCCCGGGGCAGCGCCGTTTTAAACTGTTTGGCTGCCTGTTCTCGAAAGGTGTCTGATCGGCCGCCGTAAACAACCAATATGGGTTGCTTAATGCGGGGGATGAAGCGCCAAAGGTCATGCGGGTAAACGGAAAAACAGCGGGATTCCCAGGCCGGGGTGCAGCTGAGCCGGATCTGTTCATCACCATTGCCCTGGGTGCCGTCTTTAAGATAACCGTCCAGGCAGGCCGGGTCCCAACTGCGGAACATACTCTTTTTTCGGTACGCCGCATGGATGGTCGCCAGATCCGGCCAGACATCCCTCCTTTTGGCTGCCCGCGAGGCAATCGGTATGAAGCGTATTAATCCGGTCTTTTTGAGGAGATAGATATACCCCATGGCGGATTTTGACAAAATGGTAGGGTCAATGAGCACCAGGGCCTTGACAAGATCGGGCCTTCTATAAGCCAGGCGCAGGCTGGAAACCGCTCCCCGGGAATGTCCCATGGCCACGAAAGGGGCGTCAAAGCTGTCAAAAAAGCGTTCCATGTCACGTGCAAAAATATCCCATTCCTTTAAGCGGGCAGTATCGGCAGCGGCTGTGGTTCGGCCGTGCCCGCGGTCATCCATCCCCAGAACATGTAGATTTCCGGTCAGATGTTGGACAAGCGGTGCATACACGGCGGCACAAAGTCCTGTGGCATGTGAAAAATGGGCCAGTTGATGGCGGCCGCCCCAGTCAATGTAATGAAAATCGCCGCCGCGGCCATGGTACTGGCAATTTTCTTTCATGGTTCAGAAACCCAGTTTTTCAGTTCCGGGATGAGTTTTTCCTTCCAGGCCGGCGAAACCCTCAAATGGATGAAGGTATTGAAAAGAAAATCCTTGTACTGCAGGATCTGTTCGAGGAGGTAGGCCTTTTCCAGAACGGCGCCCTCGGTATCCTCGAGGGTATCTACCGGGCCGCGCTGAGGGGTTTTCAGGTTGGTGATGGCGAAGCTTTCACCTTTAAGGGTGAACTGCCACTCTTGTTCATTGAATTTGTAAACCAGGTTGATTTCCGTGACCAGCGCACCGTTTTTAAGCGATAAAAGTGCTGCATCGAGATTCGGGTCGTCTCCCTTGATGGTAATGCTTTCGGTTTTGTCTTTGGTAAAGTTCTCCAGGACGATGCGGTTGCCGATGCTGATGGAACCGGAATCGCCGCTTTGGGACTGCAGCGATCCAGGGGAACGTTCAATGGCAAACCAGAGCCAGGTCAGAAATTCATACCCGATAAATTTGTAGCGGTTGTAGGCAACGGCGATGTCCAGCATGGTTTACTCCATTAGGTTGCTCGGCGCGAGCCGGTTAAAGGTATCATATTCTTCACCGGACAGCTTCCCGTAAAACTCGGCCATGGTGTATGGGAACAACCGGATCAGTTTCAGGTGGAACGAGGTTAGAAAGAAGGTTTCCAGCTCCTCGCAGGCACTCTTCAAATTGGTGAAAAACCACAGGCTTTCCTCCTCGTGGTTCCAGAGGAGGTTGTAGATGTTCGGTGTGGCCGGTATGCGCAGGGTAAGCAGGTTGATGACATGCTCCTTGAGCATCTTTTTTTCATTCCTGGACAAAAACTCGCGCCCGGAAGCTTTGAGCTTTTTAAAAAGCTCTATGGCATAGTATTTCTGTATGACTTTGGCCGGGATCGTTTTTTTATCGATACGCAAAGAGAAAAGAAAATACGTTCCAATGGTAAAGCTAGATCCCTCGAAGGTTGGTACAAACGGCTCATGGAAGGCGGTCCAGCCAATGGCCCTTTCTGCGGCATTATCGTCGATGTCGGAAATGGCATTGCGGGTAAGACCGGCATAAATGTTCTCCATGACCGGGTTTTCCAGTTTACCCTCTACGCGGTAGCGGGTCAGGGATGTGCTTGCGGATAGAAACCCCATATTGAATTCCTTTCACAAATGAAATCTCCGCACGGCAAGCCGCGCGGAGATTTCACTTGTTATCGTAAGATATCAAGAGTGATATTCATAGCTTTTCCCGGAGGTACTTACAAGGGAAAAATCGAATATGCTATTGGCTGAACCCTGTACCCACCACATACGCCTCGTATTGGGTCGGTACATTCTGATAGACTTCAAGCAGGGATTCCAGACGAATCCTTTGACCATTGGATTTCCAGTTGTTCCAATCTTCCAGGGTCTGCCAGGTCGAGATGACCAGCATTTTGCTCGGATTTTCAGGTTCCATGAGCGTCAGCCCCGAGAGGTAGCCGCCCTGGCCCATGGCAGCCGAGCGCATATCGTTGAGCAGGGCAACAATTTCTTGGGCGTGTCCGGGCTTAAATTGTCTTTTGATGAGGACTTTGGCAAGCATTTTAACCCCCTATACCGGTTGTCAAAATACCGTTTCGCAAAATGGGCGTGTCTCGACAAGAAAAGTCTATGCAGAGAGATCAAGGTTCCATGAGATGATGACAACCGTTATTATATGGATTTATTGGAAAATATCACCCATTCGTACGGTACGGTCAGGAACAATACCAATATTGTTGTGTCAGTATAATTCAATGATGGTTTCGAAATAGTATTGAGACCCATTTAAAAAAAGACTTCACGCCTTGGGATCAGGCCTCTTTAGCACCAGCTTGGATGAGAAACCATCATACCATGAAGGACCATAAAATACCAGCGCAGATGGCCGAGCCGATGACACCGGATGAGTTGCAGGCCATGGCGTGCATCAGGAGATAGTTGCCGGGATCTTCCTGCTGGCCTACCAGGTGAACCTCCCGGGCCGAGCCTGGAACGGCAGATACCCCGGCGGCACCCAGCAGGGGATTGATCTTGTTTTTGGAGAAAAGGTTGAGGAGCTTGGCAAAAAGCACACCGGACGCTGTGGCAATGCTGAAGGCAACGGCACCCAGAGCAAATATAAGAACTGACTTGGGGGTAAGGAATACGTCACCCTGGGTGCTGGCGCCCACGGTGAAGCCAAGGAAAATCGTCGCCGTATCGATAATGGCCGAGCTGGCGGTTTTGGCCAGGCGGTCAACAACCCCTGAAACCCGCATGAGGTTACCAAAAAAGAAGGTTCCCAAAAGCGGAATGGATGCGGGCGCCAGAAAACAACAGAGGATAACGCCGATAACCGGGAAGAGCAGCAGTTCCTTTCTGGATACCGTTCGATCAGTGTCCGGCATCCTGATCCGGCGTTCCTCTTTTGTGGTCAGCAGCCGCATGATCGGCGGCTGGATGATGGGAATAAGCGCCATGTAGGAATAGGCGGCAATGGCAATGGGCCCGATCAGGTGCGGCGCCAGCTTGGCGGTTAAAAATATGGATGTCGGGCCGTCTGCGCCGCCAATGATGGCGATGGATGCGGCTTCTTTGGGCATGAAACCCAATGCCAAAGCGCTTAACAAGGTGAAATAAATGCCCAATTGGGCGGCAGCTCCCAGCAGCATCAGTTTGGGTCTTTGAAGCAGTGATGAAAAATCCGTCATGGCCCCGAGTCCCAGAAAAACAATGGATGGGTAGAGACCGGAGGTGACACCGAAATAGAGGTAGTGCAGCACGGAGTTGGATTCATAGATGCCGAGACCAAATCCCTTGAAAAAGGGAACATTGCCCACAATGACCCCAAAACCGATGGGCAGCAGCAAAAGGGGTTCATATTGTTTGGCGATGGCCAGGTACACAAAGGTACAGCCGACGCAGAGCATGATGATATGCCGATAATCGGCAAGGTAATATCCGGTATTGGTAAGAAATTGAAATAAGAGTTCCATGATTGCAGCACTTTCTATTTTATGAAGCGTGTTAAGAGGGCAATATTTTTCAGGGACCGGGTTGGGTCAATGGGATTCCGGCCCTATTTATTCCAGGAGAACATGCCTTCGTCAGCCGGTACCAGAAAACCTTCTTCCTTAAGCGTGCGTATGGTCAGGTGCGGATGGGGGAAGTCGCATTCCTGGAATACGGTAAAGAGATCCTGAAGGGTGAAGGCATTGCCCAGCCCTGCGGTTTCATCGCAGTAGTAGGAAAAGCTGTCCTCCAAGTTGGACAGGTCGTGATCCACCGCCGCCGCCGGCTTTGGTTCCGGGGTTGACGGCACATCGATGCTGCCGGGCTTTTTTCTGTTTTCCATTAAGTCCAATACTTTGTGGAGTTTTGAGATAATGAAAGACAGGAGAGACAAGCCGCTCATGACAATAATTGCACCGGCTAGCGCCATGGCCCAGCCGTTATGGGCATTGATCGCCTGAATGCCGTACATGTTTCACCTCCTGAAAATGATCATTTTAACAAACTTTTGAAAGATCACATGGCACGCTGAATGTCAACCCAAACAATCTTCAATCTCCTCTGAGGCTAATTCTATTCAGATGGCTGGATAAAGACCTTAGAGATTCTAAAATTTAGAATGCGCAGTACCGGACACGAAGAGATTTGATCAGGGATTAATCCAGATGTTGACTTGCAGGACCGGACTGTCGTATTAGTTCAGCTCAATCCAATCTGAATAGAAAGCTGACCATTTAATAACAGTAAACCGAATCAAAATTAGGAAGGGGAAAAGAAGATGAGATTTGTTTTCAGGATATTAGCTGTTTGCCTGTGTGTACTGCTGATCGGCGGTGTTGCCTCAGCTGCGGAGAAAAAACTCAAAGCCGGTTTTATCTACGTCGGTCCGGTGGGGGATTTGGGCTGGTCGCATGCCCATGATGTGGGCAGGAAGTTTGCCGAGTCTAAACTGCCCTGGCTGGAGAGTGTGTTTATCGAGTCAATTCCCGAGGCAGATTCGGCCCGGATTATCGATCGTTATATTCAGGAAGAAAAGTGCGATGTGGTGTTTACCGCCAGTTTTGGCTATATGGACGACACCATCAAGGCGGGTATGAAATATCCGGACAAGCATTTTATGCACTGTTCCGGGTTCAAGCAGTCCAAAAACGTGGGCACCTACTTTGCCGACCTTTACCAGATGTACTATTTGAACGGACTGATGGCCGGCGCCCTGACCAAAAGCAACAAAATTGGCTACGTCGGGGCCTTTCCGATTCCGGAAGTCGTACGCCATATCGATGCATTCGCCTTGGGTGCCAAGGCCGCCAACCCGGATGTCAAGGTGCACGTGCGCTGGATCTATGCCTGGGTTGGCCCGGACAAGGCCAAAGAGGCGGCCGAGGCGCTGATTGCGGAGGGCTGTGACAATCTGGCGTTTACCGAAGACACGCCGGCCGTGATTGAAGTGGGCCAGGAGCATACGGAAAAGGGCAAGCAAATTTATACATACGCACACTACAGCCCCATGCAGAAGTACGGCGTTGATTCGGTTGTTTCCGGCCAGCTGGTGGACTGGGGGGTCATGTATGTCAAAATCCTGCAAAGCCTCTATGACGGCACATGGACCAAGGATGACCTCTGGTGGCTGGCAGCTGACGGTGCGGCTATTCTGGGCGGTGATTTTGACAACATCATCAACCCCAAGTTTGTGGGCGATCTGAAGGCTGTCAAGATCAAGACACCTGATCTTGGTGACATTTCTGCCTACGACCTGGTGGTCAAGCGCTATGAGCAGATGAAAAAGGGATCTGATGTTTTCGAACCATTTACCGGACCGATCCACGACAACACCGGTGCTCTCAAGGTAAAAAAAGACGTCAAAGCTTCCAAGGGCGAACTGTTGAGCATTATGTACTATGTGGATAATGTCGTGGGCTCCATCCCCAAATAATTTTCTTTTTAATCTTGTGAAATGCACCAATTCATAAATATAAGCGGGGAGCAGACTGGGTCGGCTCCCCGTTTTTACATTATAGTTGTTTTAGTCGATAGAGAATGGAGCTCCAGGGGTAACCCCGTGATCTTCTGCCAAGGCTGATAAACTTTGTGTCCTTTGTGTCTTTGTGGTTCAGGCATGTCTACCTCAGGCGGTTTCATCAGGGTTGGGGCATGAGATAATGGTTAAAAAAATCGAAAAACTCGAAATGCGGGGCATCTCCAAGTCGTTTCACGGGATTCCTGCCAATCAAGAGATTGATCTGACGATTTCATCTGGTGAAATTCTGGGCCTTTTGGGTGAAAACGGGGCCGGCAAGACCACATTGATGAACATCCTTTACGGCCTGTACCAGCCCGAGGCCGGCGAGATCAGGATAAACGGGGAAAGGGTCCGCATCTCGTCGCCTTTGGAATCCATCAACCTGGGGATTGGCATGGTCCACCAGCATTTCATGCTCGTGGACAATCACACGGCTGCGGAAAATATTGCCCTCGGCTACAAGCAAGCGCCCTTCCTTTTTCCCCAGAAGAAAATCAAGGATGATATTGTCGCGCTTTCGAAAAAATTCAATCTTGAAATCGACCCCTTAAAAAAGATCTGGCAGCTTTCCGCAGGTGAGCAGCAGCGGGTGGAGATCATCAAGACCCTGTTCAATGGTGCCGACCTGCTTATTTTGGATGAACCCACCTCCGTTCTGACCCCCCAGGAAGCCCAGGATCTTTTTCGCGTTTTGAAAGACATGAAAGCGGCCGGGCACCTCATTATCCTGATCAGCCACAAGCTGGATGAGATCATGGACCTCTGCGACCGGGTGACCGTACTGCAGAAGGGGCGCATCGTGGGGCATGCGCAAACTGCGGATGTCGATAAAAGCACGTTGGCCAGAATGATGGTCGGCCGTGATGTCATTTTCGATATCCAGCGCGAAAAGATGCCCCCCAGCAGACAAGTGCTGCGCGTTTCCAATGTGACGGTGAACAGCGACAAAGGGTTTCCGGCGGTCAAGGGCGTGTCCTTTGATATTCACAGGAACGAAATATTCGGTATCGCGGGTGTTTCCGGTAATGGTCAGCGGGAACTGGTGGAATCCATCACCGGCCTGAGGAAGCTGGTATCCGGCAAAATAACGGTCAACGGAAAGGACATATCCAACCAGTCACCCCGCAAGATCTACAACAGCGGCGTTTCCCACGTGCCCGAAGAGCGCATTAAATTCGGTATCGCCCCGGGCCTTTATCTATATGAGAACGCCATTCTCAAGCAACACCACCTGAAGGAATACTCGCGGAACTCCATGTTGGCGTACGGGAACATCAAGTCACATGCCAGGAGCCTGGTGGATGCGTTTCAGGTTCTGGCGCCGTCAATCAATGTTCAGACCAAGGATCTTTCCGGCGGGAATATACAGAAACTGATCCTGGGCCGTGAAATCAGCCATGAACCAGACCTTCTGGTGGCCTCCCACCCCACCTATGGCTTGGATGTGGGGGCTACGGAGTATCTGCGCAAGCAGCTGCTCAAACAGCGCAAGGCCGGCGGTGCCGTGCTGCTGGTTTCCGAAGACCTGGAAGAAATTTTTGAGCTCTGCGATCGCATTGCCGTCATCTTTCAGGGGGAGTTCATGGGGATATTGAACAGTGACGATCCACAAGTTTCCGACATCGGCCTGATGATGGCCGGATCACTGAAACTGCCGGCCGCCTGAATGTAAATAAGCGGCGACCTGTCTCGGTGTAGCTCGAAGAGCGAAGACGGAAGCCGTGTAGAATAAAAAGCGTGTAGCAATTTTATATGAAAATAAGAATTACCGACAGGGCAAAAATTACCCCCAGGGATCAGGTGCTGGCGCTTGTGTTTTCGATCATGGCCGGGTTGTTTGTTATCGGGCTGATCTTCCTGGCCTTTGGCGTCAATCCGGTGTTTGCCATCACAAAAATATTCGCGGGTTCGTTCGGCAGTTTGTACGGTTTCAAGGAAACCATCACCAAGGCCATCCCCCTGATTTTAATCGGTGTGGGGCTGACCATTGCCTTCAGGGCCAAATTCTGGAACATCGGGGCCGAGAGCCAGCTTTTAATGGGGGCCATCTTCGGCACCTGGGTGGGACTGAACTGGGGACCGCATCTTCCCGCACCCGTGATCATTCCCCTCATGTTTCTGGCGGGATTCATCGGCGGCGCCATCTGGGGGCTGATACCGGCCTTTTTCAAAGTCAAGTTCGCTATCAACGAGGTCATCTCGACCCTGATGATGAACTATATCTGTGCCGAGTTTTTGACGTTTCTGATCGTGGGCCCCTGGAAGGGAAAGACCAAGTTCGGCTTCCCCTATACCGACGACCTGCCTGAATCGGCGATTCTGGGATTGATTTCCGGTTCGCGGATTCATTATGTCACCCTGATTTTGGCCGTTTTGACGGTGGTCATTCTGGGCATGATTGTTTACAAAACCCGATTCGGCTACGAAGTCCGGGTTATCGGTGAAAACCCCGAGGCAGCCCGATATGCGGGCATCGATTTCTTCAGAACCACGCTGATCATCATGGCCATCAGCGGCGGTGTGGCCGGGTTGGCCGGTGTCGGCGAGGTGGCCGGGATCCATCATTACTTGAGCTATCCGGCCTCCATCTCTTCGGGTTACGGCTTCACAGCCATCATTGTGGCCTGGCTGGCCAAGCTCAACCCGTTCTTTGTCATTGTGTCCGGCATATTCTTTGCCGGCATTCTGGTGGGTGGGGATGCCATTCAGATCTCCCTGGGCCTGCCCGCGGCCACGGTGGAAATATTCAACGGAACCCTACTGGTGTTTTTGATTATGGGAGACTATTTTCTGAAACACAAAATCAGCATAGAAAGATAAATCATGGAAGACATCATCGTTTCGGTTGCCCAGAGAACACTGATTGCAGGGACCCCGCTGTTGCTGGGAACCACCGGAGAGGTCATCTGCGAACGGTCCGGAATACTCAATCTCGGTGTGGAAGGGGTGATGGCTATCGGTGCGGTAGCGGCCTTTATCGTCACTTTTTACACCCAGAACCCCTGGCTGGGGATCATGGCCGCAATTGCCGCCGGAATGATGATTTCGATCATCCATGCTTTTGCCTCGGTCAGTCTGCAATCCAACCAGGTGGTTTCGGGCCTGGCGTTGACCATGCTGGGGCTGGGTATATCCAGTTTGGCCGGCAAACCCTATGTTGGCAAAGCCCTGGATGAAAAAATGGGCACCCTGGCCATACCGTTTCTTTCCGACATCCCCATTCTGGGAAGGATATTTTTCGATCAGACCCCGTTTTTCTACATGGCGATTGTACTGGCGCTGGCTGCCTGGTTTATACTCAGCTACACGGAACTGGGCATCAAGATCCGTTCCACCGGCGAAAACCCCAAGGCCACCGAGGCCCAGGGCGTCAATGTCTCCCTGATTCGCTACGGGTGCATTATTGTCGGCGGTGGTTTTTCGGGCATGGCCGGCGCCAACCTGTCCATTTCCTACAGTAAATTGTGGATCGAAGGGATGACGGCCGGCAGGGGTTGGATCGTCGTTGCATTGACGATCTTTGCCTTGTGGAACCCCATGCGAGCGGTGGTTGGGGCCTTTTTGTTCGGGGGGATTTTTGTCCTGCAGTATCTCTTGCAACCCTTGGGAATTTCACCCAACTTTCTGGCCATGCTCCCTTATATCGGCACACTGCTGGTGCTTCTGATGATCGGTATCGGGGACAGCAAGAAGCTGAATGCCCCAGCCATGCTGGGTGAATCCTACAAGCGCGGAGAGCGCTAGCGCACAATCACCAGGATAAATTGTTCCCCAAATTTATCCTGGTGATTGTGCGCTATATTTTATTTTTTCTTGACATCATCTCATCTTGAGATAATATATGTGATATGCACATTATCACCCGGAAACGCCTTCTTGAGTTTGCCCAAAAGCACCCAGATTGCAACACCGCTCTTGAATCCTGGTATAGAATCGTAAAACACACAAAATTTAATTCGTTTGCAGAGCTAAGGCAAACGTTTCCGAGTGCTGATCAAGTTAGGAAATTAACGGTTTTCAATATTGGAGGAAATAAAGCGCGTTTAATTACAGCGATCCACTACAACACATCCCGGGTTTATATCCGACATGTTCTTACTCATAAAGAATATGACCGGGGAACCTGGAAGGAGATATAAAATGAGTACCCAGCTTGAAAAAATTGCCAAAATCTGGCCTCGCATTCAAAATATTTTTTCTATGCCCCACAATCAGAAGGAATATAATAGATTAGTCCATATTCTTGATGGCTTAATTGATGAAGTGCGCGAAAATGAATCACATCCCTTAGCCTCCTTAATGGAAACTCTGGGGAGTCTTATTGAAACATACGAGGCACAAAATATTCCGGAGATTGAAGGCAGCCCAAGCGATGCTTTAAAAAATCTCATGGAGGAACATGATCTGAAACAATCAGATTTACCTGAAATAGGAAGCCAAGGAGTAATTTCGGAAATACTTTCCGGAAAACGTCAATTCAATGTTCGTCAGATAAAACTGTTAAGCAATCGATTTAATGTGTCACCGGCTGTATTCATGTAAACCCAGACAAAGCTTCAAGTTTGTTACCGGGTGGAATTCTAAGGTCTTGGACAGTCGAACTTCTTGACTTTCTCATTATTGGAAGAAACAAAGGAGGGTCTTCTGTTGCGGAAAAAAGATGATAGCAAGCTTTCCTGGGAAGAAACCTATAAAGCCATGGCCGATGAGAAAGAGAACTGGGATGATTTTGATGCAGCCCTGCTGGATGGATTAGAAGATGAAGACTTTGAATATTGAAAGATACGACTGGAGTTCAATTGATTGTTACCGGTTAAAGAGCGGTTTGAACAACGAGTTGGCTATGAAAGGAGAGTAAAGCTTGGCAATTGAATAAAGAGCCTGTCTTCTATTGCCGCTCAAATTTAAGAGCCTTAAAACGACCCTCCTGTAAAACAATGCGGGACATTTCATCTGGGCGATGGGGTTGTTTCAATGCGCTAAGGGTGTATTCGGGATCGTGGGGCAATTTGATGATGATGCTTTCACCTTCTGCCGCCACCTGGGGCATAATGGTCTGAATGGCTGCTGAAGATGTATATGACAGCAGCTCCACCACGGAAGATTGGCATGCCATTTCTTCCAAGGTCTTCAAGGTGGGCGGCATCAGCAGCATGTCACCGGCTTGTTGTTTTGAAAGCGCTTTACCGGGTTCGATCCAGAGGGTTTCGGTCATTTCTGCGGAATCATGGACAGGGTTTTGGCCTAGAGGCATGGCTGCCAGAAAAAAACGGGTATTGAAACGTTTTTGTTCAACTTCCGGCGTAAGCCAGCGCGCATAGGGCCTGAGATCGTTCAGTCTGAAAACAAGGTTTTCCTGCCTGGCCAGATCGGCCAAGGTCATTTCCTGTCGGTGAATCATTGTGCGGTATTTGGCAAACCGTTGTCTTATCTTTTGATCCGTAAAGTCGATATCCTCGCCGGATGCCGACCCTGCCAGGAGCACGCCGGACTCTTCAAAGGTCTCCCGGACGGCGGCAAAAAATAGCCCAATCGCCTTTTTATTGGGAAGATCTGGTTCGCTTAACCGCAGCTTAGCCGTTTCGGCGGTCATGCCGTCGGTAAAGTCGATCAACTCCGGATCGCAGTCCGCGTCATCCAGCTGACCACCGGGATAGACGAAGGCTTTGCCCATAAAGCTCTGTCGGGCATGGCGGCGCATTAAAAGCAACTCAAACGGATTTGATGAAGGGGTTTCCCGCATCAACATCACGGTAGACGCGTCCAAGGGGGCCACTGGGGGCGTGTGTTCATTCTTGATATTTGGAAGGCTCATGTTTGCACATGATTTCGGTACTAAGCACACAGTTTAGCAGGGATAAATCCCTGTGCTACAAAGCCGTCGGCTTTATGCCATGTAGCCCAGGGCTTCAGCCCTGCCGGAACTTGATCATTGGGCGTTGAATATTGATTATTGGATATTCAATTCCGGTTATCCGGGTTGGGAATCTATAGTGTCAGCAGATTTTTCCCCTTGCCTTTAATGTGTTCTTTGCCTGCAATCTTGGCCAGGATTCTTCCCGGCCGGGCATAGCGATCGATGTTGATGGAGAAGAGAACACCCTCGGTGGTGCATTTCACCAGAACACTCCTTTTTTCAGGATTAAGTTCCACCGGGTTGACGATTTCGGCAATGGGTGTTCCTTTTTTCACAACCACCCCGGGTTTTATCAGAAAAACGACAACACCGGGAACGGGAGCCTTTATGTGTTCAACCCCACGGAGCGGGGTGGCCTCATTTTTCAATTCCGGTATCTCGGTTATATCACCCTGGACCAGGCGTCGCCTGGTGAGGAAGCGAATAAGGCCATGTGCATCGTCAATGGCCATTTCATGGCTGACATCGGAAGCCCCCCGAAGCTCGACGGTGGCGGCCAGGCAGGCACAAGGGATGGGAAATTTCGCATGCTTTTCAGCCAGGTCCCACCAGATACGGCTGCAGGCTTCGTCAAAGGGGTTGTCCCCGGACTCCTTGGCCAGAAGGGTGACCACGGCGCCCATTTCTGCCGACAGGTCGGCTGCATCAGGCCACAAAGGGGTTCCCGTGTAGATATGTACCGAGGCCTGCAGGTCGCAGTGAAGATCTAGTACGATATCGGCATCAAAAGCCAGTGAAAGCAGCCGGTGTTTGAGGAAGCTGCCTTCATCCTCGGGTTTAATGTCAAACAGCACTTCCGCGATACGTTCCCGGATAAGGGCGACATTCCCGGCTGGATCGTCGCTCAAGGTTCCCTCTAGGGCGTCAGAAACCTGAGCGGTTATGTCCAGATGGTTGCGGTTGAAGTTGATACCGGTGTTGAAATCGGCCCTGCCGCTCAATACGGTGTCCCGCCACTGGCTGATCCCAACCGGGTTGGCTACGGGCACCAGTACGATTTCGCCGTCGATACGACCCTCTTCATCGAGTTGGTCGAGTTCATCCATGAGATGGTGCATCACCAAAAGACCGGGTGGTTCATCGGCATGCAAACCGGCCTGGATATATGCTTTTTTGCCATTGGTGCACTTACCGTACCGGACAATGGTCAAACGGCGCGCATTTCCCATACTGCATTGAGGCAGTGCTATTCTTTCGATTTTTTT
>JBDLJD010000002.1:0-64619 GCA_039714495.1 Thermodesulfobacteriota bacterium
AATTAAGACCCTGATCCCCGCCATTCCTGTGGTCTAAAATAATCCCTACTCGACAATCAACATCCAACGTCGAATCAAAAACCTCCGTCACGAAATCACGAAAGAATGAAAACACTAAAATATTTCTGAACATTTCGTGCTTTAATGTTTGACAATCATTTGAGAGGATAGTATATTCCAAAAAAACGATATGGAGAGCCGCATGCGTGAATTTGTCAAAGTGATGAAAGCCGCTTCAGATACCACCCGGGTTAAAATTCTCAAGATGCTGCAGAAGAAAGTGATGTGCGTCTGTGAAATACAGAAGGCAGTGGGTACAGCCCAGTCGACAGCAAGCAAACACCTGAAAATTTTGGAGGAGGCCGGCCTGATAACATCTTACAAAGACGGGTTGTGGGTGAATTACACCCTGGCTGATGGGCGTCAGAGCCCCTATGCCGCCAGCCTTATCGGCAATATGACGCACTGGCTCGACGATGATAAGGAGATTTCAGACATTCTCGGCAGGCTCAATCAGATTGATCGGTTTGATATTGTCGGGAAGAGCTAATATATTTATATATAGCGATATATAAAATTCATAACGCTCACTTTAGGAAGGAATAAGTAGGTGGAATCAGCGGTTACAACTATGGACAGCACAATCGAAGGCGCAAACAGGACCGGTCAGGCCCGCAATACGATCGCAGCGGAATCTGCAGCACAACCCAGCCTAGTGGATTGGAAAAGCATCGCCAAGCCCTTGAGTGCTGTTGCCGGGTTGTTCCTGCTCTTTTTTTTCCTGCCTATGGACAGCACCCGGTTCACCGGGGCGGTGATCGAATCCCTGGCCCTGGCCAAATGGTATGCCCGGGAGCATGTACTTCTCTGCCTGGTGCCCGCCTTTTTTATTGCCGGCGCCATGTCGGTATTCATTTCCCAGGCAGCGGTGATGAAGTACCTGGGGGCCGGCGCCATGAAGATCCTTTCCTACGGTGTTGCTTCTGTTTCAGGATCCATACTGGCGGTCTGCTCATGCACGGTGCTGCCCTTGTTTGCCGGAATCTGGCAGCGCGGGGCCGGTCTCGGACCGGCCATGGCCTTCCTCTACTCCGGCCCGGCGGTGAATGTGCTGGCCGTTATCCTGACGGCCCGTATACTGGGCCCTGAAATCGGTGCTGCCCGGGCAATAGGAGCGGTGATATTCAGCATCGTGATCGGGATGATCATGTCTTGGATCTACCGCAAGGAGGAGCAATCCAAAGCAGCCGGCGCTATTTATATGCCCGACCCTGAAGTGGAAAGACCTCTGTGGCAGAACGTCCTGTACTTTTCCACCATGATTCTGATTCTGGTGTCCGCCACCTGGAGTGGATCTGCGGAAAGCGGTTTCTGGCACATGATCCATGGGGTCAAGTGGTATCTGTGCGGCCTGTTCAGCCTGATGCTGGGAGCCATGCTGGTTTTCTGGATGAAGGTAAAGGCGTACAAGGTGGTGGTCAGCGGGGTCGTCATCCTTGTATTGGCGTTGGCCCTGCCCGGAAAGCCGTTGATTGCCTTTTCCGCCGGAATCATAGCCCTTTCCGTGCTTTTGACCTCTACCAGGGGTGAAGCCGAATCCTGGTTCCTGGCCACATGGGATTTTTCCAAACAGATTCTGCCTCTGCTGTTGGCCGGGGTTCTGGTGGCCGGCCTTCTACTGGGCCGGCCGGGGTCTGAAGGGCTGATTCCCTCGGAATGGGTGGCCCGCCTGGTGGGCGGCAATTCCCTGTGGGCTAATTTTTTTGCTTCCCTGGTGGGTGCGTTCATGTACTTTGCGACCCTCACCGAGGTCCCCATTCTCCAGGGGCTGATTGGCGCCGGTATGGGCAAGGGACCGGCCCTGGCCCTGCTGCTGGCCGGACCTGCCTTGAGCCTGCCCAACATGCTGGTGATCCGGAATGTGATTGGAACCCGTAAAACAATCGTTTTTGTAGGCCTGGTGGTGGTCATGTCAACAGCCAGTGGTTTGATTTTTGGTTTTTTATTCAACTAACCATTTTGAAAATTATGTAACGGGCACCTTAGATCAAAAGGAGTTATCGATGGACATCAAAGTTCTGGGGCCTGGTTGCCCCAAATGTGAGCAGACCGAAAAAAATGTACGGCAGGCCGTTGCAGAAGCAGGTGTGGATGCATCGGTCGAAAAAATAACCGATACGATGGAGATCGCGGGCTACGGGGTATTTGGTACGCCGGCCGTGGTGGTGGATGGTGAAGTGAAAAGCGTCGGCAAGATACCGCAGCCCGAAGAGATCCAGCAGTGGATCCAATCAGCAATGTAACCCTATGCAAGGCAATCAGGATACCGGATAAAATTTGTTATCAATGATAATTTGATGAACATCATGCAAACCAGTGATTGGTGTGGATTCAGGCAATTTTCTAACTTGTGTAATGTCAATCCAGCGGGTTATAAGGATAATAGTTCTCTGTGACACATCAAAATTCATGCAGGATTAGGTATGAAAAAAACAAAGAAGATTATTGTATTGGTGGTGTTGTCCCTGGCATGTTTTGCCGCCGCCTTTGGAATGTTGGACAAAAGCATCGGCTTTTTCGGCATGCAGCACGTGGGGGATGCCAATGATGCCTATCTGCAGGATGCGTTCGACCGCAGTCTGGCCGGTTTTCTAGTCCTTTCCGGGATCAAGAGCGGCCTGGCCGTAATCGAAGGGTCAGAGGTGGGCATCGGGTTCAATCTGGAAATCGGCGACATCGTGCAATCGGTTTACGACTATGTGGACATCGCCTGGAAGACCGCCCTGGCAGGCGGAACGATCCTCCTCATTACCCGGCTCTCCCTGGAAGCAATCACCACCATCGACCACTGGGCCCTTACGGCGATGTTCCTGGTGATGGTGGTTTTTCTTGTTTTAGAATGGTTTTTCACCGCCTATACCCGGCTGGCCAATGTGTTTCGGGAAGCCGTGCTTTTTCTGCTGGTGATGACCCTGACGCTTTACTATATCCTGCCGCTGGGCATCACCGCTGCATCGTTTGTGTCCAAGAAAATCACCGCTCCCCTGATTCAGTCCTCCCAGGAGGGATTTGAGAAGATCAACCAGGAATTTTCACCGGCGCACATCAATAATCAGCTTTTTGCGGAGGACGCCGATGCAGATGATTCCATTTTTTCAGCATTGGATTTTACAGCCAAGTATGAAATGACCCGCGAACGGATCCGGCAGATCGGCAAATACTTCAAAGATAAAACAACCCTCATGGCCACCCTGACCATCCAACTGGTGGCAGGTTACCTGTTCGACTGCATCATCTTTCCGTTGACCTTTTTTGTGATATTGTATGTGCTGACCAAAAGCCTGGTGGCTTTTTTGATCAGATCCGTTAATTACCCCCCCACCGTTACAAAAGTCTGAGGGCTTCAGAGTCAAAGCGTCAAGGGTGAAGTCGTAGTGGTTTACTTCGAGCCCTTGAGAACACAGAATCTGAAGTCCTCAGGCTTTCCCGAGGGGGAAACAACATGACAAAATAGACATTGTCTTTGGAATACACCTGTGGAATTATCCAGGAATTACGCTTTCGCTATGACATTTGATATTAGTACGAAATTTTACCTAATCTTTACCATGTTGTTTATGTAACACGGGGGTATGAGAGGAGGCCCACAGTATGAGAAGCCATGAAGTCGATTATGAAATCATCGGGGACGACATCCAGATCGTGGAAATCGAACTCGACCCGGGCGAGACGGTCATTGCCGAGGCCGGGGCCATGAACTACATGGAAGACGGCATTGCATTTGAAGCCAAAATGGGTGACGGTTCCCAGCCGGAATCCGGCTTTTTCGGCAAGCTTATGAACGC
The DNA here is from genome assembly GCA_039714495.1 of Thermodesulfobacteriota bacterium. Classification (GTDB taxonomy): domain Bacteria; phylum Desulfobacterota; class Desulfobacteria; order Desulfobacterales; family B30-G6; genus JAJDNW01. Next base: position 3,846 of record JBDLJD010000002.1, read on the forward strand.
CGGCCAGCGGGCTTTGACCGGCGAATCCATATTTTTAACCCACTTTACCAATCAGGGCGCCGGGAAGAAGCGGGTCGCCTTTGCCGCTCCTTACCCCGGCAAGATCATCCCCATCGATATGACCAAAGTCAACGGGGAACTGATGTGCCAGAAGGATGCTTTTTTGTGCGCGGCATTGGGCACAGAGATAGGGATTGCGTTCAACAAACGCCTGGGAACAGGGTTCTTTGGCGGGGAAGGTTTTATTATGCAACGCCTGCAAGGGGACGGCAGAGCGTTTGTCCATGCCGGCGGTACGGTGATCAAAAAAAAGCTCAGCAACGAAACCCTGCGGGTGGACACTGGCTGCCTGGTGGCTTTCACTGCAGGCATCGATTATGACATCCAGCGTGCAGGCAGCCTTAAATCGATGTTTTTTGGTGGGGAGGGGCTGTTTCTGGCCACCCTAAGGGGCACTGGCATCGTCCTGCTCCAGAGTCTGCCGTTTTCGCGCATGGCCGACCGCATCCTGCAGCATGCACCCCGGGCAGGGGGTAGTCAGAAAGGTGAGGGTTCTGTGCTGGGAGGAATCGGAAGGCTGCTCGATGGGAACTAAAGCAGCGAACCACAAAGGCACAAAGGGCACAAAGATTATGATTGTAAATATTTTTTCGTGTTTTCATTTTTTCGTGCTTTCGCGATAATCTTTATGATAATTTCGTAAAGCGACGCTTTGACTATTTCAAAGATCGGGGAGTTTTAACATAAAACAGGTGTCATTCCTGCGCAGGCAGGAATCCAGAAATCGTCGGGCCGAAAGCCTTGGGTGCCCGCCTGCGTGGGCATGACGTAAAATACACTCCGATGCCTGAACTATTGTGAAATCAAGTTTATAGGGAAGGAAGTTATTGTGAAAACCATCGGCATGATCGGCGGCATGAGCTGGGAATCGACGCTTGAATACTACCGCATCGTCAACCAGGAGGTGAAGGCCAGGCTGGGCGGCCTGCACTCGGCCAAGTGCCTGCTCTACTCGGTTGACTTCGAGGAAATCGAAAAGTTGCAACATGAAAGCCGTTGGGAAGAGGCAGGAGAGGTGTTGAGCCGTGTTGCGCAAGACCTGGAAAGGGGAGGAGCGGACTTCATCCTCATCTGCACCAATACCATGCACAAGGTCGCCGCGGAGGTCGAAGAGAGCGTTGCCATTCCTTTGCTGAATATTGCCGATGCCACGGCCGAGAAGATCAAAGCCGCCGGCGTGCAGAAAATTGCCCTCTTGGGCACGCGCTTTACCATGGAAGAGAATTTCTACAAGGGGCGGCTTGTGGACATTTTCGGGCTGGATGTGCTGGTCCCGAGTGAACCGGAAATGGAAGTCATTCACCGGGTGATCTACGAAGAACTCTGCCTGGGTAAGATTGACAGCAATTCGCGAAGAAAATATATCGATGTCATCGATCGTTTGGTTGGTGAGGGAGCGGAAGGCGTCATACTGGGTTGCACGGAGATCGGCCTCCTGGTGAAACAGGAGGATACCGATGTCCCCCTTTTCGACACTACTGAAATTCATGCCCGGGCGGCGGTTGAGTATGCGCTCACGCCTTAGTTGCATGTCCTACAAATAAGCTAAAAGCTCTCGTCACTCCCGTGAAGACGGGAGTCCAGGATAATCTCCTGGATAGCGCAAAAGCTTCACTTCGTGTCCTGCCTTCGCAGGAATGACAGATGACTAGCAACCCGTAATTTAGTCCCCATAATTAATGGTAGAACTACGATACGAACCTCTATTGTTGCGTGCCCACGATTTCCCCGCCACAATGTTCACACCGCTTTATCTTTTCGCTTTGAACCATCCCGCAACGGGTGCACACGGTTCCCTGGATGGGCAGCCGCACGTCATTGGTATCCACAAAGATGCGCTGCAACCCTTCATCATATAAAAATCCAATGCGACACTCCGGGCATTTTTGCCTCCCGGGCCTGGGTTCCACCAGGCCGCTGCAAAACGGGCATTCTATGAATTCTTTCTGAGGCATGGTGTATCTTTATACCGGTTGTCATCCATTTACACAAACAGTCTTTACATCTCCTATAAATCATTCTATAAATTTCCACCTCCGGCACTGGTAAAAAAACGCCTGTGACGAGGTGGCGGTGCATGTTTGCCGCTTCATTATGGTGGATATATAAACCTATGAAATATGTTGAGTTCATACCATTCTTAAAATTTGAAACGCTCAGTTTAAGATAATTTCTCAAGTGAGGGTAATATGAAAAACAAAGGATACATGGGCAAGGTACTGCATGTTGATTTGACGGCCAATGAATTAACGGAAGAGACCCTGCCCGACAGTGTGTATGAAAAATACCTGGGCGGGATGGGACTGGGCGCCTATGTAATGCACGAGAAAATCCCGGCCGGTGCCGACCCCCTGGGACCTGACAATATCCTAGGGTTTCTCCCGGGGCTTTTGACCGGGACCGGCAGTTTTTTTACCGGCCGCTGGACCGTGGTGGGTAAATCCCCGTTGACGGGCGGATGGGGGGACGCCAACTGCGGCGGGACCTTTTCGCCGGCCATTAAACGCTGTGGGTATGACGGGATATTTATCAGCGGCATCAGCGAAAAACCGGTCTACCTCTATGTGGACGATAACGTCAGAGAGTTGCGGGATGCATCCGATGTATGGGGCATGGATGCCGTGGAGACCGAAGAATATCTCGGAAAAAAAGACGGGAAAAAGGGCAAGCAACCCAAGGTGGCCTGCATCGGGCCGGCTGGTGAATCCATCTCCCTGATATCTGGAATTTCCACAGACAAGGGCCGCATGGCCGCCCGTTCGGGACTCGGGGCGGTGATGGGGGCCAAACGGTTGAAGGCGGTGGTTTTGGCCGGGACCAAGCGCATTGTACCCCATGACCGGGAGGAGATCAAAAAGCTCAGCCAGGCCTGCAACAAGTGGGTTCAGTTTCAGCCGCCGTTTGTCTCCGGTCCCATGACCGCCTTTGTGGGGGCCCTCCTGCGGCTTCTGCCCACGGTCACGGCCATGGACGGCATGCTCTATAAAATCATGCTGAAAAAGTGGGGCACGGTGGCCATGAACCAGATGTCGCCCGAGATGGGCGATTCACCCCTTAAAAACTGGAAGGGCAGCATCAAGGACTGGGGGATCCGTAAAAGCTACTCGTCCAACCCGGATGTGTTCACCGACTGTGAAAAGGTCAAGTATCACTGCTATTCATGTCCTTTGGGGTGCGGCGGCATCTGCACCACCGAGGGGAAATACAGTGAAACCCACAAACCGGAATATGAAACGGTTCTTTCCCTGGGCGGGTTCTGCATGAATGAAGATGTGGATGCCATCTTTTACCTGAACGAAGTGCTGAACCGGGCAGGTATGGATACCATTTCAGCCGGCCATGCCATCGCTTTTGCCATGGAGTGCTATGAGGAGGGGGTGATCACCAAAGAAGACACCGACGGCCTCGACCTGACCTGGGGCAATTCCGAAGCCATCGTGGAACTCGTGGAGAAAATGGTCAAGCGCGAAGGCTTTGGTCACGTGCTGGCTGATGGCGTAAAGCAGGCGGTTGAAAGAATCGGGAAGAAAGCCGAGCCGTATGCGGTGCTTGCCGGTGGCCAGGAGCCGGCCATGCATGACTCCAGAAACGACCCGGGATTTGCCCTGCATTACAGTGTGGAGCCGACACCCGGCCGGCATACCCTTGGTTCGCTCCTTTACTATGAAATGTTCCAGCTGTGGAAAGTGGTCAAGGGCATTCCCAAGGCCCCAACCATGTACTGGAAAGGCAGCAAATACAACGACCCGGATAAACTGGCTGAATTCGGTGCGGTCACCAGCAAGTACATGACCATTGTCAATTCAGTGGGGGGGTGCTTGTTCGGGGCTTTTCTCGGCGCCAAGCGCATCCGGTTTTTCGATTGGATGAATGCCGCCACCGGCTGGGATTTCACAGCCAATCAATACATGGATAAAGCTGCGGACATTCACACCCTGAAACAGGCGTTCAATGTCAAGCACGGTCTTGAACCCAAGAACATCAAGATCAGTGAACGCGCCCTGGGCCGCCCGGTTCAGAAGGAAGGCGCCAATAAAGGGCGCTCCGTTGAAATCGAAGCCATGATGAGCCGCTACTGGGAGCAGTTCGGTTGGGATGGCGATACGGGCAAGCCGTCTGCTGAGCACGTGGAGCGCATTGCGGCAGGGGCCTAAGGGCCGGTAGGCAGTAGGGAGTAAGGAGTAGGGAGTAGGGAGTAGAGGGTCAGGACTCCAGAGGCAAGGACTTCTTAGGTATCGTAGGAGGAAGGGAATAAGCATGGCCTATTTTATAACGGAAAAATGTACCGGGTGCACGGCCTGTGCGCGTATCTGCCCGACAGGCGCGGTATTAGGGGAAAAAGAGGAACGCCACAAGATCGATGAGCAAACTTGTATCGAGTGTGATGCCTGCGGAAAAGTGTGCCCGGACAGTGCGGTTCAGGATGCCTCAGGAAACGAGGTGCAGAGGGTAAAACGCAGCGAGTGGCAGAAACCGTATTTTGATAAGAAAAAATGCAATGGGTGTGCCATCTGCCTGGATGTCTGCCCTACAGACTGTATTTCCCTAGGGGTCCCGGGAGTCAATGACCCGCATGCCTACCCCGAAGTTGCCAACCCCAAAGCCTGTATCGGCTGCGGATTTTGTGCCCAGGAGTGCCCGGTAGATGCCATCGAGATGGCTGTCCAGCTTGTAATAGATGATAAAATTGAAGCGCAGAAGGCCAAAGAGGAAAAAAGTGTCAAGTGGTTGCTGAAAAAATTCTTTTTTCGGGCAATTCAAAAAGTAATGAAAGTTGCAGCCATGGTGTTGCCGTTTCGGGTACCCGTCATTTTGACCGGCCCGGGAAGTGTCAAAACACTGGTGGATAACATCAAGGCCAGGGGCCTTAACAATATCCTGGTGGTCACTGATAAGGTCCTGATGAATTTGAACCTTCTGGACGGACTGCAGGCAGCGCTGAAAGAGAACGATATTCAATATGTCATTTTCGACGATGTCCAGCCCAACCCGACCATTGAAAATGTCGAAGCCGGCCGGGAAATATATAAACAAAACAAATGCAGAGGATTCATTGCTTTCGGGGGCGGGTCACCCATCGACTGCGCTAAAGCTATCGGTGCGAGAGTCAGAAACCCGTATCTTCCCGTACGCTACATGGGGGGACTCTTCAGGGTTTTGATACCGATCCCGCCTTTTTTCTGCATACCCACCACTGCCGGAACCGGGTCGGAAACAACCATAGCCGCAATTGTGACCAATGCGGAAACCCACGAAAAATTTGCGATCATGGATCCAAAGCTGATTCCGAAGATCGCTGTGCTGGATCCGGAACTGATGGTCGGCCTTCCACCCTTTATAACCGCCACCACGGGTATGGATGCCTTGACCCATGCCGTGGAAGCCTACATAAATCAAAATGGCACGGCCTACACCGATGAAAATGCCGAATTGGCGACAAAGCTTATTTTCGAAAACCTGGAGAAAGCCTATGACGACGGTTCCGACATGGAAGCGCGTAACAATATGGCCCTGGCGTCCTTTTATGCCGGGATTGCCTTCACGAGAGCCTATGTGGGTTATGTACATGCCATAGCCCATCGTTTGGGCGGGCTTTATGGCGTGCCCCACGGGCTGGCAAATGCTGTTGTTTTGCCGTATGTCCTGGAGTACAGCCGCAAAGAAGCGGAGAAAAAGCTTGCCAAGCTGGCCATTGCCGGGGGTATTGGTTCCGAAGGCGAATCAAACGAGGAACTGTCTCATCGATTCATCGAGAAAGTAAAAGCCATGAATGCGAAGATGCATATCCCGGCCTATATCGAAAAACTCAAGGAAAGTGATATTCCGTTGATCGTCAATCGTGCATTCAATGAGGCGCATCCCCTCTACCCGGTGCCCAGGATCATGACACCCCAGGATTGTGCAGATCTTGTCAGGAAACTTCTGCCCAAAAAACCTTAAAACTTGAATTTCAGTGTGGCAGTGGCACCCAATTTCAGCGTTTGCTCCACATAACTCCTGGCTGGATCACCGTAGAAGGCAAGGTCGATGTTGAACCGCTCGAGAACCCAACCCAACCCCAGACTTGCCCCGGTGCCAGGCCATGGAATGTCTTCCTTGTATTCGTCCTTAAAAGAAAACCCGAAATCCATTTTTACTTGTTTGACGATGGCGCCAGCAGGAAGCCAAAACCGATAAAAATGGATCCGCTTGTACGGTTGACCGCCTTGATCCGATGCATCCCAGTTAGCCAGTTCTTGGCGCTATGAGCCAGCAGGGCATAGCCCATCAGGAAAAAGAAAGAAAAAGACATCAGGGTAGCAATCAGGATAGTGAACTGGGGAACCAGTGCATGGCCGATACTAATAAACTGCGGAAAGAGAGCGGTGAGAAAAACGATAGCCTTAGGATTGCTCACAGCTACACCTAAAGCCTGGAGAAAGATCTTTCGGCCCGAGGTATCTGGGACATCAGCCTGGCCGACGAATTTTGAAAAATACAACCCTTCTTGGAATATCATTCTCAGGCCTTGGTACACTGTCCAATGGGACACATATGTATCATTTATTTAAATATGATACATGCGCATAGCTTTAAATATTAAATATATCAATTAGTTATGAATGTGCCAGCGTGGCATGCTTCTTGCTCTGTTACTAAGCTATAATAATGGAGTGACATATGCGACCGTACCTAAATATAATTTTTCTTTTTGTTGCTATATGTAAAGTGGATTAGGATAAAATCCCAATTCGATCGGTAAATTAATATGAAGAGGGAGATATGATGAAAAACATAATTTTAATTGGGGCACTGGCATTGCTCCTAATTGGGTGTAGTCATGCTGAAAAGGAATCAGGGTTTTTGGAGCATAAGACTCTATACAAAAATTGGGATCATGCAAAATATAGTTTGTGGGGTTATCGCAACCCAACCCCTGAAGATTTAAAAAAATCTCAGGAACAGGGATGGTGGGGCTCTGAGGTGTCCATTGAGCCAGCGGAAGATTAGTTAAATTGTGAGAATGGCTACAACCAAATTCAAAAGGCAGAGCCACTACGAGACTCTGCCTTAAACTTGATTCTGAAGGGAGGCACCTTAAAGGACGTACAGGAATTTTTGGGCCACAAGTCCATGGCCATGACGTTGAGATATGCGCACCTTACCCAGGAACACAAACGCAACGCCGTAAACCTGCTTAACGATCTTCCCGCCCCGAAACAGTCTGAGAAATCCACCTGTCACAAATCTGTCACAAAAACAAAGCCGAGACAAGTTTCCTCGGCTAAGTGATTGATTTTATGGTGGAGCTGAGGGGGATCGAACCCCTGACCTCATGACTGCCAGTCATGCGCTCTCCCAGCTGAGCTACAGCCCCATTGAGGAGGCGAACGTAGCAAAATCAGGCTGGGGTGTCAATCATTATTTCACATCTGGAGCATTGAAAATAATCATATTCTAACCATTCTATAAATTTGAAACGTTCACTTTTGGTGTGAATAATCGAGGGGGTATTTCTAATGAAGAGTTGACAAAAACAAATCTAAAAAATAGATTCAAACACTTTAAAATCTTGATCTTGTACAAGTCAGAGGTTTCACCATAAAACTCGGGGCAAGATTGAGACAAAATATGGGCTAAAAATTAATTGAGGTGAAATCCAATGCTGAGTTTGATGCGTAAACATGCAACGAGTTGGTTGATCAAGATTCTGCTGGGCGCCATTGTCGTTGTTTTTGTATTCTGGGGTGTGGGGAGCTTCCGCAGTCGTAAGGCCAGTTCCGTTGCAAGCGTGAACGGTGTTATTATTACCGCCGAGGAATACAACCAGACCTATAATGCGCTGCTGGAGCAGATGCGGCAGCGCTTTGGCAACAACCTGAATGAAGAGATGGTCAAAATGTTGCGCATTGACCAACAGGCCATGGATCAGTTGGTAGATCAGGCCCTTATACTTCAAGAGGCCGCCAAACTGAAACTGAGGGTCACCGATGAGGAAGTCGTGGATTCCATTACGGGCATTGCCGCCTTTCAGAGCAATGGCCAATTCGACCGCCGCCTGTACCAACGGATACTGGAATTCAACCGCCTGACGCCCGAGGGGTTTGAAAAAATGCAGAGAGACACGCTGCTCACAGGCAAACTGCGCTCATATGTGGGGAGCAATGTCCAGGTCTCAGTTGACGAAGCCAACACATACTATCAATGGCAAAACACAGTTGTGGGTATCGAATATGCGGTATTCAAGCCGGATACCTACAAGGAGATCAGCTTGTCGGAAGAGGAGATTCAGGCCTACTTTGATGAGAACAAGACAAGCTATAAAACCGATCCTGTGGTCAATGTCCAATATATCAGGTTCAGCTCGGAAGCGTACAAAGACAAGGCTGTGGTGACAGAAGAAGAAATACAGGAATATTATACCAGCAACACCCCGGAATTCGACCAGCCCAAGACCGTGGAGGCACGTCACATCCTCATTAAGGTGGCTCAGGACGCTGCCGAGGAGGAGGTGGCGCTGGCCCGGGCCAGAGCCGTGGAAGTCCTGGACAAGTACAAGGCGGGAACCCCCTTTGCCGAGTTGGCCCAACAGTACTCGGAGGGCCCATCCAAGAACAACGGCGGGCATCTGGGAACCTTTAAAAAGGAAGACATGGTGGCGCCTTTTGCGGAAAAGGCTTTTTCCATGGCCGCAGGAGACGTCAGCGAACCGGTAAAGACGCGGTTTGGGTGGCACCTGATTCTGGTGGAAAAAGTAAATGAGGCCTCCACTAAGTCACTGGAAGAGGCTAGTAGCGATATTAAAAACAAACTGGTCGATGTAAAAGCCGACAACTTTGCCTATGATGCGGCAGAGACCTTTTACGATCAGACCCTGGAAGGGGATGACCTGGCCGAAACTACCATGGGTACGGGCCTTACAGTGATAAAAACAGGTCAGTTCAACCGGCAGGGAATATCATTGCAGGGGGTTGCGGATCGCACCAAATTTATTGCCGCAGCATTTGGCCTGGAGTTGAACCAAATTAGTGAAATTCAAGATTTATCAGATGGTTATTATCTGATGCAGGTGATCGAAACCCTGCCGGGAAAAATTCCTGAACTCGAAACGGTGAAAAAAGAGGTCAGCGAGGACCTGAAAAAGGTAAAACAAAAGGAGATGGCGCAAAAGGATGCCGATGCACTGCTGGAGGCTTTGAGGAACGATCCTGAAGGGGACATGGCAACCAAAGCCGTTTTTTCGGCAACCGGGGATTTTAAACGCAACGCATCCATACCCGAAATAGGATATGAGAACGAAATATCGAGCGCCGCGTTCATGCTCACCAAGGAAAAACCGCTTCCTGAAAAGACCTTCAACGCTACCCAGGGGACCTATGTTATCCGTCTTAAAAATAGAAAGTTGCCTGATGCCGAAGGATTTGATAAAGAAAAAGATCAGATCAAAGAAACCCTCCTGGTGCGCAAGCAGTCACAGACATTCAATGCATGGCTGCAACAGATAAAAGACAACAGTGAGATCACGATCAAGGACGGCGTTGTTGAATAACTACCTGGATCTTGCAAATTAAGGGAACGGCAACCGTACTGCGTTGCATAAGACCTCATGACGCATCTGAAAAGGCAGGCACATGAAAACAACAGATGATCTTATCGTTAAAAAGGCACCCCAGGTCAGCAAGAAATGCCCCAATTGTTATGAGCATATCCCCCTGGATGTAGAAAAATGTCCGTCATGTAAAAAAACAGTTGGGATGGTTGATAAGCACGGAATGGCCACCCGCAGGGTGGATTGGATGAGCTACCTCATCTGTTTTCTATCATGGCTGGCGTTGGGGTTGTATCTCAAGTTTGCATTTTTTAGCTGAATCGAGCGTTACAAATTTTAAGGATATTGAATTTGTTCTAGTTCAGGTAGAAACCCATGTCCGAACTGACCGCTTCAGATCAGGCCTTCCTTTTAAGCCTGGCCCGCCACGAAATTATTGCCATGCTGCAAAGCAAGGCGGATCTTCAAAGGCCTGAATCACTTTCATCCGCAGTATTTGAAAATCGGGGCTGCTTTGTAACCCTGCATCAGAACCGGGAACTCAGGGGGTGCATCGGCACCATCGAACCTGAGCGAGCCCTGATCGACAATGTTTCGGAAAATGCGGCCAATGCCGCCTTCCGGGACCCCAGGTTTTCACCGGTCTCCCTCAAGGAACTCGACTCCATCGATATTGAAATCAGCGTGTTAACGCCGCCAAAGGCGTTGACCTTCGAAGATGGGGAAGACCTCAAGCGGCAGCTCGAGCCGGGCATACACGGTGTTATCCTTTCAAGGGACTGGCACAGGTCCACCTTTCTCCCCCAGGTCTGGGAGCAGCTGCCCGACAAGGAGATTTTTCTGGGGCATCTCTGCATGAAGGGGGGCATGGGGGAGGAGTGCTGGAAAAGCACGGATACCAAGGTGGAAGTCTACACGGCCTCCTACTTCTCCGAGTAATTTATTTTGTGTATTCAGGTTGATTATTCAAATAGTCAACCTGAATACACAAAATAAATTACGTGACGGCCTGCGGCCTATATTACCAATAAGCTTCAACCCTCATTTTTTCAGTTGTCTATTCAGTTTCTTCATTCGTGATCGAATAGGCGAGACTGGAAAGATGATATTTGAAGACACATATTCAGGGGTTATTCATAGCGGCGAAGCCGCGTATACTAACAAATTGGAGCCGATAGCGTACACAATCTGTGTACGCTATCGGCTCCAATTTGTTAGAAAGTGTAACGCACTTCGAGAGCGTCTTCGGCCAGGTGCTCGAGAAACCTCGAAGGCCTATTCAAAATCATGCCCGTGGCACGATCATAGGCCTGGCCGGGACAGATAAAATAGAGGTTGTCCTCCGCCCGGGTGGCTGCCACGTACATCAGCCGCAATTCCTCTTCGATTTCATCTTCCTTGTTAAGGGACCTGAGCGCCGGAAACCTGCCGTCGAGAGACCAGATAATGAATATTGTATGCCATTCAAGTCCTTTGGCCGAGTGAATGGTGGAAAGGGTCAGTCGGCTTTCATCAGACGGCTGTGCGGCGGAGAACGCGCCTTCGATGGTGTTGCTGGGGGGCTCGATGGCCATGTCGGTGAGAAACGCCTCGAGGTCGCTGTAGCGTTCCATGATAGTAAGGAGTTGTTCCAAATCCCGTTCCCGCTTTGGATAATTGTCGAACCTGTGCCTCAATATGGGCTGATAGTACTGGACGATATGCTCACCCAGGCCGGCGATGGTCATGTTCTCCGGGTCGAGAGCCGCAAAAAGGGACTTCAGTTTTTCTACGGATTTGGTTATCGTCGGTTTCAGCTTCAGGTGCTCCAGCCCCCTGTATCCGGCGCGCGTGTCCCTCAGGTCACTGAAAAGCCGGGCAGCTCCCTTGGGCCCTACTTTTTCCAGCAACAGCAGGATGCGGTTCCAACTGACACTGTCGTCGGGGTTGTGGATAACCTTCAAATAGGCCAGCACATCCTTGATATGGGCGGAATCCATGAATTTGAACCCGCCCACTTTGACAAAGGGAATACCCTCTCTGCCCAGCTCGATTTCGAGATCAAATGAGTGAAAACCGGCCCTGAACAGCACCGCAATCCGGTTGAGGCGGACGCCCTTGAGGGAAAGGTCCCTGATATGGTCGATGATAAAGCGGGACTGGCTGTTTTCGTCGGGGGTCATAACAAGTCGTGGACAGGAGCCTCCCTTTTTCCTGGAAAAGAGGGTTTTGGTGTATTTGTAGGCGGCCTGGTCGATGATCTGATTGGTCAGATGGAGGATCGGTTGTACGCTCCGGTAGTTTTCTTCCAGCCGGATCACGGTGGTTCCGGGAAAATGATCAGGAAAGGAGAGGATGTTTTTGATCTCAGCCCCCCGGAAGGCATAAATGCTCTGGGAATCGTCGCCGACCACCATGACATTATTGCGATCGCCTGCGAGCAGGTAAATAATGTCCGCCTGAATCTGATTGGTGTCCTGGTATTCATCCACCATGATGTATTCAAATGCGGATGAAATGTGCTGCCGGATGTCGGGGAACTCCTTTAGCAGACGGTGGAAAATAATCAGAAGATCATCATAATCCATGAGATTGTGCGTGTTTTTGTGCTGGGTGTAGGCGGCATACAGCTGGCCCAGTGCCTCCATGTGGGCCGAAAAATGGGGATAATCATCGTAGATGACGTCCTCCAGAGGCATGACTTTGTTGACGCTCCGGCTGAACAGGCTGGCCATGGTGCCTTTTTTAGGAAACGAGCGGTCCTTCTCCCCCAGGCCCATCTCCTTTTTGAGCATGACAATCAGGTTTTCCATGTCCACACGATCGATGATCGTAAAACTGCGGTCATACCCCAGATGGGTCGCGTAGCGCCGCAGCATGGAGTTGGCGAATGAATGGAAGGTGCCGCCGGAAACATTTTCACACCGGTCGTCCAAAAGACGGGATGCCCTTTGCAGCATTTCCTGGGAGGCCTTGCGGGTGAAGGTCAACAACAGGATGGCGTACGGGGGTATACCAGCTTCTACGAGCCGCGCCACCCTGTAGGTAAGGGTTCGGGTCTTTCCGCTTCCGGCCCCGGCGATGACCAATAGCGGCCCCTGGTCGAAATTGACGGCTTCGAACTGTGCCTCGTTCAGGTGTTTTTTATAATCGATCATGTATTGTATCGTGTTTGGTGTTATGGTGTTGCTTGTTTTGTGTTGAATGCCTTTAACGCTTAATCCTGAAGGGTAAGCAACATGGTAAAAAAGTTATCATCCTTAAAAGACACCAGGGATGATATCCAGTGCATTACCCTATTGTTGTTGTATTAATAGTAATAACAAATCGTTAGCTAATAGTTACCATGTTGTTTATGCAACCTTGAGGTTTATAATCGCGGGGGGTGCCCAAAGTCAATCAATAAGGTTTGAAAAAAGCGTGAAGTGCAGGTAAATAAGGAGTTAAGGAGAGGATCGAATGATTATAAGGAGATGTGTTCTAAAAAAGAGAAGGCGAACGAGTTTCATAGGATGTCTGCTGCTGTTGGGGGCTGTCCTGACCCTTTTTTCATGCAGCGCCTACCGGAATCACGACAACGGCAGTTTAAAAGAGACCACCGCCCTTTCGTCCGATCAGGCCACACCCGCGCTGCCTGCCTGGCCCCATGAAAAGAGCGACCTTGAACCGGACCCCGCCCTGTATTTCGGTCGGCTGGAAAACGGTTTCAGATATGTTTTAATGCAGAATCGCAATCCTGAAAACAGGGTGAGCATGCACTTGAATGTCCAGGCCGGGTCGATGCAGGAGCAGGACGGACAGGAAGGTCTGGCCCACTACCTGGAACACATGCTGTTCAATGGCTCCGAACATTTTGCCCCTGGAGAACTGGTCAAGTATTTTCAGAGCATCGGTATGCAGTTCGGCGCGGACGCCAACGCCCACACGGGCTTTTTTGAAACTGTTTACGACATTTTTTTGCCGGCAGGGGACCGGGAAAACCTGGAAAAGGGCCTTCTGGTGATGCGTGACTATGCCGGGGGCGCACTGCTGCTGCAGGAGGAAGTCGAGCGGGAGCGAAAAATCATACTGGCAGAAAAAAGAAGCCGGGATTCTGCAGCGTACCGGACCTTTGTGGCCACCCTCGACTTTGAATTGCCCGAAGCCAGAATAACCCGCCGCCTGCCCATCGGCACTGATGAGGTGTTGAACAAGGCCGGGCGGGATGATTTGAAGGATTACTATGATACCTGGTATCGGCCGGACAACATTATCCTGGTGGCGGTGGGCGATTTTGATATCGTCCTGGCATCCGAGCTGGTGGACGGGGCATTCGGCGGACTTCAGGAACGGGCGCCGGCCAGGCCGCCGGTGGCATTTGGCTCTATCCGCCATAACGGTATCAAAACCTTCCACCACCATGAAAAAGAGGCCGGGAGCACCACCGTTACCATCGAGGTTCTTGACAAAACCGATCCAATGCATGACAGCCGCTCGTTTCAGCTGGAAAGGTTGATGGAGGAGGCGGCCGACCGGATGGTCCAGAACCGACTGGACGCGGATGTCGGGCGTCCGGACATTCCAGGGACGGATGCCGCCGTTGGGTCCGGCCAGTTCCTGAACCACATCAGTTACGCCATGCTCACCATGGAAGGCAAGCCCGGGGAGTGGGAGGAGATCCTGGCCTTCCTGGAACAGACACTCAGGGCGGCCCTTGAATACGGATTCACCGAAAATGAGCTGGGGAGGGTAAAAAAGGAACTGACAGCAGAGCTGGATGTGGCGGTCCGTAAAAAGGACACCCGTGAGAGCAAGGTTTTGGCCCGGCAACTGATCCGTACCCTGAACGCCGACCGTGTATTCCGTTCGCCTGAGCAGGAACAGGAGATGCTGACCGCTTTTATCCAGGACCTGACCCTCGAAGAGGTACACGCAGCCTTCAAACGGCTGTGGGTACAGGAGCACAGGCTTGTCACGGTGACCGGCAACGCCGATCTCTCAGGGATGCCGGGGGGTGCCGAAGCAGCCATCGCAGAGGTTTTCGACCACAGCCGCAACCTGGCCGTCAAACCGCCGCAGGATAAAACGATTACGACATTTCCCTATCTTTTTCCGCCAGCGGCAGCCGGCCGGATCAATAAGCATACGAAGATGGAAGATCTGGGTATCGTCCAGGTGGTCTTTGAGAACGGTTTCCGCCTGAATTTGAAAAAAACCGATTTTAAAGATGATGAGGTCGTGGCCAGCCTGGCTTTCGGCATTGGACGGTCGAGTGAACCCGAGAACCTTGCGGGACTTTCGGAATTGAGTACGGCGGTGGTCAATGAAAGCGCCCTGGGGCGCATCGACAGGGAGGATCTCGAGGCTGCAATGGCCGGCAGGCACACAGACGTGGTTTTCAACATCGATGCCTCCAGCTTCAGTTTTCAGGGCCAAACAATTTCAAGTGAACTGGAGCTGCTGTTCGGACTGCTGTATGCTCACCTGATGGACCCGGGGTTCAAACAAGACGCATTCGAGCTATCGCAGAAACGCTTCGAACAGCAGTACAAGGAGTTGTCTCACACTGTAGACGGCGCCTTGACCCTGTCCGGGTGGCGGTTTCTGGCCGGCGGGGACAGCCGCTTCGGCCTCCCCCCTTACGAAGCATTCTCGCGACTGACCCTGGACCAGGTGCGTTCCTGGGTTACAAAGGCACTGCATGAGGATCCTCTGGAACTGTCAATGGTGGGTGATTTCGAAGTGGATTCAGCCATCGCGCTGGCCGGCCGGTACTTTGGTTCGCTCCCTCCGCGCAATCCACGGCCTGGAAGCGACCTGATGCACGGTCCTGCGGTTCCCAGTGGGAAAAAACGGGCCATCGAAGTGGAGACTGCAAATCCCAGTGCAATGGTTATGGTGGCGTTTCCCACGGATGACATGTGGGATATTTCCCAGACCAGGCGTTTGGCCGTACTGGCGGACCTCTTTTCGGAAAGGCTGCGTGTCCAGGTTCGGGAAAAGCTGGGGGAGTCGTACTCGCCCTTTGCCTTCAACCGGGGGAGCCGCGTGTACGAAGGGTATGGCTACCTGGCAGCCATGGTCGAGACCGACCCCTCCAAAGCGGAGGTGGTCATACAGGAGGTTAAAAATATTGCCGCTGATCTTGCTGAAAACGGGGTGACGGAAGATGAGGTGCACCGGGTGCTGGAACCGACGCTCAACCGCATAACAGATATGCGCAAAAGGAACGGCTACTGGCTGCAGACCGTTCTGACAGGCTCGACGAAATATCCCCGCCAGATAGCGTGGAGCCGGACCATCGAAGGGGATTACGCCCGTATCGACGCAAGAGATGCCGCTGACCTGGCAAAGCGCTATCTGGACCACGCCAAAGCCGCTGTAATCGTGGTGACACCGGTTTTGAAAAACTGATTTTTCCTTGACAAAAAATCGATCTATAGGTAAAAGTCGCAGGTAATTTTCACCCGTTATACCACGCATCAGAAACAGTCCGTCGCAACAACCGACAGGATTCAAGCCCGACAGCGGAGGGTAGGGATTCATCTATTGCGGTGGCTGCTCTAATGTAAACGAACCACAGCTTGACGGAGTATTCATGAGCAAACAAGACGATCAGACACATGCGGTTTCCGAACAGGAGGCCGAGGGTCCCGCCGCACCAATCATCCTCTTTTTCATCATCGGCTTCGCAGCAAGTCTCGTCCTGGGATGGGGCATTTTCCCCAAACTTTTGTATTCCCAAAAACACCAGCCCATAGATTTCAATCATGCCATGCACGTCGAAGAGGTTGATGACGGGTGTGAGAGCTGCCATTTCTTCCGGGAAGATGGGAGTTTTTCAGGCATACCGAAGCTGGAGAACTGCATGGAGTGCCATGAAGATGTTATCGGCGCCAGCGAAGAAGAGGAAAAATTCGTGGCCGAGTATGTGGTGCCCGAGCGGGAAGTGCCCTGGCTGGTCTATTCACGCCAGCCGGATTGTGTTTATTTCTCCCATGCACCCCATGTGATTACCGGCAAAATGGAGTGTGTCGAATGCCACGGACACATCGGTGAATCCGAACATTCGCGGGTTTACGAAGAGAACCGTATTACCGGTTACAGCCGCGATATCTGGGGGAAAAGCATTGCCGGCTTGGCCAAGCACCCCTGGGAGCGGATGAAGATGGACGACTGTTCGAAGTGTCACGTCAGGGAGAACGTCAACCAGGGAAGTGTCCAAACCCAGAAGGGCGGCTGTTTCGTATGCCACAAATAACATCTTTTGCGATCCACAAGAGCTAACAAACTCCTTTTTTAGGTTAGGGGAAAATTTATGAAGATAGACAGACGAAGTTTCTTGGCGCTTACAATTGGCGGTGCTGCCGGTACGGCGCTTACGCCACTGCCGTGGAAATTGACCGATGACAGTTCCATCTGGTCACAGAACTGGCCGTGGACACCGGTCCCGGCCAAGGGTGAAAACAGTTACGCCTTCACTTCATGCAATCTGTGCCCCGGCGGATGCGGGCTGATGGTCCGCATGGTGGGTGACAGGGCCGTGAAGATCGAAGGGCTGGAGGGGCATCCCGTCAACGACGGGGGCGTCTGTGTGCTCGGATTGTCAGGCTTGCAGCTGCTTTATGGCGCCACTAGAGTAAAGAGCCCGATGAAACGGGTCGGTAAAAGGGGTGCGGGACACTGGAAAAAGATTTCCTGGAAAGCTGCACTCGCCGAGGTCGCTGAAAAACTAGGCAAGCTGAGGGATGACAACCAGTCTCACACGGTAGCCTGTGTAACGGGGAGCAAGTATGGGACTGTCCCCGCGCTGTTCAAGCGCTTCATGACCGTTTACGGGTCACCCAACGTGATGACCACGCCATCGGTCAGCGACACCCTCGAAATGGCGCTGCAGGTGATGCATGGCGTGGAGGCGCAGGTCGGCTACGATGTAGAGAATGCGGATTATATCCTCAGCTTCGGAAGCGGCCTCATCGAAGGGTGGGGATCTCCGGTGCGCATGTTCCGGGCCAACAGCGCCTGGCGGGAAAGCGGGGCCAAGGTTGTCCAGGTCGAACCGCGCCTGTCCAATACAGCGGCAAAATCCGATCAATGGATTCCCATCAATCCGGGGACGGAAGCTGCCCTGGCCATGGGTATCGCGCACGTCTTGATCAAGGAAGCCCTCTATGACGATGATTTTATCCGGAATTACACCGAGGGATTTGCCGGATGGATGCTAATGGTGCTCGAAGAGTACACACCCGAAAAGGTGGCTTCCATCACGGGCATCGATAAGATGGTAATCGTAAAAGTGGCCCGGGAATTTGCCGGAGCTGGCAAACCACTGGCCCTCTGCGGACGCGCCAATGGAGAAACCCCGGGCAGTCTGGCAGAAGCCATGGCCGTGCACACCGTGAACGCCCTTGTGGGCAACATCAACCAGGAAGGCGGTGTGGTTGCGGTGCCGGTGCCTGAGTATGCTGCCTGGCCGGAAATCGGGCTGGACAGCACAGCTCAAAACGGTATGGCCAAAGACAGGGTCGACGGGGCCGGCAGCGATGCCTTTTCCCTGGCTGAATCCCTGCTCAACCGGTTTGCCGAGGGCGCGATGAGCGCCAAGGCGTATCCGGTGAATGCGCTGCTGGTTTCGGACGCTAACCCGGTATATACGACGCCGGGTGCAAAGGATTTTAAAAAGGCCGTGGAAAAGATACCCTTTGTGGTCAGTTTTTCCGCTTACCTGGACGAAACCGCCCAGCAGGCCGATCTTGTTCTTCCCAACCATGTTTACCTGGAACGCTACGAAGACATGCCGGTCATGACCGGATTACAGAAACCTATGGTCGGGCTGATACAGCCGGTTGTCTATCCCCTGCACGACACCAAAAATGTGGGTGACACGATTATCGAACTGGCCAAGACAATGGGCGGCAGCATCGGCGACGCTTTTCCGTGGGGGAGCTACGAAGCATGCCTCGAGGAGGCCCTCGGCGACAAGTGGGAGATGCTCAATGAAGACGGACTGTGGCAGGACGAAGCATTTCAACCCGCCGCTTGGGGCGAAGCCTTTGCAACCGCGTCGGGAAAATTTGAATTTATGAATCCGGCCATGAACCTGATGCCCAGTTATGTCCCCCTGAATCTGGAAGGAAATGCCTCGACATTTCCATTGCTGCTGATGCCTTTTGACAGCATGCGGCTGGCAAGCGGGTTCATCAGCAATCCTCCTTTTGTTATCAAGTCGGTGGAAGACACGATGTTGAAGAAAAAGGATGTATGCGTGGAGGTCAATCCGGCAACAGCAAAGCCGCTGGGGCTGGCTGACGGCAAGTTGGCCACATTGAGCACGCCCAAGGGCGAGGCCAGGGTGCGCATCTATCACTACGATGGCATCATGCCCGGGGTGGTTGCCATTCCCAGAGGCCTGGGCCACACGGCAGATGATAAATACATGGCCGGCAAAGGCGTAAACGTCAACGAACTCATCGGATCGGTGGAGGATCGTGCGTCCGGTCTGGATACGGCCTGGGGTGTCAGGGCAAAGCTTGCAAAAGCCTAATACTTTAAATGAGGTTCGAATGAAAGAAGCACAGGGGCACAAAAAAAATAAGAAATTCGGCATGGTGATAGACCTGGACAAGTGTACGGGCTGTGGCGCCTGCATGGTGGCCTGTATGGCGGAAAACAATGTTCCTTTTCAGGAAGATGAATCCGACAAGCTGCTGGGCACGGCGTGGATGCGGGTGTACAAAATGACCAATGGCAAGCCGTTTCCCGAAACCGATGTCTGCTATATTCCAAGACCGTGCATGCACTGTGAAGGCCATGCCGGGCATTCTCCCTGCGTGTCGGTTTGTCCGGCAACGGCCACCGATTACGACAACCATACCGGTGTGGTGAGCCAGATTTACACGCGCTGCTTCGGGTGCCGGTACTGCATGGCCGCCTGCCCTTATCACGCCCGTGTTTTTAACTGGTGGGATCCGGTCTGGCCGGCTGATATGGAAAAAATGCTCAATCCGGATGTGTCTGTGCGTATGCGGGGTGTGGTGGAAAAATGCAGCTTTTGTTACCACCGTTACCAGCAGGCCATGGAGAAAGCATATTACGAAGAGCGGCAGGATATCGAGGAAGATGAGTATCAGACGTCGTGCACCCAGGCGTGCCCGGCCGGTGCCATTACCTTCGGGGACTTGAACAATCCGGACCATGCCGTTCACCAATTGGCCAAACCGGACAACAAGCATGGCGGTCGGCCTAAAAACCCGCATGCCTTCAGGCTGCTGGAGCGGTTGGGGACCAATCCGAAAGTGTATTACCTTTCCAGTCGCGAATGGGTTATCAGAGCCGGTGACAATTATGTAAAAAACGAAAAAACGGGATCGGGTGGGCACTAAATCGAAATATTGATTCATAGGGAGCAAGAAATTCCGCTCCATAATCAACCGGTCATCCGAAAAAACACACAAGTTCGGCTTACATTATTGAGGAGCATTTAACGTATGGATTCTGCATTAATACCCAAAGGAGTTAAACGCTGTCCATTGCCGCAGTTCGGGGCTGCGCTAATGATCGTAGGTGCAGTGCTGCTGTGGGGCGTGTTTGCCTTACTGCTGGTTTGGTTTAAAGGACTCAATCAGACCAACATGAACAATGCCTATGGTTTTGCGCTGTGGATCTGGGCAGATCTAGGGGTTATAGCCCTGGGCGGTGGTGCATTTTTTACCGGTTTCCTGAAATATATCGTGGGTAAGGATGAACTGAAAAATATCATCAATTTCGCGGTTCTGATCGGTTTTATCTGCTACAGTTCCGCCCTGCTCATCCTGGCCATCGACGTCGGTCAACCGCTAAGGAGCTGGTTCATCTTCTGGCATGCCAACGTGCACTCCATGCTGACCGAAGTGGCTTTCTGTCTCTCCTGCTACTTCGGCGTGCTCACTATCGAATACATACCGCTGATTCTGGAAAACCGGCAGGTCGACAAGGTCCCCTTCTTTCACAATCTCAGCCATAATATGCACGAAGTCATGGCTATATTTGCTGCAACCGGCGCCTTCCTCTCCTTTTTTCACCAGGGCTCGCTGGGCGGCGTGGCCGGCGTCATGTTCGGGCGGCCGTTCGGGTTCAGGGAGCACATCCTGATCTGGCCCTATTCATTTTTTCTATTCACCTGGTCGGCCGCAGCATGCGGACCGTGCTTTACCATTTTTGTGACCAAGCTGACGGAAAAGATCGCCGGGAAAAAGCTGGTCAAAGACAATGTGATAGAGCTTCTGGCAAAAATTTCAGGTTGGATGCTGTTCACCTACATCATCGCCAAGAGCATCGACACCATCTACTGGGCCAATGTTACCGTGCCTTCCATGGGCCACACCCTGATGGATTTCTACTCCAACAACCCGGGCTCGGTCTACGGTATATGGATGCTGATCGCCGAGATCGGGGTCTGCGGCCTGCTGCCGGCCGTTATTCTCATTACCGAAAAGGGTCGGAAAACGCCGGCATTGCTGTGGACCGCCGTTATTTTGGCCTCCATCGGTGTGCTGCTCAACAGATGGGTCATGGTCCTGCAGGTAATGGCGGTTCCCGTGCTGCCTTTTGAGACCTGGAATAGGTATTTTCCCAGTTGGCAGGAGATCGCAACAACCATACTTCCCGTGGCTTACGGCGTTATCCTGTTGATGATATCATATAGATATTTGCCGATTTTTCCCCAAGAGGCCGAGCTCAATCCCATCGAAGAGCCTGATCCGGCGCCGGCGATGGAAGCAGAGGGGGATGCGGAAGCCGTTGAAATAGCACAGGACGCCGAACTTGCTCCGGCAAAAGGATAGGAGGATAAGATGTTACCTTTTAGTTTCGAATGGGTGTGGGACACGGTCCATCTGGTTTTTCACGGCGGCCTGTGGTATGCGCTGTCCGTCCTCGGCATGGGTATGACCTATTGCATTATCAAAGCAGCTGTCGACACCTATCAGGGAAAGGGCGGCCATCACTGATCCCTGCCCGACAAATTTTCATGCTTGACTGCGCACAACCAAACATGAAACATGATTGAACATTTTACGTCACAGCGAGCCTCTAACTCTTAGAACAGGAAGATTTGATAAACCCTGAAAAGCGCCTGTCCTGAACAATAACAGCGGGGAGGCGCTTTCTTATTGCATGGAATGCTGGAGTATTGGAATGGTGGAATAACGGGGGAGGACAAGACAGATTGCCAGGGGCCAGGGGCAGAGCCACAGAAACCAGAGCTACAGAGGTCAGAAGTCGGAAGCCGGACGCAAGGAGTAGGGAGTAAGTAGTAGGGAGAGAAGACGGAAGTCGGGATAAAAAATGAATCACGAAAACACGAAATCCAAAAAGCACGAAATTTTCAGAATTATTTTTCGTGGTTTCATTCTTTCGTGATTTCGTGATGAAAAAGAAAACATCGAACATCCAACGTCCAACATCGAATTTCGAACTTTTTGCTGACCACCAGAGGTTAACCTGACACCCGAAACCCAATATTCCGTTACTCCAGTACTCCATTTGTGAATTTTTATTACTGGTTAACGCTTTTTTGGGATAGCGCTGAATAAATTTCAAAACAAAGAGAGCAAATTTCCAATAAAAAAAACCGGAGGCTTTTAAATTTTGGACAAAATCGTGGTCAGAGGCGGTAAACGCCTCGAGGGTGAAGTCACGGTGAGCGGTGCGAAAAATGCCGCATTGCCCATCCTGGTGTCATCGCTGCTGGCGGACGGGTGGAACACCTATCACAATGTGCCCCGGCTCATGGATATCGAGAGCACCAAGGCCCTTTTGTCCAACCTCGGGGCCGACATCGAGTCCGATGGTCATGAGGTACGTATCAACGCCCAGGGGTTCAACAACCACGA
The DNA here is from genome assembly GCA_039714495.1 of Thermodesulfobacteriota bacterium. Classification (GTDB taxonomy): domain Bacteria; phylum Desulfobacterota; class Desulfobacteria; order Desulfobacterales; family B30-G6; genus JAJDNW01. Next base: position 26,265 of record JBDLJD010000002.1, read on the forward strand.
GGCCCCGTATGACCTGGTCCGCAAGATGCGGGCCTCCATATTGGTGCTGGGGCCCATCCTGGCAAGACTGAAGAAAGCCCGGGTATCCCTTCCGGGGGGGTGCGCCATCGGCGCCAGGCCCATCAATCTCCACCTCAAAGGGCTGGCCAGACTGGGGGCCAAGATCGACCTGAAGCATGGCTATGTAGAAGCCGAGGCATCGCGGTTGAAGGGCAACGAGATCTATCTGGATGTCGCCACCGTGACCGGAACGGAAAACCTGATGATGGCGGCCGTTCTGGCCGAGGGGACCACCGTGCTCCGCAATGCCGCCTGTGAACCGGAGGTGAAAGCCCTGGCAGACGTACTGGTGCAGATGGGGGCTGATATCAGCGGCGCCGGTACGTCCATTATGGTTATAAAAGGGGTGCCCGAACTCAAGCCCGTGTCTATCAGTATTCTGCCTGACCGCATCGAAACCGGAACCTTGATGGTTGCCGCGGCCCTGACGCAAGGTGACGTTACCCTCCATGGCTGCGAGCCCGGCCATCTGGAAGCGGTCATCCATAAACTGCGGCTGGCAGGTGTTGACGTGGTTACCCATGGTTCGCGCATAAGGGTTCGCGGTCCATCCGAGATAGCCAGCGTGGATGTCAAAACCCTTGCGTATCCGGGGTTTCCCACTGATATGCAGGCCCAGTTCATGGTGCTGATGTCCGTGGCCAAAGGTCTCAGCATGATTTCGGAAACCATTTTCGAAAACCGGTTCATTCATGTGAGTGAGCTGAAGCGCATAGGGGCCGACATCAACATATCCGGGAACACGGCGCTCATCAAGGGCGTCCCCCAACTCAGCGGGGCACCGGTCATGGCCACTGATCTAAGGGCTAGTGCCTCCCTGGTGCTGGCGGGACTGGCAGCCAGGGGAACAACCGAAGTTCGCAGGGTTTACCATCTGGACCGCGGCTATGAATTTCTCGAAAAAAAGCTTGCCCTTCTGGGTGCCGACATTCATCGCGAAGAGGAGTGACCAGGGATCGTATTACCGTCCATTCATTGCTCTTAGCGCTGCATTTTTACCTGGTGTGGCGGCGGGGGCTGCTTTTCCGGGTTACCTTTACTGTGCCGGTGTATTTCTGCTGGCAAGTGCCATCCTGGTTGCCGTATTCCTGAAACAGAACAGACCTGCTACCTGGCTGCCGTTGGCGCTTTTTTTCATCCTTGGATATCTTTCCATACAGCCCTGGGCCAACCCCCATTTTCCTGACAATCACATTACCCGCTATGCCGGCAAAACCGTTTACACCCTGACCGGCGTCGTTGCTGAAATGCCCAGGGTGTCCGGAAAAAGAACCCGGTTCATCCTCAGGGCCGACACGATCGAGACCAACGGGCCGGTCACTTCCGTTACCGGAAAAATTCGGATATCCTGTTATGGTGCTCCCGAACAGCTGCGCAAAGGCGATGCTGTTATCCTGAAAACCCGCATCCGGTCCATTCGCAATTTCAACAACCCGGGCGGGTTCGATTACGAGCGCTATATGGCCTATCAAAAGGTCTGGGTGTCCGGGTATGCCCGCGGCCATGGGGTCCGGCTGGAAGGGGAGACCCCGGTTCATCGGGAAGTGCCTCTCCTTTTGCGTTTACGCAAGTACGTCTCCGGCTTGATTGATGGGATGCCTTTTGCGGTTTCCGAGGGTGGCATGCCGGTCAGGCCGGTAATGAAGGCGCTGCTCGTGGGTGATAAAACCGGATTGACGCCTTCCTTGCGAGATGTTTTCAGCCGCTCCGGCACCAGCCATCTGCTGGCCATTTCAGGCCTCCACGTGGGCATTGTTGCCAGCCTCTCCTTTTTTATCTGCAGGTGGATGCTCTCTTTTGCCACACCGCTATTATGGTCAGGTAAGGTGAAAGCCGCTGCCGCTGTTATGTCCGTTTTTCCGGTGGTGGCATACGGGCTCGTGGCCGGTATGTCACCATCGACCCAACGGGCGGTCATCATGGTAGCCATATTTTTGATGACATTTCTAGCCGGGAGGGACCACGACCTGATCAACACCCTGGCCGTGGCAGCTCTGGCCATTGTTGTGGTCGATCCGCCGACCCTGTTTTCCATTTCCTTTCAGCTGTCGTTTGCAGCGGTGTTTTTCATTGTCTACGGCGTTGCCAAACTGATGCCGTCCCGGACCGGGCAAGGAAACCTGTTAGCAAGGATCGCCACACTCTTTATGGTTTCAGTATTCGCGACCCTCGGAACCCTGCCCATCGTCATGCACTATTTTAACCAGGTTTCCCTGGTGGGCGTTTTTGTCAATGTCATTGCCGTGCCAATGGTGGGCTTTGTTGTGGTACCCCTTGGCCTTGTATCGGTGCTGGCGGCGCTTGTCTTTCCAGCGGCCGGCGTCTGGGGCTTTGCAATATGTGCCCATGTGCTGTCATTTGCCATGCAGATTATCGGTTTTTTTTCCGGGTTGCCGTGGGCTGCAGTAAAAACGGTGACACCAGGGGCATTGGAAATCGGGTGCTATTATGTCATACTGTGGGGACTTTTTACCCTGGTGCCAGAGGGCAGCGCCTCTCTTAAAAGCAGTAGCGCCCGCAGATGGGTTCTGGCCGGGGTCCTGATCACGACGGTCGTGCTGGCGGGTGATGTTCTGTATTGGATTCATGCCCGGTTTCTGTCAAAGGACCTGCGGGTGACTGTGTTCGACGTGGGCCAGGGAAGTTCCGCCCTCCTGGAACTGCCCCGGGGATACAACATACTGGTGGATGGCGGCGGTTTTTCGGACAACAGCGCCTTCGACGTGGGGGCCCGCATCGTGGCGCCCTATTTATGGAACCGCAAGATACGAACCATCCACAGCATTGTTTTGTCACATCCCAACAGTGATCATCTGAATGGGTTGACCTATATCGCCGAACATTTTAATGTGAAAAACGCCTGGACCAATGGCGAAACATCCCCCAGCAAAGGGTACGGCGAATTTTCCAAGACCTTGGAACGAAATAATGTGTTCCACCCCCGGTATGCGGCTCTGGAACGCAAGCGCTCCATCCAAGGGGTTTCCCTGGAATTTCTTTACCCGGAAAATGATTTTCTGGAGCGCCGGGATAAGGAGCCATGGCGCAACTCCAACAACAACTCCCTGGTTTTAAAGGTGAGCTACGGGAAGCATGCCTTTCTTTTTCCAGGGGACCTCATGGCCGAGGGTGAGGCGGATATCGGGCGACTTGCACCGGATGCACTTGAAAGTTCGGTCCTCATTGCACCTCACCACGGCAGCAGATCGTCAAGTACGGAAGGGTTCATTGACCATGTGAACCCGGAAATCGTGGTTGCCTCAGCCGGGTGGATGAATCGTTTCAGGTTCCCCCATGCCGAGGTCCTGGAAAGGTATGCCCGCCGGGGAAGCAGCATTTTTCGCACCGACTTTGACGGCGCGATCCGCTTGATATGTGATGGGGAAACCCTCAAAGTGATGCCGACCATTTTGCGGAACACGGAAGACCAGTAAGGCGTTTGGAGTAAGCAGTAAGTAGTAGGGAGAGAATCAGAGGACGGAGTGCCAGAGGTCAGAAGCATGCAGGGCTGAAGCCCTGGCCTACATGCCCATTTATCGAATCAACCATGTAGCGCAGGGATTTATCCCTGCTGGGGCTGAATGCAATAAGCTGATAAACCCCATTCGACATTGGGTGTTGGGCGTTGAATGTTCGATGTTCATTTTTAAATCACCATTCTCAAAATTTGAAACGCTCAACTTAGGTTGAAGTGATATCTACCATAGAAAGGTCGCCATGAACAACATTGCCGAGACGGTCCGCCAGATCGAGGCGCTTTTCCATCCCGAATCCGTTGCCATCGTAGGCGTCCCCAGAGGGTTGAAGACAGGCCGGCTATTTCTGATGGCACTTCAAGACCAGAAATTTCCCGGCCGGATTTATCCGATCAACCCGAACATCGAGGAGATTGACGGGCTCAAGGTCTATCCGGATATCACGTCTATCCCCTGCAAGGTGGACCTTGCCATCGTTCTGGTCCCAAGCCGTCACACGCTTTCCGTTGTCGAGGCCTGTGCCCAGAAGGGGGTGAAGGGCGCGGTGCTTTTCACTTCGGGATATGGTGAACTCGGGGAAGAGGGCCTTCAACTGCAGCAGGAGATTGTCCGGGTTGCCCGGTCCGGCGGTGTGCGTCTCATCGGGCCCAACGGCATGGGGCTGTATGCTCCGGCATCGGGCTTGTCGTTTTTTCCGGAGTTGTCCCGGCAGGCAGGCAATGTGGGCCTTGTTTCCCATAGTGGATCCCTGGCCAATATACTGGGGCGCATGGCGTCCGGGAAAGGGCTTTACTTCAGCAAGGCGGTAAGCATTGGTAACGAATGCGACCTGTCCTGTCCGGACTTCTTCAACTACTTTGCCCAGGATCCAACCGTCGGGGTAATCGGTGCCTACATCGAAGGGGTCAAGAACGGCCAGGCATTTTTAGAGGCCATCCGTAATGCGTCCCTTTCCAAACCGGTCATCATCTGGAAAATGGGACTCACCAGGGAAGGGGCCCGGGCCGCTGCCTCCCATACGGGTGCGTTGGCGGGTTCTGCCGAGATATGGGATGCCGTGGCCCGGCAGACAGGGGTTGTGGGGGTCAACGGGTTCGAAGCATTTCTCGACGCGCTGATGGCGTTTTCACTGATAAGCGAACCGGTCGGACGGCGCATGGCCATCATCTCCGGTCCGGGCGGCCTGGCTGTTGCGGCGGCTGAAGCATGCAGCGCGGCCGGCCTTTTAATGGCCAATCTGGCCCCTGAAACAAAGGCTGAACTTGCGGAACTGATGCCGCCCACGGGAACGAGTACGGCCAACCCCGTCGATGTGGGCCTGACCGCGTCTCTGGACATCGATATCTATATCGAAACCGCCCGCAGAACCGCCATGGACCCCGGGGTGGATGCTGTGGTGGTCATCGGCATCGGGCTGGATGACGAAACCAATGAAAAATATGTTAGCGGCATATTGGAGGTACAGAAAACCTCCCGGAAGCCGTTCATTATGGTGGGTATTCCCGGCTTTGGTGCGGACAATATCAGCCGCTTCTGCAACGCAGGGGTTCCCTTTTTCGATTCAGCGGAAAGGGCCATGCAGACCTATGCCCAGGTGTGCCGCTACCAGGACTGGCAATGCAGAATGGGGGCATACGCAGAATCCGATGCCGATCATTCCAGAGTGGTGCAATGAAAGAAATCTGGGCCATAGGTGGCGGTAAAGGCGGTATCGGAAAGAGCTTTATCATCAGTTCCGTGGGGAACTACCTCGCCAGGCAGGGCAAAAAGGTCATTCTGGTGGATGCCGACCTGGGTGCGGCCAACCTGCACACTTTTCTGGGCATGGGGAAACCCGAAAAGTCGCTTACGGATTTTTTTGAAAGCAGGGCGCCGCTGGCATCCCTCCTGGTCGAAACCGAAATAGACAATCTGACGCTTCTGGCAGGCGCCATTCACTCCATGGTTCCCGAAGACATCAAATATACCCAGAAGCTTAAATTTTTTCGGCACATCAAAAAACTGGAGGCGGATTTCGTTCTCATAGATCTGGGAGCAGGCGTTCATTTCAACACCATCGACACCTTTTTGCTGGCCGACAGAAAGATTGTCGTTATTGTGCCGGAGATAACAGCCATTGAAAACATGTACGGGTTTATTAAAATCGTTTTTTTCAGACATATTATGAACACCCTGAGCCGCAACGGTTTCAAGGACGAGTTCAAGGAGGCCTGGGGGCAGCGGCAGACGCATGGCTTTACAACGCTGAAGCAGTTCGTGGATTATCTGAAGAGCCAATCAGAATCTGTGGGCCGCATCATTGACAGGGAACTGGCCGGATTCCGGGTGGACATTGTCCTCAATCAGATCAAGCGCAAACGCGAGAAACGTATCGGTAATTCCGTCAAGAGCATATGCCTCAAGTATTTCGGGCTGGATGCACGTTTTGCAGGGTTCATAGAGACCGACGATTTTATCACCCGCACCCTGAACAACCGCCAGCCCTATATACAGACCTATCCGGAATCCAAATGCGCCCGTGAGGTAGCGGCCATCGTGCATAGTCTCATCAGCAATGGGCAGGTGAGACTATAGGTTTCAGGGGGCGGGGCAGAACTACAGTGGGCAGAGCCACAGAAGACGGATGCCAGAGACCAGAACTACAGAGCACCAGAACCTTGGAAATTGGCTATTCGCTATTGGCTATTGGATATTTGCCTTTTTTCACAATGCTTTGGGAGACGCAGTGACGTAATTATGAACGACGACCTGTACACAAAATGTTGCGAGACACTTGAAGTATCCCCGGATGCCTCCATGGGGGAAATCAAGCGCTCCTATCTCTATTTAAAGGAATTCTACTCGGTGGATTCCATCGCGTCCATGGCGCTCGATGATGAATTTTCCGCATCCGACAAGAAGGAAATTCTGGGGGAGATTGAGCAGGCGTATCACACCTTGACGGCCCTGGTTAAACAAGAGCGGGATTTGCCCGACAGTGATGGAGGGGAACCCTGTGATGACAACGCTGTGGCGGCAGCTATCTCCGGAATCGATCTGTTCGACGGGCCGGCCCTCAAACAAATCAGAAAAAAAATGGGTGTGGCTCTGGACGACATTGCCATGGCCACCAGAATTCAGGTCCAGCATCTGACGTGCCTGGAAGATGAAAATTTTGATGGGCTCCCCGCGGAAGTATACACGCGCGGGTTTATTTCCAGCTATGCCGAGTTCCTCTCCCTGGATGTGCAAAAGGTGGTGGCGGATTACATGACGCGCTACCGTAAATGGAAATCGGACAACCACCCGGGCGGAACCCTCGCCACCCTTTTTTCCATATTCAAGCACAGGTAATGGACTGCTCTCCAATTATGAAACCATATGTATGCCAGATCGGGCCAAAAGGCGGCGGCCCGTGCAGAAGCACAAAAACTCCTCAAACTTGTGTCCAATTTTTCTGTTGAGGTCTGGGGCCAGAGAAACCCGAGTACCAATCAGGAACAGATTGAAAAGGGTATGGCCGCGTTAGGGAGCGCTGGGTTGATTTGATCAGCCGGGGTTGCTTTGGGATGGTTCAAGGGGAAAACACCTGAGCCCGCGGCCAGGTGTCGTTTCAGGCGACATCCGGGGGATCGGGTATGGTGGGGTTATTTTCTCCCGGCCGGCATTCTTTTTCTTCCAGATCATTTTTCAGATAATCATAAAGGCTGCCGGTATAAGCACACTGGATCACTTCCCGGATTTTCTCGAGCAGGTAATCGCGGATGGCGACTTCCCCATCCACCCTTAGCCTGAAGGCAATCAGGCGCTGCAGATTGACGTCACTTTTGTCCTTTTCCGGCACCATGCGCATGACACGCTTTAGAATGTCCAGAAGGGGGCCTTCCTTTTTTTCGATGTGGATGATATCGCCGGGCATGGTGCTCCTTTCATTAGAAACAGTCATTCACATTAAAGAATAGCATTTCAGTTCCCCAAAAAGGGATATGAAACCCAATGCGTTCTGATGCATGTTTCTAATGTGTAATATCATAAGGATGTTCCAGGTGAAAATCAACAGACGGTTTTTTTTAAAGTTCTTCTTGGCGGTCTTTGCGTCTTGCGGTTATAGGTCTTTGTCTTGACCTTGAACTGCTTGCCTCCGTCTTTTGCAAACATAGAAAGAACCCGGGCGCAGCCTGCACGTTGCAAACTGCGCCCGTTATTATGGGGTGTAATGGTGTAGTTTAATGAACGGTAATCTGCTTTGGTTTGATTTCTTCCGGTCTGGGGATGCCCACCTTCAGGATACCATCCTTGTAATCGGCAGTGATTTTCTCGGGATCCACGTTGTCGGGAAGATTGAAACGCCTTTCAAAACTGCCGAAGGTGCGTTCACGGCGATAATAGTTCTCTTCCTCAACTTCGCTGTCGGATGATCGTTCGCCTTTGAGGGTCAAAACCCCGTCCTTAAAATCCACGACAATGTTGTCTTTTTCAACACCCGGGAGTTCTGCCTTCAAAACGATGGCATTTTCTTCTTCGTAAATGTCCACCCGGGGGTTCCAGCCCCACTCTTTGGATGGGTGCCCTTCACGTGAAGGATAGAAAAAATCATTGAAAAATCGATCGGCCCGGCTGTTAAGGCTGAGCATATCTCGCATGGGATTCCAATTTACAAGCTGCATTTCAGTTCCTCCTTTGGTTTGAAATTTATTCTTGCCATCAAGTTAATTACCAATAAGAATATGTCAATATATATTACATTACTTTTTCAGATAAAATTATTTAAGTAATAATACACTGCTGCTGATGGGCATAATATCCTGGATTAATTATTATTTGTAATTAGGATGAGGTGAGATCTTGACATGCCCTGCAAAGCAGGATACCCATAAATCTTCATGGTCGCATCACCTGAAGGCAAATAAAATCATGAATTTTTTGATAACCCCTGCTGAATGACAAATATGGGTGCATGAAGATTTATTGATAAAATTTCATGAGTTAAAACGGATAATAAATTTAGGAATAATGCAATGACAGAATTTCAATATCAGGAAATGTTTCCACTGGAAGGCGATACAACCGCATACAGACTGCTCAGCGATGATTTTATCCAAACCACATCGTTTGACGGGCATGACATCGTAAAGATAGATCCGCAGGCGTTGACCCTCTTGGCGGAGGAGGCTTTCCGGGATGTCTCTCATCTGCTGCGACCTGCCCACCTTGAGAAAGTCGCCGCCATATTGAACGATCCCGAGGCATCGGAAAACGATCGCCTGGTGGCGCTGGAGATGCTGAAAAATGCCGCCATTGCCGCGGAAGGCGAGTTTCCTATGTGCCAGGATACCGGAACGGCCATTATTGTCGGTAAAAAAGGGCAGCAGGTCTGGACCGGGGATGAGGATGAAGCAGCCCTGTCCAAAGGGGTTTACCAGGCATATCAGCACAACAATCTGCGCTACTCCCAGAACGCCCCTTTGAGTATGTACGAGGAAAAAAACACCGGCAGCAACCTTCCTGCGCAGATCGAACTCTACGCTACCAAAGGCGATGCCTATCATTTCCTGTTCATCGCCAAGGGCGGAGGGTCGGCCAATAAGTCCTATCTGTTTCAGGAGACCAAGGCGCTGTTGAATCCCGACACCCTGATTGCCTTCATTCGTGATAAAATGAAGATGCTGGGGACCGCTGCCTGCCCGCCGTACCATCTGGCCTTTGTCATCGGTGGTACATCAGCGGAATTCAACCTCAAAACCGTCAAGCTGGCGTCGGCCGGTTACCTCGATGGCTTGCCGGTCAAGGGCAGCCCTGGCGGGCACGCCTTCCGGGATGTCGAGCTGGAGGAAAAGATACTGGCGATATCGCGGGGATTGGGCATCGGCGCTCAGTTCGGGGGCAAATATTTTGCGCTGGATGTGCGCATCATCCGTTTGCCGCGTCATGGGGCGTCCTGCCCGGTGGGGATGGGCGTGAGCTGCAGTGCGGACCGCAATATCAAGGCCAAAATTACCAGGGAGGGGATTTTTTTGGAAAGGCTGGAGACAGATCCCGGGCGATTCATCCCCACTGTCCAGGCTTCCAACGAGAAAGCAGTGGCCGTGGACCTGGACCGGCCCATGGACGAGATCCGGGCAACCCTGACCCAATTCCAGATCAAAACACCGCTGCTTTTGACCGGTAAAATTGTCGTGGCCCGGGACATTGCCCATGCCAAGCTGAAAGAGCGCATGGATCGCGGCCAGGGGCTTCCTGATTATTTTAAAAATCACATCATATATTACGCGGGCCCGGCTAAAACCCCTGAAGGGTATCCTTCTGGATCTTTTGGCCCGACCACGGCTGCCCGGATGGACTCCTATGTTCCTCTTTTTCAAGAGCAGGGGGGCTCTCTGGTGATGCTGGCCAAAGGCAACCGGTCGCGCATGGTCACCGATGCATGTAAAAAATTCGGCGGTTTCTATCTGGGGTCCATTGGCGGACCGGCAGCCCGCTTAGGGAAAGAATGCATTACCCATGTCGAGGTGCTGGAATATGCCGAACTGGGCATGGAGGCTATTTTTGCCATCACGGTAAAGGACTTTCCCGCTTTCATTCTTGTGGATGACAAGGGCAATGATTTTTTCGCGACCCTCCTCAACTAATTGTTGTTGCACAACAATTAGATAACGCGACTTCGTCGCTATAAGAGCTTTACAAATAGAAAAGGCTCATATAAACTACTCCTTTTGAGCTGTACTAAAGTATAAATTAAGGTTTATGAATAAATAAAACTAATCATTAGAAACAGTTATTCGTACTGAAGATGTCCAAGTGCCAGGTGTTGGTGTAGGTATCTTTACCCAATAAAAGACGGACCGTTTCTAATGAATGGGAGGAGAAACGTTATGTCCAAAAAAATGAAAACCATCGATGGGAACACCGCCGCGGCGCATGTGGCCTATGCCATGAGCGATGCCGCTACCATCTATCCCATAACACCGTCATCACCCATGGGTGAGCTGTGTGACGAGTGGGCAGCCAACGGCCTCAAAAACATTTTCGGACAGACCATGGCCGTCCGGCAGCTGCAATCCGAGGCCGGCGCAGCTGCAGCCGTCCATGGTTCTCTGGCGGCCGGGGCGCTGACCACTACATTCACCGCCTCCCAGGGGCTGCTCCTGATGATCCCCAACATGTATAAGATTGCCGGCGAAATATTGCCCGGCGTGTTTCATGTGACCGCGCGTTCCGTCGCCGGGCACGCGTTGTCCATCTTCGGCGACCACCAGGATGTGATGGCCGTCCGGCAGACAGGGTTTGCCCTTTTGGCATCGGCGTCAGTCCAGGAGGTCATCGACTTGGGATTGGTATCCCACCTGTCCGCCATTGAGGCCAGTGTGCCATTCGTGCATTTTTTTGACGGATTCCGCACGTCTCACGAGATTCAGAAGGTGGAGATGATCGACTATGAGGACATGCACAGCCTGGTCAATATGGATGCAGTCGCTGCCTTCAGGGCCCGGGGGGCAAATCCCGAGAATCCTGAACTTAGGGGAACGGCCCAGAACCCGGATGTTTATTTTCAGGGGATCGAGGCCGCCAATCCTTATTATACAAAGGTGCCCGGTATTGTAGAAGATTACATGCAGAAGGTCGGCGATCTGACCGGCAGACGCTACGGCCTTTTTGACTACGTGGGGGATCCTGCTGCCGAGAGGGTAATCATCTCCATGGGGTCTTCCTGCGAAACCATCCAGGAGGTGGTGAACTACCTGGTCGGGCAGGGCGAGAAAATCGGCCTGGTCAAAGTGCGCCTTTATCGCCCCTTTTCGGCGGAGCACCTGCTGGCCGCCATACCGGCAACCGTCAGGCGTCTGGCCGTTTTAGACCGCACCAAAGAAAAGGGTGCCTTGGGCGACCCGCTGTACGAAGACGTGTGCACGGCCTACGTGGAGCGCGGCGGCGAAATCCCCATGATCATCAACGGACGCTACGGCCTGAGTTCAAAAGAATTCAACCCGGGCATGGTGAAAGCCGTCTTTGACAACCTGAAGGCGGAAACCCCTAAAAACCATTTTACCGTGGGCATTGTCGATGACGTGACCCACACATCTCTTACCGTGGAAGAGGGGTTCGACGTGGCTCCCGAGGGAACGGTCCAGTGCAAGTTCTGGGGGCTTGGCGCCGATGGGACGGTGGGGGCCAACAAAAGCGCCATTAAAATCATCGGGGACAACACCGACATGTTTGCCCAGGCTTATTTTGCCTATGACTCCAAAAAATCGGGCGGCGTGACCATGTCCCATCTCCGATTCGGTAAAACGCCCATTCAGTCCACCTACCTCATCGATGCCGCGGACTACATTGCCTGTCACAAGTCCAGTTACGTGGATATTTACGAAGTGCTGGAAGGCATCAAGGAAGGCGGTACTTTCCTGCTCAACTCCAACTGGACCCTCAAAGACATGGAGGCGAAGCTCCCGGCGGCGATGCGGCGGACGATTGCCGCTAAAAAGCTGAAATTCTACAACATCGATGCCGTTAAAATAGCCGCGGACATCGGCCTGGGCGAACGCATCAACATGATCATGCAGACCGCCTTTTTCAAACTGGCCAATGTCATCGCGGTGGACGATGCCATTGCCTACCTGAAGGATCAGATCAAGAAAATGTTCGGTCTGAAAGGCGACAAGATCGTCAATATGAACTATGCCGCTGTGGACAACACCTTGGAGAACCTGGAGCGGATCGCCTACCCTGATGCCTGGGCCGAAGCGACCGACGAAGCCGCTCAATCTGCGGACGAACCGGATTTTGTTGCCAAGGTTATGCGGCCGATGCTGGCCCAGCAGGGCGACAAACTGCCGGTGAGTGTCTTCAGGCCCGACGGGATCTTCCCAGTGGCCACCACCCAGTATGAAAAGCGCGGTGTGGCCATCAATGTTCCGGAGTGGATTCTGGACAACTGTATCCAGTGTAACCAGTGTGCCATGGTATGCCCCCACGCCGCCATCCGCCCGGTCCTGCTGACGGATGAAGAGCTGGCTGGGGCGCCCGCGGAATTCACAACCAAGAAGGCGGTGGGCAAGGATCTCAAGGGGTACCAATTCCGCATTCAGGTCAATACCTTGGACTGCATGGGGTGCGGCAACTGTGCGGATATCTGTCCGTCCAAAAAACCTGCCCTGGTTATGCGGTCTCTGGAGACGCAAACCAAGGTTCAGGTCGCCAACCATCAGCACGCGGTCAAGCTGCCGGTCAGAGACGATCTTGTGGCCAGGCAATCCGTCAAGGGCAGCCAGTTTCAGCAGCCGCTCCTGGAGTTCTCGGGCGCCTGTTCGGGCTGCGGGGAAACCCCTTACGCCAAACTGGTGACCCAGCTTTTCGGTGAGAGAATGGTTATTGGCAACGCGACCGGGTGCAGCTCCATCTGGGGCGGGTCGGCGCCGGCGGTCCCCTACTGCGTCAACAAGGAAGGTTTCGGTCCTACGTGGGGCAACTCTCTTTTTGAAGATCCTGCTGAATTTACCTATGGCATGTTCCTGGGGGCGTTGCAGCAGCGCCATAAACTGGCTGATTTGGCCGGGGAGGCCCTGGCTTACAGCATCCCGCACGAAGTGAAAGCGGCTCTCGAGGGATGGCTGGACAACATGCAGGATCCTGTGGAATCGAAAACCTACGGTGACAAGCTCAAAGCCCTGCTGCCGGCCCACGCGGACATCCCCCTCTTGAAGCAGATAGGGGACATGGCCAGGCTGTTTACGAAAAAATCCTACTGGATATTTGTGGGCGACGGTTCGGCTTACGATATCTCCTTTGGCGGTATTGACCATGTCCTGGCCTCAGGCGAGGACATCAATGTTATCGTATATGATACGGAAGTCTATTCCAATACCGGCGGTCAATCCTCCAAGGCGACGCCCACCGGTTCGGTTGCCAAATTTGCCGCATCGGGCAAGAAAACCGGGAAAAAGGATATGGGCGCCATGTTCATGTCCTACGGGTATGTTTATGTGGCCAACGTTTCCATGGGCGCCAACAAGCAGCAGCTCATGAAGGCCCTGACCGAAGCCGAGGCGTACGACGGGCCGTCCCTGGTCATGTGCTACGCACCCTGTATCAACCACGGCATCATGAAGGGCATGGGTAAAACCCAGGAGGAGATGAAGCTGGCAGTACAGAGTGGCTATTGGCCACTCTACCGCTTCAATCCCGAGCTCGAAAAGAAGGGCAAAAACCCGTTCCTGCTCGACTCCAAGGAGCCGGACGGCACCTTTCAGGAATTTCTGGCCGGCGAGGTGCGCTACGCCTCCCTTAAGAAGACTTTCCCTGAGGAGTCGGCAAAGCTTTCGAAACAACTGGAAGCGGAGTACATGAATCGCTTTGAGGCCTTGAAACGCAGGGCTGCTGCCGGTGCTGAAGAAGAGGCATCAAAGGAATAAGGTTTTAAGTTTCAGCAGGGCTGAATCCCTGAGCTACATGGCATAAAGCAGACCGCTTTGCAGCGCAGGGATTTATCCCTGCCAACGCATGTACCAAATTCCGAATGCTTTATGCTGATTTGGACATTGATCGTTCGTTATTGGATATTGGTTATTCGTTTTTGAAAAAGCCCCGTATGGGAAACCATGCGGGGCTTTATTGTGGTAAAAATGAATACGACTTTACATTTGTCACGCCGGATGATTTGAAAAAGAAAGAAAGAGTTCCTTTGTGCCCTTTGTGGTTTTGTTTTATCGAGACCAGGACAATCCAAGATATGAGGAGATCAAGTTGACAACCAAGACGGCTCATAATATCTGCATCCGTTGCGGGGCCTGCTGCGAAAAAGGGGGGCCAGCATTTCATATAGAGGATCGCAGCCTTATCGATAAGGGGTTTATCCACACCCGGCACCTCTACACCATTCGCAAAGGGGAAATGGTGCATGACAACGTGCGCGGCCTGGTAATGCCCGGCACCCATGAAATGATCAAGATCAAAGGTGTGGAGGAATCGTGGCAGTGCACGTTCTATCAGGTGGAGGAGAAAGCATGCAGCATCTATAAGCACCGTCCGCAAGAGTGCCGGATCCTGAAGTGCTGGGACCCGGTAGAGTTGTCGGCCATGTACGATAAAAACAGGCTAACGCGCAGGGAACTACTGGCCAACATTGCCGGCCTCTGGGATTTGGTGGAGGCGCACGAACAGCAGTGCAGCTATGCCGGGTTGAAGCAGTGCCTGGAGGATCTGGGCAGCAGCTCTGAGCGGGCTGCCATCCAGGCCGCTATAACCATGGTTCGTTACGACCAGGAGGTAAGACGCCTGGTGGTCTCCCGTGGGGGAATGGCGCCTGATATGACGGATTTCCTTTTCGGCCGTCCCCTGGAAAAAACCATGGAGATGTTCGGCTACAAGGTCAGAGACAGAGAAGGGAAATTTTCGCTGGTCCGCATATGAAGAACAGAGGCCAAGTCTATGTTGCGAGTTACGGGTTATGTGTTGCGATTTGCATGATCACAGACTATACGTCTCTTCACCGACTTACCCTTTTTTGTGTTAAAGGGTCTGAGACCTCCAGCTTCCGATGCTGGTTGCAGGATGCTTGAAACCAAATGCTTGAAGCGAATCACGCGAACCCGGAACTTGCAGCCCGTAACCTGTGACCCTAAACAATTTTCGCTATTTTTTCCTAACGGCTCGGGATATTATCTCAATAATGAGGCGGCCATGGCTATTTGTCCAGCAGTCCGGCTGTTTTCAGAATCTGTTTCATTCCCTCACGGGCCGTTTCATCAAGGGGCAGGAGGGGGGGGCGCGGCTCTCCGCCGTCGTAACCCAGCATGTCCATAGCGGCCTTGAGCCCGGCGATGCCGAAGGTGGCGGTCACGGCCCGGTTTACAGGCAGCATTTTGAGCTGCAGGTCCCTGGCTCTTTCTATATCGCCTTCATTCAAAAGTGTCATTATCTGGACACATTCTCTGGGAGCCACGTTGGCCAGCGCCAGGATGCCTCCCGGACACCCCAGGGTCAGCGCGGCCAGCAAAGCGCCGGCGGTTCCCACCAGCACCTGAAAACCGTCGTCCACACGGGAAAGGAGCTCACCCATCTGGGCCACGTTGCCTGAGCTGTCCTTGATGCCGGCAATGTTGGGGTGGCCAGAGAGTTTCAGGATGGTGGCAAGATCGATGTTGATGTTGGTGAACTTGGGGACATTGTACAGCAGAATTGGAATGTCGGCATGGTCGGCCACCTGCACGAAGTGGTCTTCCAAGGCGGCCGGGGTCATTTTGCCGCCGTAATAGCAGGGGGTGACCACCAGAGCCGCGTGGGCGCCCATCGCGGCGCAGTCATTGGTAAGGTGGATGGTTTCCCGGGTTGATTCGCAGCCGGACCCCACCATCACGACCATGTCGTCAGGCGTTGCCGCCACCACTGTTTTTACGGCCTCTCTTTTTTCAGCTTCGGAAAGATAAGGGTATTCCCCATTGGACCCGAGCACGAGCACCCCTCTGATACCGGTTTGCGACAACCGGGCAACATTGCGGGCCAGCGCCCCATGGTCGATATTCCCCTTTTCATCAAATGGTGTGGCAATGGGCGGTATGATGCCGGTCAGATCTATTTTCATGATTTAGTATCCGTATATTCCAATAAGAAGTTGAAAGAATCATTGCTGGTTGGAATAAAAACAATATTTTATTCTTGTGCAATATATCAATCTCTTGCCATGTTGTTTATGCAACTTTCGGGTTCAATAACGTGTTGATGCACAAATATCTTTTTGACATATTTATTTATGGAAAAGCAAGATTCCTATCTTCTCTTGATAATTAAGTCAAGAAATTAGTATATTGTATAAAATATTAAGTGGTTATCTACTGATAGTTTTGATGGTGCCAAGGCAATCGAACGAACTCATTTGGAAAGATTAAAAATCCTGTCGGCTTCACTACCCTCATTTGAAGGATACCAGGCATCGGTTGATTCAAAAGATATAGCAGAAAGAAATATTCAGGTGGCAATCGAAACATGCCTGGATATCGGTAAAATAATTATTTCAAGTGAAAGACTTAACGAGCGGCGCAGCCGCGTCACACATAAATCTGCGTCAGCAGATTTATGTATAGAGCTCGGGCCGCCTGTTAGGCAGAAAGAAGTGCATCCGGTTGTCGCGCACCCGCTGAAATTCATCGGCTTTCAGATCGAAGGTGTGCAGGGCCTCCTCACCGGTGGTCCACTCTTCCAGGATGTGCCCTGAGGGGCCGATGACCACGGCGTTTCCGGGAAAACACAACCCCTTTTCATTATCGCCCGTCTGATTGCAGGCAATGACAAACAGACTGTTGTCGTAGGCCCTGGCCGGCAGATGGCGCATCCATGAGCGGTGTTTGTCGATGGCCCTGCCCCGGGGGGAGGCATGGGGCACGAATATCACTTCCGCACCCTGCATGGCCATGCGGGTGGAGAGTTCCGGGAAATGAGCGTCGTAGCACAACTGAATGCCGAACGTCATCCCCTGAAATTCAAACACGGGAATATCTGCACCAGCGGTGTACATGGCCTGTTCCGTGGGGGCGATGTGGAGTTTGCGGTATATGCCCAGCAGCCCGTCGGGTGAAATGGCGACATGGGCGGCATGGACGCACCCGTTTTTCCCCTTTTCGGCAAGGCCGGCCAGGATAAGCATATTTTCATTTTTCGAGAGGGCCGCGAGTTCGTTGACCGAAGGGCCGGGGATGGGTTCTGCCGCATGGGCGATATCCGGATGGTTGCTGTAGCCGGTAATGTTCATTTCCGGAAAGCAGATCACTTCAGCCCCTGCGGCAGCGGCATTTTTCACGCAACCAGAGGCTTTGTCCAGGTTACCGCGGGTGTTGCCGACGCTGGCATTGAAAACGGCTATGGCTATTGTTATATCTCGCATTTTAAAAGGGGTCCAGGAGTCGAGGGTCAAGGGGCCAAGGGTTATAAAGGCAGGTCATAGCTGTTAGCTCGTAGCTCATAGCCGGCTATCAGCTACAAGCTATGAGCTAATTGCCCACTTGACCCTTGGAACCCTTGACTCCTTGAATCCTCATGGATTACGCTTTATATAAAAGAAATTTATTATTTAGTTTTTTCCCATATCAACTAAAGTGTAAATTGTGCTTTTATTTTATACACCCGGGTTGCCGGCAGATTTAGGATTCTTGCAACACCGGTCTGGCGTGAGATGTCCTTCAGGTTTTCTTCGATAATGCTGCGCGAGGGCGCGATAAAGGTGAACCATACGTTGAAATGGTTTTCTCGCCGGTAGTTGTGGGTCACGCCGGTGTAGCTGTTGACCACCTTCTTGAACAGTGCGAGTTTGTCGTCAGGCACGCTGGCGGCGCACAAGGTGCTGACATACCCCAGTTTTTCCGGAACGAAATTGCCGCCGATTCTGCGGATGATCCCGGCTTTTCTCAATCGGGCAACCCGTTGGAGCACGTCTTCCTCTTCAAGGCCCAGGTCCCGGGCGATGGTATGGTAGGGCCTTGCCGTGATGGGGAAGTCGGACTGAATCCGGTTGATTATGCGTTTGTCAATGTTGTCGATCATCGGTAATATTGTGTTTCATTGAAAGGCTAATTAACTCAGGATTGTCACATTGACTTTCCTGGTCCGGGGCCCGTCGAACTCACAGAAAAACACCCCCTGCCAGGTTCCCAGAACAAGGCGCCCCTTTTCAACGGCAATCAGTTCCGACGCCCCCACCAGGGTGGATTTTATATGGGCCGGCGAGTTGCCCTCCATATGCCGGTACCCGGCTTCCCACGGGACGACCTGGTTGATCACTTTCAGCATGTCCGACTTGACGCTGGGGTCGGCGCTTTCATTGATGGTCACCGCGGCGGTTGTGTGGGGAATAAACACAAAGCAGAGCCCCTCTTCCAGGCCGCTTTTTTGGATCGCATCCTGAACGGAGGCGGTAATGTCAATCATTTCAGTCTGTGATCGGGTTTTTACGGTGAGCTGCATGGTTTCTCCATTAAGGCATTCTATCTTTTGTGAAGTCGGGCGAATATCCCTGAATCTTGCACGCGTTGGAGGCTTTCATCAAATTCCATGCATGATTCAAATATTACCTGGATCTTGCGCGGGTCGGAGGCTTCCATAGGCAAGGCATCTAAGGGTGAAGTCGTAGTGTGGTTTACTTCGAACCCTTAGTAACGCTGCATATGGGAGCCTCCGGCTCGCCCGAAGGGTGGAATTGGATGGTCAAATAGACTAACATCAACACTGAGCTTTAATAAAAGACCATCAAATTCCATGCATGATTCAGAAAAAAAGGCCCTGCTGAATAGCAGGGCCTTTATCGTCTTTAGATCCAGTAACTGAACACTGTTGTGCGGATTACACACATCCGGTCGGTTTCGGAAGACCGGCCATCTTACAGGCTCCCTTGCCCGGGCCTGAGGGGAACAGCTCATAGATGTGTTTCAGTTTGAAACCGGTAACCTTGGAAAGAACGCGAACCATAGGTGCGATACCATTCTTTTCGTAGTACTCTCTCAGAACGGTAATAACTTTCTGATGCTCGTCGTTCAATTCTTCAATACCTTCTTCCTTTTTGACCAACTGAACCCATTCTTGGCTCCAGTTTTCATAGGAATCGATAAATCCATCTTCATCAACACTGAAAGTTTTTCCCTGAAATTCTACTTCTGGCATTTAATAACCCTCCTTTAATATGATTATTCCTTCTGTGGCCTTTTGAGCCTTGACTTCGATTGTAAAAATATAACTAATAGTTGATATGATACCTATTGTCAACACGAAAAAATGTGTCCCCTATGCCGGGCTTTACTATAAAATATTGTAATAATATTAGTATGTTAAAATAAGACTCTCTTTATTTGCCTTAAAATATAAGCACGAAAACACCAAACGTCAAAATCATAATTACTTAAATGGGTTCAGCTCAGTTTCCTGCTGTCGGGCAGCCTAATATTCCTTGGGTGTCTTATTGATCTGGTCCAGGGTGAAAACAGGGCCGTCTTTACACACCAGCTCTTTGCCGATACCGCAGCGGCCGCACATGCCGAACCCGCACTTCATTCTGTTTTCCAGGGACATGATGATGTGGTCATGGGCATATCCCAGTTTTTCCAGAACCGGAAGGGTGAATTTGATCATGATCGGCGGACCGCAGACAATGGCATAGGTATCGTCGTCACCCTGGGGCGCCTTCTGCTCGGTGATCGGGGGGGTGAACCCCACGTTGTATTCCCACCCTTCGGACGGGGCGTCGATGGTCAGGTGCATGTTGATGTCATCCCGTTTTTCCCATGCGACCAGTTCATCCTTGTACAGCAGCATACCCGGTGTCCGGGCACCGTACACCACATCGATATCCCCGAACCTGGAACGATTTTCCGGATCGAGCATGTAAACGATGGAGGAGCGCAGGGTGGTAAAGGCAAATCCGCCGCCGACGATGAGGATGTTCTTGCCCTCGAGAAGGTCCCAGGGATACCAGTTGCCCATGGGGCCCCGGATGCCCATGATATCGCCCTCTTGCATGTTGTGAAGGTGGGAGGTGACGACACCTGCCTTGAAAACGGTGAATTTGACAAAGCCTTTTTCCACGGGCGAAGAGGCAATGCCGATGGGGATTTCGCCGATGCCGGGAACAGAGAGTTCGGCGAACTGACCGGCCTCATAAGCAAACTTCTCTTCGTCACCATCGTTCAGGAAGACAAATTTAAATGTTTTAAGACTTTTATCCTCTGTTGCCACCTCGATGTCATCGATGCGAACCGGATAAGGTACATAGGGGTTTAACACGTGATCCTCCATCTACTTATTCATTTACCGCGCAGGTCGCCTCTGCGGCATTGTAACTGTTCATCAGGTTGCAGACCCTGCGAATGTCGATGTTGACCGGGCATTGACTGACGCAGCGGCCGCACCCGACACACATGATGCCTTTATCGTATTTGTCCACAAAATATTTCAATTTATGCATGAAGCGTTGCCGCACCCGCTGGGTCTTGGTGCCTCTGGGATTGTGTCCGGTGGTGTGCACAGTGAACAAGGGGAACATGCAGCTGTCCCAGTTTTTCATTCTTTTGCCCGCTTTGCCGTGCACTTCGTCCTGAAGGTCGAAGCACCAGCAGGTGGGGCAGGTGTAGGTGCATGTACCGCAGTTGAGACAGGCAAAGGCAACATCTTCCCAAAAGGAGGCGCCGTGCAGCTCCATCAGGTCCTGGTTTTTCAGGTTGTCCATTTCAACGGTGGAGGTGATCTTGGCCTCGGCTGCCTCTTTTCTGGTTTCAATCTCTGCAGCGTCCCCGGCGGGGGTGTCCCAGCCGGCAGCTTCGGTTAAAGCCTTTCCTTTGTCAGTCAGCACCTTGGCCAGATAGTGGTCGCCGCCCTCTATCAGGAGTACGTCCAGCCCCTCTTCGTTGTAGGGTCCGCATCCCGTGGAGGTGCAAAAACAGGTGTTTCTGGGTTCGTCGCAGGCCAGTCCGACAAATGTCGTGGCTTCCAGGGCCTTAACCCAGTACGGGTCCTGGTATTCAGACGTATCGAAGTTCAGGTTCACCAAGGTGACTGCTTTGGCATCACAAGGCCGTATCCCCAGAACCGCCCGGGGAGAGCTGTCCTTCTCAACGGGTTTCATGATGTGGTGGTCTTCATCATTCTCATCCAGGCTGTATTCGATGATGGTGTCGGATTGCGGGAAAAGAATCGCTTTGGGGGAAAGCCGGGAGTTGGCAAAACCGAGCTCCGGTTGCTCCCCGGCATCCAGGGATGTAAAGCTGTAGTAATCCTTCTCCTTTGCCGGCCCGAACAGATGGTAGGCTTTCTGGAGTGCCTCCAGCCCTTTGTCCCACTGCTTTTTGTCGATTTTTACTAACGTCATAATAAGTATGCCTTTTTAATTAACGTATAAAATCATCCGGATCGTCTGGACGGTATGTATCCAGAGGCGGCCTTACATCCAGGGTCAGGCCGGCTTCCCAACCGAACTGTTCAAAACTGTCTTTCTCAAGTTTTTGGGTGAACACCCGCATGTTGATGCCCACCGGGCAGGCGCGCTCGCATGCGCCGCAGTCCGTGCACCGTCCTGCACAGTGAAAGGCCCTTAGAAAATGGAAGGTTCTGACATCGGTCGGGTCCTGCCCTTTGCCGACCCACTGGGGTTTGGATTCGTCCACAAAGCAGGTAGGGCAGTAGCAGAGGGGACAGGCATTCTTGCAGGCATAGCAGCGGATGCACGGAGAAAGGAGTTCCTCGAAGAAGTTCCACTTATCTTCAGGGTTCAGGGCCTCGATTTTCCGGACATCCTCGTAGCGGTCCACGTCCTTTTGTTCCTCCACCGGGTCGGTCACCATTTCGTCGAAAATGACCGGGTTGCGGTGGATGCAAACCGCACAGTTTTTCTGCAGGACATCGGCTTTGTCAAGTTCGTTCGCTTTACCGTCGACAGTTACCGTAATTTTCTGACCGCTTTCGGCCACATCCTGAATCTCACCGTCGAACATGGCATTGATCTTGTGCTTGTCGATCATGCCCTGGCAGGGAACACCGATAATGTAAAGCTGTTCCCGGCTGATTTTGTTCTCGATGATATGGGTGACGATGTTGCGCGTATCGCACCCCTTGGCGATGATGCCGATCTTTTCCGCGCGGTTGGTCAGGTAATTGGCCAGGTTGATACCGCAGTTGCTGTCCCAGACGAGCTGCGCTGTATCTTCCGCATTGTTGATGAAGCAGGGTTCGTTCATCATGGGCATGCTCCCCTTGCGGAACCCGATGACCATGTCCACCTGGCACTCCTTGAGCAGCCGGGCGGATATCTCTTTAATCTTATCGTTGTATTCTGACATGTTATGCTACCTTGGCCTCGTGCTTGGCAAAATGCGTGTTCGGTCCCAGGGCTCTAACCTTTTCCGTAACTTCCTTGACCACCTCCACAAATTTAGTGGATTCGGCCGAAGAGATCCACGAGTAGTGAATCCGGTCCGGTTCGATGCCCATGTGTTCCATGAGGTTTTTAAACAGCGAGAATTTCCGACGAGCGTAGTAATTACCTTCCAGGTAATGGCATTCGCCGGGATGTCACCCGGACACCCAGACGCCGTCGGCGCCTTCCCTGAGAGCGGCCATGGCGAACTTGGGGCTCATGCGGCCGCTGCAGGGGATCCGGATGACCCGGATGTTGGAGGGGTACTCCATCCGGCTGACGCCTGCCAGGTCGGCAGCGCCGTAGCTGCACCAGTTACAAAGGAAACTGACGATTTTCGGTTCCCATTCTGACATTGTTGTAATCTCCTTCTCTGACATTTGATCTGTTTCCGCTGCCGTCCAGCCGATTGGATCAAACCATTTTATTTACAAAGTCCGAGGATTCTATGATTAGAGTGTTGGTAGCCGATGCGTTTTACTTGAAACCTTGGCCCCGCGACCCCTTGAATCCTGTAATTAGACCGCTTCGTTCATGGCAAAAATCTGTGCAAAAATCTGGTCGTTGTCAAATCCCTTCAGCTTGATGGCGCCGGAGCGGCAGGAAGCCACGCAAAGGCCGCAGCCTTTGCACAGGACCGGGTTGATCTTAGCCTTGCCTGTGAATGGACCTTCCTCGATAAATGCCGGTGCCGAATAGGGGCAGATGGAAACACACACCGCACATGAGCTGCAGTTCATGGGCACGGTTTCGGCAATGGTTCCGCTGGTGTGGATCGTTTCACGCGCCAGCAGCGTGACCGCTCTGGATGCCGCCGCTCTTCCCTGGACCACGGACTCGTCTATGGGTTTGGGGTAGTGGGCCAGGCCGCACAGGAACACACCATCGGTGGCAAATTCCGAAGGACCGAGCTTGGCGTGCTTTTCCACGAAAAAGCCGTCATCATTCAGTGACACCTTGAAAAAGTTGGCCAGAGCCTCGTCCTTGTTGGGCACCACGGCCGAGGCCAGGGTAACAAGGTCGGTTGCGATTTCCAACGGCCGCCCCAGCACATGGTCGGTCACCGTAATTTTAATCTCACCGTTGTCCAGGTCAAGCACCGGTTTATTGTCGACGGCGTAGCGGACAAAAATGATGCCTTTTTCACGGGCTTCCCGGTAGATATACTCGCGTTCACCGTAGGTGCGGATGTCCCGGTATAGAATGTAAACGCTCATTTCCGGGTTGGTTTTTTTCAGTTCCAGGGCGTTGTCAATGGAATGCGTGCAGCAGACCTTGGAGCAGTATGGCCGTTCCGGTTCCCTTGATCCCACGCACTGGATAAAGACTGCCGACTTTAGCTCTTTCAGGGCAGGATCCTTGTCCATGAATTTGCGATCAAGTTCCAGGCTGGTCAGGATACGCGGGTCGTCTCCATAGTGATACTCCCGGGGCTTGAGAGCTGAGGCACCGGTGGCCACGACAGCCACGCCGTGTTCCAGTTCCGTTTCCTTACCGTCAGCAGCCAGCGTAGCCTTGAAGCTGCCCACAAAGCCTTCAACGTTTTTAAGCTCAGTACTCAGGTGCACATGGATATTTTCATTCTGGTCGACATCGGCGATGAGATGGGACAGTTTTTCCTGAACATCGTCGCCCGAAATCGTTCTGAACAGGTTGAGGGCCTGACCACCCAGTGCATCGCTTTTTTCCACGATGTGGGTTTCATACCCATGTTGGGCCAGGGTCGAGGCCGCACTCATGCCGGCGATGCCGCCGCCGATGATCATGGCGGTTTGGTTGACTTGCAGTTCCGCTTCCTCCAAGGGCTGCATGAGCGCCACCTTGGAGACGGCCATACGTACCAGGTCTTTGGCTTTTTCCGTGGCCATGTCTGGGTTGTTTTTGTGGACCCAGGAGTCTTGGTTACGGATGTTGCACATCTCGAAAAGGTATTTGTTGAGCCCTGCATTGATCAAGGTTTCCTGAAACAAAGGTTCGTGGGTTTTCGGTGTACAAGCCGCCACCACCACCCGGTTCAGGTTTTTCTGCTTGATGATCTGGGTCATGGTCTCCTGGGTGTCCTGGGCACAGGAGTATAGATTGTCCGAAAAATATTCCACATAGGGCAGGGTTGCTGCATAATCACGGACGGCCGGTACATCCACCACACCGGCGATGTTGATGCCGCAGCGGCAGACGAACACGCCGATACGGGGGCGTTCGCCGAAAACGTTGGTTTCCGGAACAACTTCGGGGGTCAGGGTTCGGGTGTTGCGGGCCGCGCTCAGCACTGCGCCTGCGCTGCCGGCTGCTGCACTGGCGTCGATGACCGATTGGGGGATATCCTTGGGGCCCTGAAAGGCGCCGCAAACATAGATACCCTTTTGGGATGTTTCCACCGGCTCGAAGGTCTCTGTTTTACAGAAATTGCCCTCGGTCAGCTCAATGTCCAGCTTTTTGGCCAGGGCTACGGTTTCAGGGTTGGTCTGCAGGCCGATGGAGAGGACGACCTGGTCGAATGTTTCGTTTTGCAGTTCGCCCGACTCCGTGACATAGCGTACCGACAGGTCATCGGATCCGGCTACCGGGTCAATGGTGTGCACCCGGCTGCGCACGAAGCGCACGCCCTTTTCCTGGGCATTGTTGTAGAAGCGTTCAAAATCTTTGCCATGGGTGCGCATGTCCATGTAAAATATGGTACACTCCAGATCATCGCCGGCATGTTCCTTGGCGATGACGGATTCCTTAATGGCATACATGCAGCAGACCGAAGAACAATAGGAATTGTCGCACCGGTTGAGATCCCGGGAGCCCACGCATTGAAACCAGGCGATCTTTTTGGGTTCCTTGTGATCGGATGGGCGCACCAGATGACCCCCTGTAGGGCCTGATGCCGACAGGATCCGCTCCATCTCCATGGAGGTGATCACGTTCGGGTGGTTGGCATAGTTGTAGGAATCGAATTTGGACGGGTCAAAGGGCTCAAATCCGGGGGCCAGAATGATGGATCCCACTTCGAGCTCCACAATCTCGTCTTCCATGGTGTGGTCAATGGCGTCAACCCCGCAGAATTCCGTACAGACCTTGCAGCCGCCTGTTTTGAAATGCACACAGACATCCCGGTCAATGGCCGGGGTGTTGGGCACGGCCTGGGCATAGGGCACATAAACCGGCTTTCTGCCATTGAGGCCCATGTCGTATTCGCTGGGAATCGGCTGGACATCCTTGTGGCGGGTGATTATTTCGTTGATCTTTTCAAGGGTGATGTGACCGGTGGGGCAGACCGAGGCGCAGGCGCCGCAGGCCATGCAGACATCGCTCTGGAGGTGATAAGGCGTGTCCACCTTCATCTCCACCCCCCTGCCGGTGAGGCTGATGGCGCTGTTGCCCATGCGTTCGCACATGCGTACGCACAGTCCACAAAGAATGCAGTCGTCGCCCTCGGTTTTGAAGCGCGGTTTTTCTATGCCGTACTCTTTAGCAAGCTTTTTCAGCATGGGGACGTCGGGGCACCTCGCCAGGAGCAGTTCCACGATCAGCTTGCGCCCCTGGTGAACCGCTTCGGAATCGGTGGTGATCTCCATACCCTCCCAGATGGGGTAGTTGCAGGCGGTTACGAACCGGCTCCTGCGGCCGTCAAAAAGCTCTACCGTGCAGAGGCGGCACATACCGGCCGGCTCCAGTGCCTTGTGGTGGCACATGGTCGGGATATCGACACCGTATTTTTCAGCGACCTGAAGGATGTATTGCCCTTCTTCGCCTTGAACTGTTTTGCCGTTGAGCTTAAACGTGATCATTTTTTATTCCTTCATGAAAATTTAGCAAATAGCAATTGCATTGAATTTACACGCGTCGTAGCAGATGCTGCACTTGATGCAGAGTTCCTGGTCCAGGGTGTGCGGCTTTTTCTTGTCGCCGCTGATGGCGTCCTGCGGGCATTTGCGGGCACAGACGTGACAGCCGTTACAGGCTTCGGCATCGATTTCATAATGGAAAAGGGCCTTGCAGACGCCTGCCGGACATTTTTTGTCCCTGATGTGCGCTTCATACTCGTCCCGAAAATAAAGAATCGTTGTCAGGACCGGATTCGGAGCTGAGGTTCCCAGACCGCACAGGGAGAACTTCTGAATCATACTGCCCAACTCTTCCAGAAGTTCGATGTCCCCTTCCTTACCGTTGCCGGCGCAGATATCGGTCAGGATATCCAGAACCTGCTTTATGCCTTCACGGCAGGGGTTGCACTGCCCGCAGGACTCCTCCTTGAGGAAATCCATGAAGTAGCGGGCCACATCCACCATGCAAGTATCCTGGTCCATGGCAATCATGCCACCGGAGCCCATGATGGAACCTACTTCGGCCAGTTTCTGATAGTCCACCGGCAGGTCCATGAAGCGTTCGGGGATGCACCCGCCCGACGGGCCGCCGGTCTGAATCGCCTTGAATCGTTTCTTTTTGGGAATACCTCCGCCGATGGTGAATGCGATTTCCTTCAGGGAAATGCCCATGGGTACTTCCACCAAGCCGGTGTTCTTGATCTTGCCCACCAGGCTGAAGACCTTGGTGCCCTTGCTGTGGTCCGTGCCCATGCCGGCATACCACTCGGCGCCTTGGAGCACGATGGCGGGAACGTTGGCATAGGTTTCCACATTGTTGAGGTTCGTGGGGCCTTCGCGGAACCCTTTTTCCACAGTGTGCACGTACTTGGCTCTGGGGCGGCCGACATTGCCTTCCAGGGAGGCCATCAAAGCGGTGGATTCACCGCAGACAAAAGCTCCGGCCCCGGTGGAAATCTTGATGTTGAAACTGTAGTCCGTACCGGCGATGTTGTCTCCCAAAAGGCCGCAGGCTTCGGCCTGCTTTATGGCGGTTACCAGCCGTTTGACCGCCAGGGGATACTCGTTGCGCACATAAATGTAACCCTGGCGGGAACCGATGGCATAGCCGGCGATCAGCATGCCCTCCAGCACGCTGTGCGGGTCTCCTTCCAGGATGCTCCTGTCCATGTAGGCGCCCGGGTCCCCTTCATCCGCGTTGCAGATGATGTACCGGTCGCCGTCGTGTTTGGCACAGGTAGCCCACTTGATGCCGGTGGGGAACCCGCCGCCGCCCCGGCCCCTCAAGCCCGATGCCTTGATGGTTTCCAGGATTTTTCCCGGTTCCGAGTGCTCGAGCATCTGTAGCAACGCCCGGTAGCCCTTTTTGGCAATGTATTCTTCGATGCAGTCCGGGTCGATATACCCGCAGTTGCGCAAGGCGATTTTTACCTGACCTTTATAAAAAGGTATGTCTTCCAAGAATGGGATGGCTTCAAAGGGTTCGACCTTGCCCATAGGATTGTCAATCTCCGCTTCCAGAATGGACCGGGGATCGCGCATTTGGCCGAGGATCCATTTTTTCTTGGAGAGGCCGTTTTGGTAGTCGTCAACCGCGTCCAGAATTTTGTCCGGAGTAATGTTTTTATACATCACCCTGGGGCGGCCGTTGGTCAGGATTTCGACCAGGGGCTCCATTTCGCAGTATCCGATGCATCCCGTCTGGCTGACCTGGATCGCCCTGTCCGCTGCGAAAGCTTCAGCAGCGGTTTTGAATGCCGCTTCGGCGCCGGCGGCAATACCACAGGAGGCCATGCCGATGTTCACTTTTATGGAATCCGGGTAGTAAAGGCTGGTGCTGTATTCCCGGGTAATCTTTTCTAAGTCTTTTACAGACTGGATTTTCATGATTTTAGCCTCTTCAACGTCTTTATTCATATTGGTCTAAAATGCGGTCTATTTCGTCGGATGCGATGCGGCCGTGCATGTCTTCGTTGATTTTCACGACCGGCCCCAGGCTGCAGCAGCCGATACAGCGCACGGATTCCAGGGTGAAGCGCTGGTCTTCCGTGGTCTGGCCATCGTTGATCTCCAGGTTTTCCTGGATGCGTTCCCGTACCCTCTCGCCGCCGCGCACGTGGCAGGCGGTGCCGAGGCAGATGGAAATGATGTTGCGCCCCCTGGGTTCCAGGCTGAAGGTGCTGTAGAAGGTGGCCACACCGTATATTTTGCTGTAGGGAATGCCGATTTTGGCGGAAAGATAGTTCAGCGCCGGTTGGGGTAGATAATTGTACTTGCGCTGTATGGCCTGAAGGATCATGATCAGATTTTCTTTGTTGTTGCCGAATTCATCCTCGATAATGGTGTCGAGTTCCATAAAATCGACTTCTGTTTCAATATGTTGATCGCTTTCCAGCGGAATAGCTTGGTTCATGGGACCATCTCCGAATCAAATCATGTGAATTTTGGTTGTATGTCTTAAAAGGCTGCTCAGCAATTTGCGGGCAATTGCACCACAGGGCAGTTCTCCACGCAGGCGCCGCATCCGGTGCAGAGATCCATGTTGATGCTTCGGGCGCGCTTTTTAACTTTTACTTTAAAATTGCCTGATTCGCCTTCGACAGATTCAAGATCTGCATATGTGATAAGCTCGATGTTCAGATGCCGGCCGACCTCGACCAGTACAGGGGAAATAATTCACATCGCGCAGTCATTGGTGGGAAAGGTCTTGTCCAGTTGCGACATGACGCCACCTATGGAGGGGGATTTCTCAAGAAGGTAAACATAGTACCCGGAATTTGCCAGGTCGAGCGCGGACTGCATTCCGGCGATACCACCACCGACAACCAGTACCGAACCGATTACATCCTTTGCCATTGTGTTTCTCCTGATAAAAATTATGTAAAAACAAATAGATAAATTGATTTCCATTTGCAGGCCCTGTCGAAGGACCAAGGAATGTATGTATATGGTGAAAAAATACTTGTCAATAGAATTTGGCGAGAAATGAATGCGAATTCATTTGTTTTTTCTTATGGAAAAACTAGAACAGCCTGACCGGTTGGTCAGGCTGTTCTAGTTTTCACCCATTGCGAAAAAGGGAATTAAGCAGCTAAGTGGAGCGCCTTCTCCGTGGCATTGCGAATTTCATCCGGCGTAAACGGCTTGGGCAGGTAATCGACGGCGCCCATGCGCGTGGCCTCCACAGCAGTCTCGATACTGGCGTAGCCGGTGATCATGATGACCTTGGCTTCGGGATTGTTGTCCCGGATGGCCTGGAGGAGTTCAAGCCCTTGCACCCCCGGTATCTTGAGATCCAGCAGGATCAGCTTGTAGGGATGGGCCGCGATTCTTTCGAGGGCTTCTTCCTTGGTCACGGCCTGGTCCACCTGATAGTCATTTTTAACCAGAATTTTACGGATATTGTTGTTGACCGCCACCTCGTCATCGATGACCAGAATGTTTTTGTGCACTGATTCCTTGGGGAATTCGTAAACATGGGCAGTGGGGGCGTCCTGCTCGGCCATCATGCGGGCGACATTCTGCTTCAGGGTTTCATAAGGGACCTGCACGATACCGTCATAAACCAGGTTTTCCACATAGGCAGTGCCGGTCACGGCCATAACTTCTTCGTAATTAAAGGGTTGGTCGATACCGATCAGCTTTTTGACATCATGGGTTTTTTGGGCCTTGGCCGCACGCTTTTTCTTAGCCAGTTGGGGGCACTTCTGGGTCTTGGTTCCAGCCTTGCAGGTGGCGCCCAGTTTTTTGAAGATGTCGCATACCATACTGCCCATCTCGCAGAAGCCTTCCAACTGTTCCGATGCAGTGATTTCGATTACGGGCATGTCGGAGGACCCCAGGCTCTTGGCGTATTCTTCTCCGGTTACCTCGGCCACTTCATCACGGTCAAAGGGGATGTCCACGTCAATGGGTTTGCTTTCCAGAAAGCCGGCCACATTCTTTTTCAATTCCTCGTAGGGTATGTAGGACACGCCTTCATTCTGCATGGCGTAAACGTACTCGGGGCCGGTCACGGCCGCAACTTCCTCGTAATCAAAGGGCTGGTCAATGCCCACCAGCTTCTTGACGTCCGGCGTCTTCTTGGCCTTGGCAGCTCTTTTTTTCTTGGCCAGTTGGGGGCACTTCTGGGTCTTGTTGCCGGCCTTGCAGGTGGCGCCCAGCTTTTTGAAGATGTCGCACACCATGCTGCCCATTTCGCAGAAGCCTTCCAGGGGTTCCAAGGCCTTGACCTCGATGATGGGCATGCCGGAGGGCCCCAGGCTTTTGGCGTATTCCTCGCCGGTTACTTCGGCCACTTCGTCGGCATCAAAGGGCAGGTCAATGTCGATGGCGTTGATAGCTTCCCGCTCCTCTTTGCTAGTGGGGGCCTCATTGAGCTCGCCGTCCAGCGCCTTTTCTACCGTGTTGCGCAACTCATCCGGGGTAAACGGTTTTGGGATATAATCCAGGGCGCCCATCTTGATTGCCTTGACGGCCGTGTCCGTGGAGGCATAGGCGGTCATCATCACAGCTTTGGTCAGGGGCCACTGCTCTTTGACCAGTTTGAGAAGTTCGAGCCCGTTTTTCCCGGGCATGACAATGTCTGAGATCAGCAGGGAAAAGGAATCCAAGGCCATTTTTTCCAGGGCCTCGTCTGCGCTCTCCGCGTGTACCACCTCATAGTTGCCTTTCTTGAGGATTTTTTCCACGTTGCTGCAGATGCTCTTTTCATCATCGACCACGATAATTTTCTGGGCTGCTTCCATAATTTACCTCCGTTGTGCAAGAAAGGGATTTACAATTTCAAATGTTGTATTTGTAAGAACTGCACGAGTTGTGCCAAGAAAAGATAAATTATATAACATGTTGATTTATAAACTGAAAAAGAAATTTAATCGCTTGTGTTAAGGCTTGTGGTGTATAATTAAATAATACATTTTTTGGGGGTGGATTGTTATCACAATATCAGTCTGGTTGGTCTGTTGACAGCTCCGATGAGAAACTTATGGAAAACAACTAATTGGAATTAAAAGAAAAAAATTCAAAGAGGTGATCAGGGCAGGTGGCTTGACCGGGATTATGTATAAAATAAATATACATGTATCAAGTGAAAAATCGCAGTGGTTTGCCGCGGTGATATTTTCATTTGTTGGGCAGGCGGATGCCGTGCTTTTTCATGAGGCTTTGAAAATTGGTACGCTGCAGGCCTGTCTTTTCGGCGGCGTGGGTCACGTTCCAATCGTTTTTGATCAGGGCATTGAGCAGAAAGTTCTTTTCCACCTTCTGAACGGCTTTCCGGCGAATATCCTTTTTAACCTGTTTGAGCTCTGCATTGGTCGCGGGCGTTGCCTCCACAAGGTTATCCAGATCGCCAATTTCTCCCAGCAGGGGGAGGTCCTGGGTGTCGATGGTGTCCTGATCGCAAAGAATGACAGCGCGTTCGATGACATTACGCAGTTGCCTGACGTTTCCCGGCCAGTCAAAGGAAAGCAGGCGTCCGGCAGCACTGTCCACTATGCCGGTTATCGATTTGTCCATGTCGCGGCTGAACTGCTTGATAAAATGGTAGGCAATGGGCAGAATATCCATTCTACGTTCACGCAGGGGTGGCAGCATGATGGGATAGACAAAGATGCGGTAATAGAAATCCTGACGGAAGGAGCCTTCGTTGACCATGGTTTCCAGATTGGTATTGGTGGCGAAGATCAGGCGCAGGTCCACCTTTTTAGGGGACGTGCCGCCCAGAGGCAGAAACTCACGCGTCTCCAGGAATCTGAGAAGTTTGCCCTGGACCGCCAGGCTGATATTGCTGATTTCGTCTAAAAACACCGTACCGCTGTCGGCCAGGGACAATATGCCTTCCTTGCTTTTATGTGCACTGGTAAACGCGCCTTTAACATGGCCGAACAGTTCGCTTTCCAACCGGTTTCCTGCGAGTGTGCCGCAATCAACGGCAAAAAAGACATTCGTGTTGCGCCGACTGTTGGCATGCACGGCTCTGGCGATGAGTTCCTTGCCGGTGCCGCTTTCACCGTACACCAGAACGGTGGAGTCGGTGGGGGCCACTTTTCCCACCATGGAGATGACTTTCTGAATCTTGGGGCTGCTTCCGATGAGCTGATGCGATGTCGTTCTTTTTGGGGTGGGACGGGACATCAGCTCCTGGTTCTGCCGCTGCATCTCTTTTTCGCTTAGCGCCTGGAAAACCACGGCGCGCAATTCATGGGGAGTAAAGGGTTTGGGCAGGTAGTCAAAGGCGCCCATCTTCATTACTTCCACGGCCGAGGCGACACTGGCATAACCGGTAATAACCACTACGCGCGTGTCAGGGTAGGTGTCTTTTACCCGGCTCAAAAGTTCCATGCCGCCCAGGCGGCTCATCTTGAGGTCGGTGACAATGACGTCGGACGGATCATCCTCCATCAGCTTCAGGGCATCGTACCCATTGAGGGCGTAACGGACGTCGTAATCTTGTTTGGAAAGAATCTTGACGCAACTCTGGCAGATGTTGTGCTCATCGTCCACAACGAGGACTTTAGGTACACGCTTTACATTGGGCTCAGGCGTCATTTGTTTTAGCCGTTTCCAATGGTATCTTGATAATGAAGGACGTTCCCTGGTGTTCCCTTCTTGTTGCCTTGATGGTCCCGCCGTGCTGCTCGATGATGCCGTGGGTGATGGCAAGGCCCAGCCCGGTACCCTCTTCCTTGGTGGTAAAGAAAGGGTCGAATATCTTGTCAAAGATTTCTTCTGGAACGCCTTCTCCGTTGTCACTGACGGAAATTTCCACCGCGCGGCGGCGGGCGCCCAAGGATGTACGCAGGACGATGCTGCCCCCGGCCTGGGTGGATTCGATGGCATTGAGGATGAGATTGATCAGGACCTGCTGTATCTGGCCTTTGTCCAGGTGCAGCGGCGGCAGGTTTGAGGTCAGGTCCTTGCGGACGTCTATATCCTTGAAGGCTGCCTGCTTCTGGGTCAGAAGGACGCTTGCGATGATGATGGCGTTGATGTCATTGGCCTTTTTATTGGGCCTGGTCTGCCGGGCGAAATCCAGAAGGCTGGTGACGATTTTCCTGCAGCGCAGGGTTTCCTTGGCAATGGTTTCCAGCTCCGCATGCATAGGGTCATCCGGATCGATGTCTTCCTGCAGAAGCATGGAGGTTGTCAGGATTGTGGTGAGGGGGTTGTTGATTTCATGGGCCACCCCGGCGGAAAGCCGGCCTACGGAAGCCAGCTTTTCCTGCTGCATCATTGTCTTCTGGATATTGATTTCATCGGAGATGTCCCGGGATATTTCCACGACGCCGACAATGTCACCCCCTTCGATCAGGGGATAGGTGGAAATGGAATAGTAAATCTCATTATCGTCCTGGTCCAGATGAACATGGGTTGTCTGGGACGGTTGGATGGTCTCCAGGGTCTTTATGAGAGGGCAGGGATGTTTTTCACCGGTGCAGGGAAAAGACTGGCGGTGGGTTATTTCGTAGCAATACCGGCCGACCACTTCCTCCTTTTTTAGGCCCAGATTGTTCAACACAGTGTTGTTGACATCGATGATGCGATAGTCGTGGCCGATGACCAGCACTTCTTCCTGAATGAGCTCGTTGATCATGGTTTTGTAAAGTGCCTTGGCTTCCTGGAGCTCCTGGCTGGTCTTCTTCTGCTTGGTGGACACCCGGGCGAATTCCCAGAACAACTGGGCGGTCTTGGTGGATATGGCCCTTACGCTGGGCTTCTTTTTCTTAAGGATGTCGTTGTAGACGTCCATACTGCTGGTGAGTTCGATGATCAAGTCGATGCCGGCCATGGAGAAGAAATCATTGTAATTGGGGGTGGTGAAAATGCCCTTTTCCTTGGCCATCACAAAACCGGGCGCCTTTTTATTGATATCTGCGACCGCAACGATCTTCGGATGGATTTCCTTAAACGTGTGCTGCGGGATAAGGAGCAGCAGTTGGGTACAGCGGGTGCCCCCACCGACGACAGCGATATTCATGCTAAATTCTCCCTGGATGGTATTGGCGAAGCAAAAATGAACGTATGAACCATAATAGGCCTGTTCGGCGCATTAAATTTTATGTATACTATTAATCTGAACAAATTCCAAATGGTATATTGTCAGCCAACATCGACTAATATGGATGAACCGGGTTGAAAAACGGATAATATATTATTGATGAACAGCATTCAGAACATCGACCTCCCGCCGGCAGTTGTCATCTGCGGCCCCACGGGCATCGGCAAGACATCTTTTGCCATCGATCTGGCCCGGCGCTTCGAAGGTAAAATCATCGGTGCGGATTCGATGCAGCTTTACCGGCACATGGACATCGGCACGGCCAAACCCACACCCGAAGAGCAGGCGGCCGTTACGCATTACATGGTGAATATCGTTGATCCGGACAAACATTTCGATGCGGAGATGTATGCCGACATGGCCTATGCAAAAGTGTTGGCGCTTACCGAAAAAAGGATCCTGCCCTTTATCGTAGGGGGGACCGGGCTTTACATAAAGGCGCTGATCCACGGTCTTTTCGAAAGCGTCAAAGTAGATGCAGGCGTCAGGAAAAGGCTGAAAAAAGAGGCTGAAGAACTGGGGGGACCGTACCTGCACGCCAGGCTGAAAGCGGTCGATCCCGCTGCAGCGGGGCGTATCCATACCAACGACACCTACCGCATTGTGCGGGCCCTGGAGATTTTTGAAACCACGGGCCGGCCCATATCCGACACCCAGGAGCAGCACCGCTTTGAACCGCAGCGTTTGCAGACCGTCAAAATCGGTCTGCACATGGACCGTGAAGCCCTCTACCAACGCATCGACCAGCGGGTTGACATCATGCTGGACCAGGGGCTTCTGGCCGAGGTGAAAGGGCTTCTTGAAAAAGAGTATTCACCGGATTTGAAGTCCATGAAATCATTGGGTTACCGTCACATGGCCGCCTTTTTGAAAAATGAAGTCGACTGGGAGGAGACCGTCAGGACCCTGAAGCGGGACACCCGCCGCTACGCCAAGCGGCAGATGACCTGGTTCAAGGCAGACCCCGAGATCGTCTGGATGGGGCCGGACGAATTGGAGGGGGCAGCGGCCATGATAGCGGCCTTTAAGGCCCGATGCGGGTGAGGGACCAGTTACCGGGTATTTTGTGGGGTTAAACTTGCTGACGCCTTGTTTATCGCAGGTAAGAAGACAGTTTGTCTAAATCCTTATTCGACAATTTCAAGTATTGTACGCGATTTTCCGGCTGTTGCCGATGCCGCTGTTAAAATTGTGCGAATAGCGTTTACGTTGCGTCCGCGTTTCCCGATCACCTTTCCGAGATCTTCTTTTGCCACTTTTAGTTCAAATACGGTGGTATTGCCGCCCTTTATTTCATTAACCTCAACCTGTTCCGTATTGTCAACCAAAGCCTTCACGATATGTAGAACCAGCTCTTTCATAGGGGCACCTCCGCTCTGCAGAAAAGGGTTTTGCGAGATAGACCAGTGGGAGTGCTGATATTGAATTTTACAACAGTTCCTCACTTTTTGGCAACACTTAAATTGCACAGGGAAAAATCATTGTTTTGGTTGAACCTGTACCCCCGAGCGTATAAGCTTTATAGCGTTTGGTAAAATACCGTTCCGAAATTAAATCTGCCGTAGGTCATATTTTACATTTAATGACTTCAAAGGCATTCAACCCCAAACGCTATTCAAATTGCGTTTAGATTTGAGTTACTTGGCTATGATGAAAACATGTAGATTTAACTACCTATTATTTCATTAAATAGGGATATATTGGATTCAGTTTTGAGGTTTTCCGTGGAAAATCTGTTGAATAGCGGTTGTCATCTTCCTGGATAATTTGACTGCTTAGACAAACTATTTCTGATGTGCAACGTAGTTTGTATCGGAACATATTTATGACAACCGGTATAGTGAAAGGAATGAATACCCATGCATGACGATTTTCTGTATAAGGAGGTGCCCGCCCTTGGGCGGCGCGTATTCAGACTCGGTCTTGCAACCAACTACGGTGTAGATGCCGGGGATGTGGAGTGGGCCCTGGACCAGGGGGTCAACTATTTTTTCTGGACCTCCAAGGCACAAAAGGTGGTGCCGGCGCTTAAAAAGGCCATGAACCGTGACCGTGAATCGCTCATCATCGCCACCGGCCCGACAACGGGGTTCTACGGCGGCGGGATTAAACGCGGCTGTGACCGGCTGTTGAAAAAGCTCGGCACGGACTACATCGACATCCTGCAGATTTTCTGGCTCGGCCGAACCGCGGCCTGGACACCGTCGACCATCGATGCCCTGGTGTCCCTTAAGGAATCGGGCAAGGTCCGGGCCATCGGCATCAGCATTCACGACAGGAAACGGGCCGGCCGGCTTGCTGCGGATTCCCCGCTGGATATGCTCATGGTGCGCTACAATGCCGCCCACATAGGCGCTGAAAAGGATATTTTTCCCAGCCTGGCCAAACGCCAGCCCGCCATCGTGGCCTATACGGCCACGCGGTGGCGCGGTCTCCTCAAACGCCCCAAGGGTTGGGAAGGCCCGGTCATGACCGCAGCTGACTGCTATCGGTTTTGCCTGTCCAACCCCCATGTGGATCTGGTGCTCACCGGCCCCAAGAACCGACAGGAGCTGGAAGAAAATGTAAACGAACTGCGCGATAAAGGTCCATTATCAGAGGAAGAAACCAAATGGATCAGGAAATACGGTAAAATTGTTCACCAGAACAGTTCACGATTTACTTTCGGGTTTTAATCAAAGATTTCTGTCTAAGGAAAGAAAATGAACAGTCTTAAAATTTCCATTAAAGCATCGGATATGTCTGTTGCTGCAGTGCTTTTGCAAACACCTACAGCCCATGCAATCTACGAAGCCCTGCCCCTTGACGGAACGGCCAATGTGTGGGGGGATGAAATCTATTTTGACATTCCGCTGCAGCTCGAATTGGAAGAAGACGCCCGCGAGGAGGTGGCGGTCGGCGATCTGGCATACTGGCCCTCGGGTCCGGCCTTTTGCATTTTTTTCGGGCCGACGCCGGTGAGCCGCGATGAGACACCCAGAGCATACAGCCCGGTCAACGTGTTCGGCCGCGTGCAAGGCGATGCCACGGTTTTCAATACTGTGGCAGACGGCGCTACCATCCGGGTCGAGAAAACCGGGTAGTATGTTTTCTAAAATACCGATCTGAATGCCCTAAGCGGCGGATGCTTTATTTCTCCGGCGTCCTGGGTATTTTGACAGTGAAGGTAGAGCCATGGCCCGGTTTAGAGGCAACGTGAATCGTGCCGCCGTGTTCCGAGATGATCTTGTTGGCAATAAACAAGCCCAAACCGGTGCCTTTGCGTCCCTTGGAAGAGTAGAACAGGGAGAAGAGTTTTTTGCGGACCTTCTCGTCCATCCCGATGCCATTGTCCTCGATGGTAAACACGACATG
This sequence comes from Thermodesulfobacteriota bacterium, assembly GCA_039714495.1. Taxonomy (GTDB): domain Bacteria; phylum Desulfobacterota; class Desulfobacteria; order Desulfobacterales; family B30-G6; genus JAJDNW01. Next base: position 63,891 of record JBDLJD010000002.1, read on the forward strand.
CCGCCGGTCGGTCTGCATGCCAAAGCTTATCCGTTTGTCAGTTTCTCCGGTCTTCTTCACACAGGCATCGATGGCGTTGTCCAGGATATTGATCAGCGCGGTGTTGACATACTCCGCATCCATCTCGCATGTGCCGGCATGGGCATCGAATGCGCGAATGAGGGCGATGCCCTGCTTTTCCACTTTTAGGGACATCATTTGCGCGAGCTCGTCCACAAAGGGCAACAAGTCGATGGATTTTTTTTCCAGTTTTCTCTGTTTGGTTTGCAAAAGGATGTCCCCCGCCATGGTACGGATGCGGTCGATCATGATCTGCATGACCTCCCACCCCTCCCGTACCCTTTCCATATCCTTTTTCTCGATGCCGGCATTGACCAGGTACGTGCCGCCGTCAAGTCCGGTGAGGAGCCCCTTGATGTTGTGGGAGATGGATCCGATCATCAGGCCCAGGGCGGCCAGGTTGTCCTGTAGTTCTGTCTTTTCCCGAACAAGGGTTTCCAGGTTCCGGGTGTAAGCTTTCAGTTTTTCTCTGGTGATTATTTTGTCGCGGGCACGCTTCAGCGATATCTCCAGGGCATCCACGTTGATGGGTTTGGTGATAAAGTCTGTGGCCGCGTGTTTGAGGCTTTTGATGGCCAGGTTCATGTCGCCGTGGCCGGTGATCATGATCACCTCGCACTCCGGATTTTCCCGCTTGATGTGCTTGAGGAGTTCTATGCCGTCCATGGA
>JBDLJD010000003.1:0-60915 GCA_039714495.1 Thermodesulfobacteriota bacterium
CGCACAGCGATTTTCGATAACCTCAACCCTAACGGACCATTGTTGATCGGTACACCGGAAGAAGTCGAAAAGGATACCATTGTACACCTTGAAAGAGCTCGTGGTATGAACGGCTATTTGTTTTCGACGGCTGGAACGATGTCTCCGAACACACCCAAGGTCAATTTCGAGACGATGAATCGGATCGTTTTAAATTTCAAATAAATTCGGAAATTAAATCAATGATGAACAGAGCCACCATTGACTTTGACAAGCCCATTCTAGATCAAATTCATCACCGTTCACTCGAACTCCTTCAGGAATGCGGAATTCGCTTCCCCAGTGAAAAGGCTCTCGAATTTTTTAAAAGCCGGGGATTTAGAGTCGACGGGAAAACAGTTTATTTTAAAGAAAAAGATATTGCAAATGGGCTCGAAACGGTTCCCGCGCAATTTACCATCAAGGCGCGCAACCCTGAAAAGAGCATCTGTATCGGCGGTGGCGATTATATGATGGCACCGGGTTATGGTCCCCCATTTATAATAGAAACTACAGGTAAAAAGAGGAACGCCACCCTTGAGGATGTCTACAAGTTTTGCAAGCTTGTCCAGACATCGACTGTTTTGGATTTCAATAGCTCCATTGTGGCCCAACCAAACGATGTGCCGGCAGAGACGGCGCACCTGGACATCCTTTTAGCGACGATTCTTTTAACCGATAAACCGCTTATGGGAAGTACAGCCTCTGAAACCGCTGCCCTGGACTCATTGAAACTGTCTGAAAGAATATGGGGAAATACCGATGAACCGGTCATGATTTCATTGGTGGATTCACTCTCACCCCTTCAATATGCCGATGAATCGATTGAATCACTCATGGTATTTGCCGAAGCCGGACAACCGGTGCTCGTTCACTCTGCCTGTTCCTTAGGTTCTACCGGCCCTATCACCATCGCCGGCTCTTTGGTTATTTCCAATGCAACCACCCTTGCGGGTATCTGCCTTTCTCAATTAAAAAAGCCTGGTACGCCGGTTGTCTATGGATTGGGCGGCAGTCCCACCGATATGCGTACCGGAGGCTATGTAAATGCTTCACCGGAAGATGCCAAACATACAGCGATTGCAACTGAGATGGGACGATATTATGGCATCCCATGCCGAAGCCAGGGAGCACTGACGGAATCCTTTTGCCTTGACTACCAGTCGGGCATGGAATCAGCAGTGATGATGACCACCGCCGCCTTATCTGGTGTCGATGTCAGTTTGCACACATGCGGCACCTACGGCTCTATGCTGGCGATGAGCTTCGAAAAATTCATCGCCGATGAGGATCTGTGCGGAGTGCTTAAGAAGTTGATGAAACCGGTAGAATTTACGAAAGAGGCGTTTGCGATGGATTTGATCAAGGAACTCAGCACATCGGGAAACTACCTGGTGCAGGATCATACGCTGAAGCGCTGTCGGACCGAGTTTTTTGAACCCGCCTTGAGTACCCGTACGAATTACGACAAATGGGTACATATGGAGATGCGGAAAATGGATAACCGGGCAGGAAAAATATTGGAGAGCAGGCTTGCCTCGTTTGAAAAACCGGACATTGACAAAATGTTGGAAAAAGATCTAATAAAATACGTCGAACAACGAAAAGGGATTTAGTTATCCTCAGAAATGGGAACAACTTGTACAAATTTTGCCGATCCCAATTTTATAGGTTCCTCAAAAAAACAACCTGAGGGGAGATTTTACCATGACCGAATTTAAAACACTGGGGGAGATGAAAATCAGAAATCCCCTTGAAATCGATCGTTATTCCGTACAAACCATTGAGCGTCCGGATGAGCAAGTTGACGTTTTAAGAATTGTTTACAAACGTAATAAAGGCTCTTTATTGCCGAAAAGCAAACGTTTTCGATTTCAACGAATCAAGAAGAAACCGGTTAAAGAAAGCGGTCCCGGTAAAATGGGTGCCCGGTGGGAGGTATCCCCATTTCTGAGAAAGGCAGTTGCGGAGTTGGATCAAATTTTTTCGGCTGAATACAATAAAAAAGAAAAAATAAAAATAATTCTTGATGAGGTGAGACGATTGGAAGAGGATTCAAAGATCCGGCTCGATTATATTCGCGGTTTGGTTGATTCAATTTAAGACGCAGAGGATTTGGTCCTGGCACATTAATGCGCGATAATCTGGCTCAGAAAGTCTTTCGTGCGTTGCGATTTTGGATGGTCGAAAAACGTCGTCGGATCGGTATTTTCTATAATCTCGCCCGCGTCCATAAAGACTACATTGTTTGCAACCTTCCGCGCGAATCCCATCTCATGGGTCACGCAGATCATCGTCATGCCGGATTCCGCCAGCTCGACCATCACATCCAGCACCTCGGAAATCATTTCAGGGTCCAGGGCCGATGTGGGTTCGTCAAAAAGCATGATCTTGGGCTGCATGGCAAGACTGCGAGCAATGGCGACCCGCTGCTGCTGACCCCCCGAAAGTTGCGCCGGGTATTTGTGCGCCTGTTCGGGAATCTTCACCCGCTCCAGGAGCTGCTTTGCTGTCTCATCTGCTTCTTTCTTGGGTATCTTGCGTACCCAAAGGGGGGCTGCCATGAGATTTTCAAGCACCGTCAGGTGCGGAAAGAGGTTGAACTGTTGAAAAACCATGCCGATTTCACGGCGGACGACATTGACTTCTTTCATATGATCATGAAGCTCTATACCGTCGACGATGATCTTTCCCTTCTGGTGGGCCTCGAGCCGATTGAGGCAACGGATTAAGGTGGATTTGCCCGAACCCGATGGACCGCAAACGACGATCTTTTCGCCTTGACGCACCTTCAGGTTGACATCCTTAAGAACATGCAGGGGGCCAAACCACTTATTAACGTTGGTCATCTCGATGATAGAATCGTCGGAGGAGCCTTTAGCTGTCAAAGCGGCAGACCCGTGCTGCGATGTGTCGCTTACGTCGCCACCTTGGGAATTGCTTGTCGTATTCATGCTTTATTCACTTTCACAGTGCGGTAATGGCTTTCCAGACGCCGCTGTATGGCTTCCATCACTATGGTAAGGGCCCAGTAGATCATGGCGACCGTTATCAGCATCTCCATATGCTGGAATGTCTTCTGGCCCAGGGTCCGGGCCAGGAACATAAGCTCCCAGACGCCGATGACCGATATGAGCGAACTGTCCTTGAGCATGGAAATGAAACTATTGCCGGTGGGGGGGATGATGACCGGAATGGCCTGGGGCAGTATGATCCTCCGCATGGTAGGCCCGAAGGTGAAGCCCAGAGACCTGGAAGCCTCCCATTGACCGGGGGGAATGCTTTCTATGCCGGCCCGGAAGACCTCCGTCATGAAGGCACCGTAGTTGAGCGTGAGTGCCAAAATACCGGCCGGCACGGCATCAATCACATAACCCATCTGCGGCAGCCCGAGGTAAACGAGGTAAATCAGCAGCAGAAGGGGCAGTGCACGAAACAAAGACGTGTAGAAACTGGCAATCCCGTGGGCAAAACCATTACCGGAAAGCTTGGCTATCGCACCGACCATAGCGACTATGAAAGCAAGAACAATGGATATTGCCGACACATAGATCGTCGTGAAGAGACCCCTGCTTAGAAGGAACCATAACTGACTCTGGATGAATTCCAAACTGAGGTTGAATATATGGAAGCCGCTCACAAAAAAGACCGCAAGCTCTAACCATACCACTAAACTCTGGATCGGCGTCGGCAAAAATCCGATCGCAAAAATATTCAGCGTAAAAAGAATACCAAGCACAAGGGCAACGGCGAAGCGGCCGTAAAGGCCGCTTTGCGCCGGATCGCCGATCACCGGTGTGAGGAAATGGCCAAAGATTGTGTCGGCAAGATTAAGGGCAAAAAGGATCACAAATACAACCCCGAGGAAAATACCCAAAAACTTCGGCTTGTGAACCAGTTTTTCCTCAATTACCGTATCCGTGTACATCTATTTCTCCCCATATCTTGCAGACACAACGATTAAGATTTATTTAAATTGCGCCCAGGCTATTTGGCAGCCTTTGTGTAGTCGACGCCGTACCATTTTTTTGAGAGTGCCGATAACGTACCATCCGCATGCAGCTCTTTGATCATAGCCGCTAACTTGTCATGGAACTCCTGATCACCTTTGTCGATGGCCACCGCAAGCGGTTCGTAGAATGCCGGTGCCCCGATGATCCGAAGCGGGTAGCCGTTCTTAATGGCTTCTTGAATGGTGGGAACCGAACTTAACACGCCGTCGAGACGCACACCATCTCCAAGGCGCAGATCATCGAATGCGGTGTTCGAATCTTTATACGATTTGATGTTTTTGGCCGTGGTGGTGACATCATATACGAACGCCGGTGCACCTTCGGCATCGATGACCAGGTCTTTTTTCATATAATTCTCAAATACGGTGGCGGTCGTAGCACCGATTCTCTTGCCGTTCAGTTCAGTCTTATCTTTGTATTTGGCGTCTTTGTGAACGACAAAACCGGCCGGTGTATAGTAATAGACACCCGGAAAACTCAGCTTTTTGGCGCGTGCCTTGGTGGGTGTCATGGAGCCGACCGAAATGTCCCAGCGCCCATGCCAATTGCCGGCGGTAAGGATGTCCCACTCCGGGGTCTCGAATTTGATTTTGACGCCCAGACGCTTTGCTATTTCTCTGGCAACGGAAATATCGAACCCATCCCACTCTTTATTATCATTCAGGAAAGATTGTGGCGGCCAGCCCCCGTATGTCGAGGCGACTAAAACTTTGTTGTTCATCACACGATCCAGGTTCTCTCCGGCCCAGGCGCCACTGGTTCCAATGGCAATAATTAGCACCACCATTGCGAGTTTAAATAATTGTTTCATGATAGTTCCTCCAATTAAATTAGATGTTAACATTAAATTGAGCTATGCCCCTTGCCAATCTTTATTACACGCGTATTCATGTATACAAATCAAACAGAATCTCCGAAATATATATTTTCGCATAGCGATAATATATATTTCTATGTGTATAGTAGTTGATTTAGAAATGTCAACATTTTTTTAAAATAAGGACATCACATGCAATGCAATAGTTATAACTTTAAAAAACTATTGACAAGGCAATAATACCAACATAGATATTAACCGTATGTTGAAATATAATTTCACATAGCGATAAATATAGTCAGTCAAGGCCACTCGACGTCAATGTCAAATAAACCCAAAACTAATTGGAGAGGTGATAAAAATCATGAAAAAATTTAATTACAAAATCGAATTGTACCAGTATCTAGCGGAAACCAAGGGTAAGCTTTTTGAAATGGCCAAGAAAATTCCCGGACAAATTGGCATGCCGGATAATTTGTTGGGAACCTTTGGATTGTCCGGCACAATCTCCGAATGTCATGGCCTCTTGCGTAAAGCAATCGCTGATGAAGTTGAGAACGGACAGCGGAAAGTTATCAATAGTGGCAATCTTGATTTTGAAATCAGGAAGTTGGTTAAAAGTTACTACGGGGATGAGTACGATGCGGTTGCGGCAAGCACCTGTGAGGCCTTGCTGATGGTCGGTTTTGATACGCTTTTTTCACCGCCGGTTGCAGGCCGTGGTGAAAATTACCGCGCCCGTTATATCTCCCCCTATGAAAGACATGCTCACCATCATGCCGGTTACGGCAGACCCTTTCCGCCACGATATAAAGACATATTCGCCGATCGTGGCGTTACTGCCGGTGAATATGGTTTTATGGGTAAGCGCCTGAATAACCTGGATACGATACTCGTGCCAATGGTTGGCGGGCGCTATGATTGTCACGGATTGAAATACCACCCTTGTCAGCTTCTCAGCAATGTAGACGCAAAGGCTACCGCCGAAGCAATTGCTGCGACAGCCAAACGCCATGAAGCATCTATTTCTGGTTTCACATCTCTGGGGTACACAAATCCATCATATGGATATGGCGAAGTTGATGAAACGGGCGTACCTGTACTCCAAAAGGAAATTTCTAAGATTGCTCAGCAATACAACGTACCCTATATTATCGACAATGCTACAGCGATTCCTTTTCAATGCGTTGATATTCGCAAAAGTGAGGCTGACTTGATGATGTTCAGCATGGATAAGTCAAGTGGCGGTACCACTTGCGGCCTTGCAATAGGTAAAGAAGAGAGCATCGTACCTATGGCCCGCGCAATGGGGACGGCAGGGCCGCGATTCGGTGGCCTCATCTCGCATGCAAAGGCGATGTACGTTCAAGTAGACCCCGGCAAGGAATCCCTGTTAGGGTTGATCGCGACACTCAAAATTCTCATTGAACGCCAGGATCAATTCCGCAAAAACTGTGATATCTTTTATGAAATTGCAGTTGATGAGTTCTCTAAAATCGATCAAGGCATTATGGAAAATGTTGCCATTAATAAAGACTATGGAAGTAGTGGTGTTGAAATCGATTATCAAGGAACATGGCGTGATGGAAAAATGGGTTGGCCCATCTTTTCAATCGAAGATATGTATGCCGGCACCTCATTGATCCAGACTGGTCTTAAGATGATGGGTATCATCCCGTGCTTGGCATATGATGCAAATATCAAAATGTCATTAGGGCTTGGCACCACCGATGAAAACGGAGACATTATCGAAGACACCACGCGGTGGGGTGTTCGTGGTTTGGCCAAACTTGTTGAATTGCTTTGCCGGCATTGCGGGATGATGGATTAAATGTTGGCTGCTTCAGTGAGGTCAATCGATGATGCATTGAAGGCGTATATGAAACATCGAAAGGCTGAAATTCAGGCGAACTCCTCTATAAAAAGCGAGTTATAATGGCAGATAGTAACGCGTCCCCCAAATCAAAGCGCCACGTAATTGTAATTGGCGCAGGAATCGTGGGCACTTGCTGTGCTCTCTATTTGCAGCGTGAGGGATTCCAGGTGACTCTGATCGAAAAGAATAAGCCTGGTGTGGGCGCCTCTGGAGCTAATGCCGGCAATTTGGGCATCGCCTCGTGCGTCCCATTATCGACACCAGGTATGGTGTGGCAAGTGCCGGGCATGATGTTGGATAAAACTTCAGCACTGAAGTTGCGCTGGCGTTACTTTCCCGGGGCCATACCCTTTTTAATTCGTTTCATGCGTGCGGGGAATCGTAAAAAAGTAGAAGAAATCGCAGACGCACTGCTCTCCCTTATGAGTCGACTACATGATGCATACCAGCCCCTTCTTGACGACGCCAATGCCCATGACCTGATAAAACAACTGGGCCGGGCCACTGTTTACCAAACCGAAAAAGGGCTGGCAGGTTGTAAATACTCCGTCGAGCTGCGGCAGCGCAGGGACATCGAAATAGAGATGTTATCCGGGGATGAACTGCGTGAGATCATTCCCGATCTGTCTCCTGAAGTCAAGGGCGGCTATCACATATTGAAGGCGATCCAGTGTTTCAATCCGGAAAGGCTGGTCGAGGTATTTGCCGAGCATTTGGTTCGACAAGGCGGATCACTGCTCTATGAAAGGGTTCATGGGGTCGAAGATGCAACGGATGGCAAGGGATGTAGCGTGCTGACCGACCTGGGACGACACAGTGCCGATGCTGTAGTCCTTTCTGCCGGCGCATGGTCGACGCCCCTTGTGAAGCAGCTGGGAGCCAGGGTTCCAATGCATACTGAAAACGGCTATTATACCATGTTTCCCAACCCGGGCGTAAGGCTGCCGATTCCTATCACCGGTGGTGACTGTCACGTGGCCCTGGCTGAAATGGAAGGTGGGTTGAGGGTAAGCGGAATCGCCGAATATGTCCCGGTTGATGTTCCACCTAAATGGGAGTATTGTGAGGCAATTACCGAGCATACGAAGACACTGTTGCCGGGACTCAATGTCGAGGGAGCCTATAATGGTTTGGGCCCGCGCCCATCCATGCCGGACGGAAAACCGGTCATTGGTCGTTCACCTCGATACCCGTGGGCCTTTTTTGCTTTCGGCCACGGGCACGTGGGGTTGGGAACCGGCGCCATCACCGGCAGAATTATTAGCCAGCTTGTTGCGGGTCGCCCTCCAGAGGTTGACCTTGCGCCATTTCGACATGATCGCTTTTAATTAGAATTAACTATTTTGCTTAAACCCATTCAACATGAACTATATTAATAAAGGAAATCTTTCATTATGACAACTCAAGAGAATCGCATTGGTATTGTCGGCTGCGGAACCATCGGGAGCCATATTGCCAGACGGGCACATGAACGTCAGTTTGCAAATGTAGACTTTATTTGCGATGTTGATCTAGACAATGCAAAAAAAGTTGCCTCCAAGGCCAACCTTTTTTCAGACTTGAAACAGGTTCATGAACACGATGTTGACTTGGTTGTGGAAGCGGCCAACGCTGATGTCATGCGCGAAATCGCCATCGATGTTTTATCTAAGCGGAATTTTATGCCGTTTACCATGACGGCCTTGGCTGATGATGAATTCCGCAAGCAAATCAGGGAAACTTGCCTTACAGCCGGAACCCGATTGTTCATTCCCCATGGCGGCATTCTCGGACTCGACGGTGTCTTTGACGGTCGTCATGTTATAGAGGAACTGACGGTTACCACAACCAAGCATCCGAAAAATTTCGGTCTTGACCCGACCATCAAAGGCACTATTTATGAAGGGCCCGTGCGCGGAGCGTGTGAGAAATATCCCCGCAATGTTAACGTGCACGCCGCATTTGCACTTATGGGGCTGGGATTTGACAAAACCCGCAGCGTCGTAATCGCTGATCCTGAAACCAACCGCAATACGATTGATATTCATGTCAAAGGAGAGGGATTGGAATGGAACCTGACGATCGTCAGCATCCCCGTAGGGTTGGTAACCGGTGCCTACACGCCGGAATCTGCCGCCTCATCGGTTGCACGGGTCCTGTGCGCCGATTATGATATCGTATTAGCTTGATGCTCAACTGAATTTGGTTTTTACGTTTCAATAACGTTTATCGTTTGAAAGATACAGCATATGCATTATGACATCATCATTGTTGGTGGCGGCTCGGCAGGTTGTGTGCTTGCCAACCGGCTTTCGGCCCGTTCTACCAATAACGTTCTCCTTGTAGAAGCCGGCAAGGACACGCTTCCGGGATTGGAACCGGCCGAGGTAGTGGATGGCTTTTCCGCCACAGCCTATTTTAATCCGAATTGGATCTGGAATGACCTGCGCGTTCATGTTCACCCCCAGCCACCGGGCCAACCACTTCCTAAGGCCAAGAGCCGCTATGAACAGGCGCGCATCATGGGTGGGGGGTCCTCCACCAACGGTCAAATGGCGGTCCGTGGTGCTGCTGCCGACTATGATCGATGGGGGGAGTTGGGGGCCAAAGGCTGGAACTGGGATAATGTCCTGCCATATTTTCGGAAGCTGGAGCGGGATATGGATTTTGACGGGCCCGAGCATGGCAAGGATGGGCCCATTCCCATACGCCGCATTTTTCCGGAGTTGTGGTCAGGCCTCACCCGGGCAGCAGGCGAGGCGTTCCACTCAGCCGGATATGAATACCGGGATGACATTAACAGAGAGTTAGTCGAATGCTATGGCCCGTTGCCGTTCAATAACGCCTATGACCGGCGTGTTTCCGCCGCAATGGGGTATCTGGACCCGGTAACCCGTCAACGTCAAAACCTGACCATACTTCCCGAGACTCAGGTCAAAAAAATTATTACCGAAGGATGCAGGGCCGTGGGTATCGAGGTTTCATCTATTCGAGGAGATAAAACCTATCGGGCCAAAGAAATTATCATATCGGCCGGAGCGCTTCATTCACCGGGCCTGCTGATGCGATCGGGTGTGGGCCCGGCGGAACACTTGAGGACACTGGGGATCGAGGTGGTATCTGATAGACGAGGTGTGGGGCAAAACCTGATGGATCATCCCATGGCGGCGATTACAGGCTACTTACCCAAAGCGTACAGGTTAAATCCCGACACTCCCCGGCACATACAAGGAAATCTGCGCTATTCATCCGGGCTCGAAGGGTGTCCGCCGGTGGATATGCAGACCAATATCATCCAACGCTCAGGCTGGCATCCCTTAGGCAAACGGTTGGGAACACTTTCGCTCTGTGTCTTCAAGCCCTTTTCACGCGGCCAGGTTACCTTGGCTGCGCCGGATTGGAATGCCGAGCCCAATGTGGAATTTAACTTGTTATCCGATCAACGCGACATGATCCGTTTGATGAATGCTGTTCGATTCGCCATCTCATTGATAGATCATGAGGCCTTAAAAAAGGCCTTTCGGGATCCCTTCCCGGCCAGTTATTCGGAAAGGGTCAGAAAGGTGACCAAGGTCTCTTTCCAAAATTGGGTGGCCACCAGTATCCTGGGTTTTCTTATGGAAGGGGGAGGGACTATGCGCCGTTTTCTTATCCGCAATGTAATCACCCTCGGCGATACCCTCAAAAAGATCTTAGCCGATGACGTCGCCCTGGAAGCCTACCTTCGGCGAACCGTATTTGGAGATTGGCACCCCACCAGTACCTGTAAAATGGGGTCAAACGAGGATCCGCTGGCAGTAACCGATGAACAAGGCCGCGTTTATGGTGTTGACGGACTCAGGGTCGTGGATGCATCGATTATGCCCGAGATTCCCTCCGGGAACACCAATATTCCAACCATTATGATGGCTGAAAAAATAGCGGATGACATGCTTGCGGTTTAAAACGAACTTGTAATGAGGGGAAAATTAGATGAATGAACAATATCCCGGCGGTTATAACGGAAAAGTATTACGCGTCAGCCTAAGCACCGGATCTATCGAAAGCGAGGCCATTGACAGCCGGTTTTGCCGAAAATATATAGGCGGTGCAGGCTTTATCGCCCACTACCTTTTAAACGAAACCGAACCCGGAGTCGATCCATTGGGACCGTTGAATAAATTAATATTTGCAACCGGACCGCTTACAGGTATTGCGCTAGGGGGGTGCGCCCGTCACACAGTTGGTTCGAAATCACCTTTGACCGGTGGAATTGTCAAATCAGAAGTGGGTGAACATTGGGGATTTCAATTCAAACGCGCCGGTTTCGATGCGCTAATTATCGAAGGACAGGCAAAAAGGCCGGTGTATCTCTGGATTTACAATGGAGAAGCCGAAATCAGGGATGCCGCCCATTTATGGGGTAAAAGCACAAAAGAGACCCAGGATACTATTCGGACTGAGCTGGACGATCCCAAGATACGGGTGGCGATGATTGGTCCGGGAGGTGAAAACAAAGTCCACTATGCATGCATCATGCATGGCCTGTCTAATGCTGCGGGTCGCGGCGGGCTCGGTGCCGTGATGGGTTCCAAAAACCTGAAAGCCGTGGCGGTGAAAGGAAATCGTTTTCCGGCCATTGCAGACAAAAGTTACTTCCAAGAGTCAGCCAGATGGCTTAAGGAGAACATGAGCCTTGTAAAAGGCTTTTCTGAACTGGGCACCGGGGCTAGTATGGAAAACTACGAGGCCCACGGATATCTGCCGGTGCGCAACTTCAGGGATAGTGCCTTTCCCGATGTTGTCAAAATTTCTCCCAAGGCCATCAAAGAGACCATCGGCATCGGGATGAAAGGGTGTTTTGCATGCCCGGTTAAATGTAAGAAAGTAGTGGAAGTTACCCACCCCTATTCGGTAAACAGCGAATACGGCGGGCCGGAATACGAGACCCTTGGCGCCCTTGGTTCTGCTTGTGGCGTGACGGATTTAAAAGCGATCGCCAAGGGAAGTGAACTTTGCGACGCTTATTCCCTCGACACCATATCGACTGGAATGACAATTGCTTTTGCGATGGAGTGTTTTGAAAAGGGGATATTGACTTTAAATGAAACCGAGGGCATTGAATTGAAGTTTGGCAACGCGGAGGCGATGCTAAAAACAATCGAAAAGATCGCCAACCGCGAGGGTATCGGAAATCTGCTGGCGCAGGGCAGCTTGAAGGCGGCTGAACATATTGGTAACGGAGCAGAAGCGTTTGCCATGCAGGTTAAAAGAATGGAGATCCCGATGCATGAACCCAGGCTTGGTAAAAGTTTGGCCTTAGGCTTTATGGTCAATCCCCATGGCGCCGATCACATGGACAGCTTGCTTGACCCGTTAAGAACCGGGTTTGGTGATAAACCTGAACTATCGTTGCCTGAGATGGTTCCTCTGGGCTACGGTCCGGTACCGTCAGACGATATCGGTCCCAAAACCGTAGCGTTGAACAGGCTTTTTCAAATAAAACGTTTTTTAGCCGATTCACTTGTACTGTGCGATTTTTTGCCCTACTCTGTCTCTCAATATGTTGAAATGGTTGCGGCTGCTACGGGTTGGCAGACAACGGCCAAAGAGCTTTTTCGCATCGCTGAACGCATTCTTACCATGTGCCGTTTATATAATGTGGGCAATGGGTTCACCGACAAAGAAGACCGGCTCCCGGAGCGGTTTTTTTCGTTCCCAAAAGATGGGGCCGCCGCAGGTAAGAAACTTGATCGTGAAGAGATGGAGCGGGCCAAAAGATACTATTACACTTTAATGGGCTGGCATGAAAATGGCGTGCCGCGAGATGAAACACTGGATGAATTGGGAATAGATTATCCTGCTTACAGGGTGTCACCATCGGATTAGTTTGGTAATATGAAAAATTTCTCCAATGCCAAGCCATTAACCCTTGGCGCCGGCATCAATCAGCTTTTAGCCCAATATGGCGTGAATGTCGTTTTTGGCATTCCGGGCGTTCATAATATTGAATTGTTCAGAGGTGTTGAGGATTCGGGAATCGACCTGGTCTTGCCACGGCACGAACAAGGGGCTGGATTTATGGCGGACGGATACGCCAGGGCTTCCGGAAAACCGGGGGTATGCTTTGTGACCAGCGGACCCGGCTTAACCAATATCATGACACCCATGGGACAAGCCTATTCCGACTCCGTCCCCATGCTTGTCATCTCCTCTGTTCTACCTCGCCATGACAATCAGAAAGGCAAGGGAATTATTCATGAAATGCGGGATCAGGAAGCAGCAGCATCTACAGTTTCCTGTCTAAGCGTTACCGTTGACACGGATGCCGATATTTCACAATTCATAGGCCGTGCGTTTTCATTGTTCAGGGTCTGTAGGCCACGACCGGTTCATCTTCAAGTACCAACCGATCTACTCAATAGTAAGGCCTGCACCTTAAAAAAGCTGAACTTGCCCGAAAGGCCTCATCCCTCTCCTGAATCGACTAAAAAAGCTGTCGCGATTTTAAGCGCATCGAAGCGTCCCATGATCATTGCAGGGGGCGGTGCATCTCAGTGCGGTTCAGAAATTCAGTCCATCGCCGGAAAGCTCAATGCCGCGGTGATAACCACCTATGCCGGTAAAGGCATTGTGCCGGATGACAACCCGAGATGTCTGGGCACTGTTCTACCAAGAAAAGCGGCTCATAAATTTCTTAATTCCGCCGATACTGTCCTTGTTGTGGGCAGCGAACTGGCATTGAAGGATTTCCAGTGCACCTCCCTGCCGATAACCGGGCGCTTTGTGAGGATTGACATTGATCCGAATGTTCTGGCAGGTAGTGTGCCGGTTGATCTGCCTATTTTATCGGATGCCCGTGCAGCCCTTGCCGATATTGAAGCAAAACTGGATGCATCCAGTGCAGGCATTGAAATAAATGAGCTGGATCAACTGCGGCAAACCATAAGGGCAGAGGTAAGGAGAGAGTTTCCCGGTACCTATTCGTTCATTCAAGAGCTTCGAAAGGCGTTGCCGGATGATGCGATCATATCCGCCGACATGACGGAACCGGCGTATTCGGCTAATGAATTGTTTCCGATGAAGCATCCCTCAAGCTGGCTTCATCCCGTCGGATTCGGTTCGCTTGGCTATGCAGTTCCGGCAGCAATTGGCGCCAAAATAGCGGTGCCGGAGCGGCCGGTGATCGCATTAGTAGGGGATTACGGTCTTCAATTTACACTTTCAGAGATATCGGTAGCTGTCGAACGCAAGCTGGCGCTGCCTATTATTGTATGGAATAATGAAAAACTCTGGGCAATTGAACAGAACATGGTCAATCAAAAAATAGCAACGACTCACTCTTGTTGCAAAAATCCTGATTTCCAAGAAATGGCCAGAGCTTTCGGCGCCCATGCAGCAATGCCTAAATCTTTGATGGAGCTTGAAGAGATAATAGGTAAATCCCTAAAACGCGAAGGCCCTACAGTGATTGAAATCCGCCCAAACCACATCGATTAAATCCGATTATAATGGAATAGTATTGGTAACCCTTGGTGTCTATTCGAGCTCTCCGCATTTCCGCCAAAAAGACACAAATCCGGTTTTGATATGATACAACAACAGAAAAAAACGTCTGCTAAACAGACAACCGCAACCGAAGCCCCCATTTTAGGGAGGCTTTTTCAACTGCTGAAGCCCTATTGGAAAACACTTACGCTCAGTGGGCTATTATTGGTTGGACGTGCCGGCCTGGAACTTGTACCGCCGCTGTTTCAGCGATCTATTATAGATGGTGTTATCGAAGACCGCAATTTGACACTTCTGGGAATTTTGATCGGCGCTCTCATTGCCATTTATGGTATCCAGCAAATTATCAACATAGGGGATAATTTTATCCGGCACGCGTTGGGCGAGAAATTCATTATGGATTTGCGCATCCGCCTTTACGCATATCTGCAAAAGCTGTCACTTTCCTTTTTTGAAAAAACATCCACAGGCGAACTGATGTCACGGGTGACCAACGATCTTAACGCCCTGGAACATTTCGTGACCCATGGATCGGCTTTAACAGCAATCGATCTGTTACGGTTAACAGGTGGTTCAATCGTACTTTTCGTTCTGGATCCGCGATTAGCTGTGATCGTATTGATTCCCATACCGATATTGATCCTTGCGTTACGGCACTACAATCAGAAGATCCGGCCGGTGTACCGACGGGTTCGTGCCCGACTGGGAGATCTGAACGCCAAACTTCACGACAACCTGTCCGGGATTCGCGTGATCAAGGCCTTTGCCAGGGAAGACCTGGAAAGGGAGCGCTTTGCCAAAGAAAGCGAGGAGTATTACCGAGCCCGAGTGAAAGGCATCCGCTACTGGTCCGTCTTTTTTCCGGGGATCCGCTTTCTTGGCTCAATGGGAACGGTAATTGTTCTGGGCGTTGGGAGCTTCATGGTGATTCATGGAGAATTGTCCCTCGGAACCCTGGTGGCGTTTTTGGCTTATGTTTCTTCTTTTTATGAACCACTCAACAGGTTGGCAGAGGTGGACAATACCTTTCAGCAAGCCATAGCAGCTGGTGAACGCATATTCGAACTTTTGGATGAGAAGTCTGATGTAAAGGATGCGCCGGACGCCATGCCGCTGGCACCTATCTCCGGGGCGGTCAAACTGGAACATGTGTATTTTAAGTACGGAACCGGCAATGAAATTCTAAAGGATATTACTTTTACCATCGAACCCGGACAAATGGTTGCTTTGGTAGGCCCGAGCGGTTCCGGCAAAACCAGTATCGCTAATCTGATTTGCCGTTTTTACGATCCAATTTCCGGGCAAATTTCTATAGATGGCACTCCGTTAATTCAAATCAAACTGTCTTCCTTGCGCCGTCAAATAGCAGTAGTGCTCCAGGACGCATTTCTTTTTAACAACACCATCGCCGAAAATTTGCGCTATGGAAAACCGGGAGCGACCGAAGCAGAGTTAAAAGCAGCAGCCACAATCGCTTATGCCCATGATTTCATAGACCAATTGTCTGCCGGCTACGAGACCGAGATAGGAGAGCGCGGAGTCAAACTAAGCGGTGGTCAAAAACAACGACTCACTCTGGCAAGAGCTGTGTTGGCTGATCCACGCATTCTCATACTGGATGAAGCGACCTCTTCGGTTGACGCCGAGTCTGAATATCTGATCCAACAGGCACTGGAAAAAGTGTTGCAAGGCCGAACCTCAATTGTGATTGCCCACCGATTGAGCACGATTCGAAATGCCGATAAAATTATTGTAATCGATGAAGGACGTATCATTGAACAAGGTAAACACTCGGAACTTCTGGATTCGGGGGGACTGTACCATGAACTATACCATACACAAATGGAGTTGGCGTCAACCTTATAAGCTTTCTTACAACAAATGATGTTATGGGGTTTTTGGAGATTAGCCAATGGGTGATAAAAGGATATCGTCCAGAGTTTCATGCCTGGGGCAGTCAGGAATCCAGGCCGTTACCATAAAGGCCGGGCAGTTAAGACAAATGGGAATAGACCTGCTCAATTTCGCCGAAGGCGAACCTGATTTCAGCACTCCCCAGCACATCAAAGATTCAGCTTATATAGCTATGCAAGAAGATTTTACCAAATATACTGCTGTTGAGGGAATCGAAGAACTACGTAGTGCCATCTGCGAGAAATTGAAATATGAAAACAACGTTTACTACAATCCTTCGCAGATAATTGTCAGCAGCGGTGCCAAACAGGCTCTTTTCAATGCATTCATGGCCCTATGCGATAGAGGAGATCAGGTCTTGCTCCCGGTACCCTGCTTCAGCAGCTATATGGACCAGATTAAAATTACAGGCGCAACGCCGGTACTGGTTCCAACTGACAAGGCAAATAAATACAGAATTACTGCGAATGATTTGAGAAAACATTTCTCGCCCAAGGTAAAAGCGGTTGTACTCAATAGCCCCTGTAACCCTTCCGGGGCTGTTATTGAGCGTGATCATCTCGAAGAGATAGCTGAATTTGTTGTGGAGCAGAACATCTGGGTTATAACCGATGAAGTCTATGAAAAAATACTTCATGATAACAACGAATATATCAGTATCGCGTCTTTGGGTGAGGCCATTAAAAAGCGCACAATAACCATAAACGGTTTATCCAAAACATATGCAATGACCGGCTGGCGATTAGGATACGCAGCCGGGCCGGAGGACATTATTGCCGCTATGGCTAAAATTCAGACACACGCCACCTCTAATGCGAACTCCATAGCGCAAAAGGCCGCTATTGCTGCGTTGTCAGGTCCACAGGAGCCGGCCAATGAAATGGCGGCTGCCTACAGCCGTAGGATGGAACATGTGTACGAAGGCCTCAACTCCCTGCCTGGTGTCTCCTGCTTGCGGCCGGCCGGCGGGTTTTACGCGTTTGCATGCATACAAGACCTATATGGGGCCCGATTTGGCAGAGAAACACTCACCAACGAGACGGAGATCGTTACTTTCCTTCTGACGGAGGCCAACATTGCCGTGGTTCCGGGTGAGGCGTTTTATTATCCAGGCTATTTTCGCTTTTGTTTTGCAACTTCGATGGATAATATTTCCAAGGGTCTTGATCGTATGGACAGGGCATTCCGGAAACTTGAATTTTAACCTGATACGAGGGTATCACCGTGGAACTAACCTTAATGGAAGGTAACGAGGCCATTGGATGGGGAGCGATGGTCGCAGGATGTAACTTTTTTGCCGGCTACCCCATTACACCGGCCACAACAATTTACAACACCATGCTCAAGCTGTTACCGCCCAAAGGCGGTATCTGTCTTCAGGGTGAAGATGAAATCGCTTCCATCGGCTTTTGCCTTGGGGCTGCGATGGCCGGCATGAAAACCATGACGGCCACATCTGGCCCTGGCATCAGCTTGTACAGTGAGCAGATCTCATTTGCCATCGGCAGCGAGATTCCCCTTGTAATTGTCGATGTTCAGCGATTAGGCCCTTCCACCGGGTCGGCCACCAAGGGGGCGGACGGCGACATTCAGTTCTTGCAGTGGGGCAACAGTGGCGGGTTGCCGGTGATTGTACTGGCCCCGGTGGATGTGAAGGATTGCTATGAACTCACCGTGCAAGCCTTCAATCTGGCCGAACAATACCGCTGCCCGGTGTTTGTCGCTGCCAATAAAGAGATCTCCATGACCCGTGAGACATTTTGCGTGGATGCGCTGGCAATCCCGCCCCTTGTGGAGCGCAAAAAAGCGGATCCGGCGAGTGATTTCTTGCCGTTCGGGGTCGGTGGTGATCAAAAGGTACCCGACTTTCTCCCCATCGGCGGTGATCGGATAGTGCGTCAGACATCATCGACCCATGGGACAAATGGCTATATCACCACCGACCCCGAGGAGATTGCCATGGTACAGGCTCGCCTTAAGGCCAAAATCACCCAGGCCGCTGCCGAATTTACCTACTTCGACGAATACCTTGTGCCGGATGCCGATACATTGGTGGTTGCCTACGGGGTAACGGCCCGTGCGGCCAGGGCGGCGGTTAAAAGATTGCAAAACAGTGTCCATAAAGCTTCACTGCTTGTACTGAAGACGCTGTGGCCAGTACCGGAAACACTGATTATAGAAAGGGCCGCAGCCTACAAGCGGGTGGTCATGGCAGAAATGAATCTCGGGCAGTACGTTAGAGAACTTCAACGGCTGCTGCCCGACAAAGATATCGGTTTTATGGGACAGATGAATGGCGAACTGATCAATCCCGGCCAGATTATAGAATTGATTGAGCATGGAGGTGGTTGAGCATGGATAGTCTTTTGAACGAAACGCGGCCTGCGGTATTCTGTCCTGGCTGTTCTCACGAAAGGGTATTGCATGCACTGGATCAGGCACTGACAGGCATGGGTTATGCCGGCAAGGATGTGGCCATCGTTACCGACATAGGGTGTTCCGGTCTTTTCGACACGTTTTTCAACACCCACGCTTTTCATGGTTTGCATGGCCGGGCCTTGACCTACGCCACCGGCATCAAGATGGCGCGTCCCGACCTGAAAGTCATCGTCACCATGGGTGACGGCGGGCTGGGCATTGGCGGCGCACATGTGCTGAGTACCTGTCGGCGCAACATCGACCTCACCCTTTTGGTGCTCAATAACTTTAACTACGGTATGACCGGTGGACAATGTTCGACCACAACACCCCAGGATGCGGTGGTTGGTTCCGGTTTCCTGAACAAATTAGAAAAGCCTATTGATATATGCCAGGTGGCCGGAGCTGCCGGGACGCCATTTGTATCGCGAATGTCTACTTACCAGAAGGACCTTGTTGAACGGCTCAAAGAGGCCATTACATTCGAGGGGTTTTCGTTGCTGGATATCTGGGGTATCTGTCCTGGACGCTACACTCGCCGCAATAAACTGACACCGAAGAACATCGAGGCAGACCTGGCACAGTTTCCTGATATGCCTGATTTCAAGTCCCAAAACGCGAGGACGGAGTACGGACGGGCCTACCGCCGGGAGGCTGCCAGGCTCGATACCCCCCAGGATCCGGTACGCATCGAACCCACCTGCATACCGCCCAGGGAAGGTCGCCAGGAGGTAGTTATTCTCGGCAGTGCCGGCCAAAGGATTATCACGGCCGGAGAACTGCTGTGCCTGGCCGGTGCATCCGCAGGCTGCCACGCCACTCAGAAAAACGATTATCCCATTACTGTCATGAAGGGCCACTCGGTCAGCGAAGTCATTGTTGCCGATACGGAAATTGAATACACCGGGATAGAAGATCCCTCGGTGATCATCGCCCTTGCGCCCGAAGGCGTCAAACGGCGCAAGAAGATGCTGACAACCCTTTCATCCGAATCCGTTGTCATCAAGGCCACCGGTATTGAGCTGCCTCCTTGCCGGGCAACCATAATCGAAATCGATTTCAAAGCTCACAAGATTAAATCCCGGGATTGGGCATTAGCGGCCCTGGTGGTTGCCGCCCGGCAAAACAAAGCATTGACCATGGAAATGCTCACGGCTGCTTTGAGATTGCGCTTTAAAAAGTCAGTGTTTGAGACGGCCATGAACGTAACGGAAAAGATCACTCTTGATGAACACGATTGTAAGGCACAAGGAACAAGCGTTTATTAAGAGGCTGACTCTGACCGGCATTCGGACCGAAGATAAAGAGGAGGAAAATAACGGGTATGAAGAAGAAAAATTGCGGATCTTCTTTGGATTTCAAGGAAACAGCATCCACCTTGCGAGCGGTGGATCGGTTGGAAATCATCAGTCTGCAGGACAACATGGTGGAATACCTCTGCACAACAGACAGGGAAAATGTACTTACCGCCGATAAATGGGTCCAAGTAGATAAGGGGGAAGACCTGGTTCTACCTATGGCAGAACATGGCTTTTCCATGCTCATCCGCACATGGGCTGGTGAACAGGAACATGCAGTATTATTTGATACCGGCCAAAGTGAAAACAGCGTCATTGCTAATGCCGAAGTCATGAAACTGGACCTGAGAGAAGTTGAAGCAGTGGTACTTTCCCACGGACACAGTGATCACTGGGGCGGGATTGCCGGCATCTTAAGAAAACTGGAAAGTAAAAATATACCCTTTGTAGTCCATCCCGATGTATTCAAAATCCGTGGAATGAAGGAAAACAAAAAGATCATCAAGTTTACCCCGTTTCCCGCCAAAGAGCAGTTGGAATCTCTGGGTGCGCAGGTGATTGAGCACAAAACGCCGCTCTTTTTAGCCGAAGATACCATTCTGGTCATGGGCGAAGTTCCACAGGTCACGGAGTTTGAACACGGATTTTCAACAGGTCTGGTAAAAAAAGAGGGGAAGTGGGAACCGGAGTCACAGATGGCTGATGATAGAGGCATTGTCATTCATGTAAAAGATAAAGGATTAATTGTTATCACTGGTTGCGCCCATTCCGGCCTTGTCAATAATATGGAGTACGCTCGCGAGCTTACGTTGCAGAAGTATCCCATATACGCGGTCCTTGGTGGGTTTCATCTGGCGGGTAGTGAATACGAACAGTGGATTACAGCAACAGTTGAGGCTGTGAAGAGTTTCAATCCTTCTTTTGTGATCCCTTCTCACTGCACCGGCTGGAAGGCCATGTATCGATTCGCGCAGGAAATGCCCCAGGCTTTTGTCCATCCAGGCACCGGAAATCTGTACCGCTTTTTTTCCAGTTAATCTCTCCGGAGTCTAATTCTCCGCAGCTTGCTGCGAACAGACAACATATCTGCTGCACGTTGTCGTTTTTTCTTTATTCAATATTCAGACTAACCATTTATAAAGTGGATAGAGATCTTCTCGAGAATCCATCGTATAAATAAAATCGAGAATTTTTCCTTGTTGCCGAGGGCCCAATATTTGGGAGGTAAATCGGATAAATTTATTTTTGATTTCTTCTGCACTCAAAGGTAGCTCCGGTTCGCCTTTGGCCAGATCAAGGGAATGCAAAAATTCCCGGCCTCCCGTTGTCCTAATCATTACCTTTGTTCCTCGTTTGTCCGGGTATTCCCTGTCTAGTTCCGGATCATGCGCTATGGTGATTTTATCCATCAGTTGCCGGATTTTTTTGTCGCCCAAATGACTCGAAGAAAATCTATCGACAAAAGCGTCTCCGTAAACCAGCAGAACGGCTATACCGAACGGCATATTATATTTCGCCTCATCTGCCGTCTTTGGATCTTTAACCCCCGAGTCTATGGCCAATGAATAGGTGTTAACGATAATTTTTTCAATTTCTTCCAGGACGATATTGTTTTTCTTGACAATATAAGCCGCAGCGTCCATAGGGGCATGCATATGCCTGCATCCGGCATGCAATTTAATATAGGTTTGTGAAATTATGAAATCCTTACCTATATCTTCTATAATTGAATCCGTCCGATCTTCATCACAAAACGCCGGCAGAAACCCATTTTCTAGAATCGTATCCACCCCCACTATCCCTTGCTGGGCAAGTTTAACAGAGGTTATGCCGGCTTCGCATATTCGTCCGATTTGGACTTGTGCAAAAGGCTCCAGAGCTGTGAGAGCGGCAACCAGACCGGAACTCCATGTACAAGCGATCGCTAACGCATGGGACATTTCTGTAGCATTCAAATGCATGATTTTGCCAACGGCCGTTGTTGACGCCAGAGCGCCGACAATTGAGGTTATATGGAATCCTTTTTTAACTGTGGAGGGGATCATCGCACGGCCGATCCTTACCATCACTTCGTATCCCAACGCCACGGCTACAATCAATTCCCGCCCATGCACCGGCTTCGTCCGTCCTGCGAATTCTGCAGCTGCCATAGCAGCCGGAATCACCACCACACCGGGATGAAGTCCGGCAGCCCTGGCACCATCAGTCATATCCGGGGAACACATACTGCTATTAACAAACGCGGCTTCACCCCAGTGTAATTTTTCCTTCTGACCGATCACTGTAGTGGCTTCAGGACCGGTGCAGGGGTTAAAGGCCTTTAGAATAGGAGCATGGATGTTCCTGGAGCAGCCTGAAAAGACGATGCCGAGTAAATCAAGGATCCTATCTTTAGAGTTGTCAATTACGGCTAAAGGCAAAGAATCCGAGTTGGTACGGCAAATAAAATCACTTATTTCATTAACTAATCCCATCCGTAGCCTCCTAGTAAATCATTTTTCTTATGCCCTAAGCCGTTTGCCGTACATTCTTAATCCACATTTTGTCCTTGAATAAATTCGACTGAATCACCACCTTCGATTCCGTGTTCGAGGCCGGTCTTTCTTTCCGGGCCCTTTAGAAGTATGTTCATGTGGTTAGGAAAATGTGATTCATCAAAACCTGCAATCTTACCGATCTCCTTGCCTCTGACGTGTACTGCATCTCTCTCCATGATGACGCCACCCTCAGTAAATTCGATAAAAGCGATAGCTGACACACGGTTAACCGTTGCTCCTGGCAGAGCCTCTATTTCGTCAGTCATCAAAAACTCATGAATTTCGTTTTTTTTGATACACCGCGTGTAAGGGTGGATTAATTTCAAACCGCGTTGATCCCTTTTACTGGTCAAAACAGCCACAATCCTCCCTGTTAATTTTGTCCGAGATTCAATCCTGGGACGTCCTCCAATGATGCCGGATTTGTACGGGCAAATCGTTTCGGCAGAGGCTTTCTTTTTTGGAACTGCTGTTTTGTCGGATTCATTCACGAAAATCATTCTCCTTTTTGTTTGAGATTCCTTTGACGAGGCAACCTATTCTCGGTTATTCACTTTTGCTTTGGAGCACCCAGACGCTCTGGTAAAATCAAGTCAAACTAAGGAAAGAAGATTTAAAAGTTGGCTGAAACAGGTCAAATAGAAAAGAAATCTTTAAATGAGCAAAAAGAATTCAAAGAGCTTTTTAAAGTTCCGCATGGCGAAAAAATATTTTTCTATGTGAATAGTCATTTGGTGCAAAAATGTCAATATTTTTTAAATTGAATTCCAAAAATATTGACAACGTAAAATTGACAAGATATATCATTGTTCGTAATACGAAATTTATTTTCACATAGCGATATATTTTACACAAAAATAATCCCAAATATTATCGACCAAGGCCACTCAAAAT
Organism: Thermodesulfobacteriota bacterium; assembly: GCA_039714495.1. GTDB lineage: Bacteria > Desulfobacterota > Desulfobacteria > Desulfobacterales > B30-G6 > JAJDNW01. The sequence goes on from JBDLJD010000003.1 coordinate 23,253, forward strand.
CTTTGACAGATAAACTCAAAACCAATTGGGAGGACGTTAAAGATTATGAAAAAATTTGATTGCAAGATCGAATTGTACCAATATCTATCGGAAACCACGGTTTAATAGATTCATCACGAATATTTTATTTATTGGAGCAGCCCTATTAGCAATCGACATACTTTTTGCGGTAGCAACCCAGACCGCCCTTGGTTTAAGATTTTCAGAGTTTATGTTGATAGCTTTGAAGGAAAGCTTATCCTTTCTATTGTTTGTAACGGCATTAGCTAGTATTATCATGGGGATGGGAATATCGAGTACTGCGATATACGTCTTTGCCGTTTTGATTATAGCTCCCGCATTGTTGGATATGCTAATAGAAAACTCACCTTAAAATTCGTAATTTGGGTTGTTTTAAAAGGATTATGCAGTGTTATAAAAATGATATGCCATATGACAAAGGATAAGAAATGGGTTTCAAAAGAATTGTGACAACTATTGACGCTCACGTTGAAGGTGGGCCTGCAAGAGTAATTACCGGTGGGGTCCCGAATATTCCTGGGGACTCCATGGCAGAAAAACTTATTTTTATGGAAAAAAACTTAGACTATTTAAGAACGGCTACAGTTAACGAGCCCAGGGGGCATAGGGATATGAATTGCGCTGTGCTGACCTCGCCGACAACAAATGAAGCAGAATTTGGCGTTATATTCATGACGCCAAGACATTACATGGGTATGTGTGGTCACGCTTCAATAGGTGTCGCTGGTATAGCTGTTGAAACAGGAATAGTGGAACCTAAGGAGCCTGTAACTGAGTTTAAAATAGATACTCCTTCTGGCCTCATTCGCGCCAGAGTGACTGTAAGTGATGGCAAGGCAAAGAGTGCCACTATACAGAATGTTCCATCCTTCTTATTGAAATCAACTGTACTTGAGGTTCCTGGTATAGGTGAGTTGCCCGTTGATGTAGCCTATGGCGGTAACTTCTATGTTATTGTTGAAGCGGAACACCTCGATTTTCCGATTGATGCATCTAATATAAAAAGGATGGAGGATCAATTGGCCGAAATTGTGAAAGCGACTAACGAACAAGTTGAAATTTTGCACCCCGAGGCAGATAATTTTGCTGGAGCAAATGCGGTTAAGGCGGTTGCTATAAGTGACAAGCCGAAGAATCCGAATGCAAATCGCAGAAATATAGTTGTCGCCGTGAATCGCACTGCAACCATTGGCAGTCGTCAAACGCACCAGCATATTGACCGGACACCCTGTGGAACGGGAACGTGTGCAAAAATGGCCACTTTGTACAGCAAGGGGAAACTTGAGATAGGAGAGAGTTTTGTAACAGAAAGCATATTAGGGTCACTTTTTGAGGGAAAATTGGTTGGAAGTGTCACAGTTGGAGGTGCCAAAGCAGTTGTGCCAGAGATAACCGGCCGTGTTTATATTACGGGGATGCATACCTTTATTATGGATGAGGATGACCCATTCAAACATGGTTTTATACTTTAAAGAACAATAAGCCTTCACGATTTTGGGATGATGGAGTGCACCCGGAAAGCGTTCAAGTGGCTGCAGGCGATGAGTGGACGCGGCTGGAGGTGTCGTTTTACGGCGCTCCATCCTGAGGCCAGCAGATATTTGACGGTTCGGTAAAATTTGTCGGTGTGCCGGGGGGCACGATTGCTTTCGAGACCGTTATCAAAGCCGCCGTCAACCATTATTTTTATCCAAAAATTTTAGGGATGTTTCCCTGGGGGGACGATAGCTACTGAACCAGATTCCCTTATCTTTATCGACTGAGGATGATTTTAAGTGATTCTAAAATCGGTAGAAATTGCCGTTGTTGGAGGTGGGGTCATCGGCTCTGCCATATGTTATTATCTGGCGAAAGAGGGCTATGATGTTGCGCTTTTCGAACGCGGAGGGCTGGTTGACGGCGCATCCGGAGCCTGTGGTGGATATGTAGGTCTCCAAACCAAGGGGCTCGAATACAAGTTGTCTCTGGCGGTGAAGAGTCGGGGTATCTTTAGAACGTTGGAAGAAGAGTTAGAAGAAGATATTGAGTGCAGAGAGTCCCCTGGTATGATCATTGCCGAAAATGATGAAGAAGTTGAATATATTTCTACCTTAACCCGTCAGCTAAAAGAAAAAGGTATAAATATTGAACTGCTGGACCGCAGGCAGGTCAGAAAACAGCAACCGATATTAAACGAGAGCGTGAAACAGGCAACTTTGTGTCTGGATGATTGTGAGGTCAACCCCATAAAGCTCACACTTGCACTTGCGGCCGGTGCTGAGCGCAATGGAGCCAAAATTTTCACCCATACACAGATAAAGGATATTGGGCTGACGAGAAATAGAGTTTCTGCGATCATTACCGACCGGGGAAAAATAAATACGGGAATCGTTATTAACGCTGGTGGAATATGGGCGCCCCAAATCGGCAACATGGTCGGATTAAAGATACCGATCATCCCACGCAGAGGTATTTTAATCGTTTCCGAACCGATGGCGCCGTTGGTGAATGGGCATATTATAGCCGCTAGATCTTCGGTGGCAAAATTATCGTCACCGTCCGGACACACTACTGAAAGGGCCACCCCAAGTTTTGGCGGTGGCATCAGCATCGCTCAGCATGAAAACGGTAATATCGTGTGCGGGACAACCCGGGAATTTGTGGGTTATGATAAATCGACAACCTTCAGGGGGATATCCTTTATTGTCGGCGAGCTGTTGCGTATTTTCCCTTCTCTAGAAAATATGAGGATCATCAGGACATTTGCAGGGTTAAGACCTTATACGCCCGATGGATTGCCGATTGTCGGAAACATTTCAGGAATAGACGGCTTTATCGTGGCGGCGGGCCATGAAGGAGACGGGATTGCCCTGGCCCCGATAACCGGAAAACTGGTGGCAGCACTCATCTCCGGCGATGAAATACCCGAAATGCTTGCTCCACTGAATCTCACGCGATTTCAAGAAATAAAATAGATTCTAAAGGGGAAGGAGGAGGACGTAAGAAACTGTTGGAATTGTCGATTAATAGAAGCCGGGAGAGATGGTTTCCTGTGAGGCAAGGGCAATTGCACCCCAGTGAAAATTGTTTTGGAAATCCTATATGAAAACGACCCTGAATATCAATCCTCAGGTTATTGTTGTCGGCGGTGGGGTAATCGGCTCGGCGGTTACCTATTATCTCAGCAGGGCCGGCGTTCGCGTAGTCTTAATCGAAAAAAAGGGGCTTACTTCTGAAACCTCCGGTGCATGCTCCGGAAAGGTCTGGCTTGGTACGAAGAAACCCGGACTTCACCTTGAGCTCGCCCGGATGGGCCTGCATATGCTCAAGGAGTTGAGACAAGAATTCGACTATCCCTTCGAGATGGATAGCGAATGCGGCGAGATGTATCTCATCGAATCGGAGCGAGACCTGCGGTTTATGGAAGAGTTTGCAGCGCAACAGCAGGCGGCGGGAATCGAAATGCATCTGCTGACAAAAGGCGAAATCGGAAAACTACAGCCGTCCATCAATGTCGATGTTTTGGTCGGTGCGGCCTACAGTCCGTCGGGGATCGCGATAAATCCGATCAGTTTGGTTTATGCATTTGTGCGGGAAGCCGAAGGACTCGGCGCGACGATTCTGCGGAACACTCCCGTAGAAGAGATTTGTGTGGAAGGGTCTCGCGTCAAATCCGTTTCGACTGATAAAGGAGAGATACGGACCGATTTTGTGGTGAATGCGGCCGGTGTTGCTGTACCCAGTATCGGAAAGATGATCGGGATCGATATCCCTATCGTCCCTTTGAGGGGAGAGATTCTGGTAACTGAGGCCGTCGCACCGTTCGTAAGAATCCCAATCCCGACCAGCGAAGCGCGGTATATCGTGGCGAAAAAAGACCCACAAAGCTTTAGTCAAACGGACAAATCCGGGGTGACTTGCGGCGTCTCCCAGAGTCTCAACGGCAATGTTTATGTTTCGGCATCAAAGGAATTCGCAGGGCACAATAAAATGAACTCGACCCGTGCTATGAAGTTGCTGGCGCAAGGCGCAATAAAGTTTTTCCCCAAGTTGGAAAGTGTTCGGGTGATCCGATCCTATGCTGGGTTGCGTCCCTATACTGCAGACGGACTTCCCATTCTAGGCGAAATCGACGGTATCGAAGGATTCATCATGGCAGGGGGACACAGCGGAGACGGCATAGCCCTGTCTGCGATAACCGGGAAACTGATTTCCGAAATCATTACAACCGGTAGCCCTTCGGTCTCTATAGACAAGTTTCGGCTGTCCCGATTTGCACCCAAAAACCTTCAGTAGAGTTATTGAGTTACCGAATTTCCCCCTGTTTTGGGGAAACAGTGCGGCTGAGTGAATTATTACGGACAGTTTTATAAGTCGGAACGCCACCCTTTTTTAAATCAACTCAACGGTTCATTGCAACGATGGGCCATGCGGAAATACAAAAAGTTACGCCGATGTAGGCGCAGAGCCTTTTATTGGCTTGGGCGCATTGCGAAAAAGATGACGTATCTGTTCGCACATTGGCGATTAACGCGACAATCGGCTGGTCGATAGGAGCCGGATGAATCGAGAGGTTCACGTCCGTGTCTGTGAGAGGCTGAGGGGGAGGTTCCCATGGTCTACTCGACTATCCAAGCGACTTAAAACAAAGGAGTACCGACATGACTACCTACAGAATCGAAAAAGGTGTGACTCCGGGGCAGCAGTTTGAAATCGAGGTGGACAAAAATAAAATTGTTGCTTTCGAAGGAGAGACCGTAGCGACGGCTTTGATGGCATCCGGGCGAAGAACTTTCGGCCACACCACTAAAAAAGGTCATCCACGGGGGGTTTTTTGTGGAATTGGCCTGTGTCATAATTGTCTGATGACCATCGACGGTATACACAATACCCGGGCCTGCCAGGTACTTGCAACGCCGGGATGCCGGGTCGAAACTCAAAAATGCGTGGAGAACCTCAATGAAGTCAAATGAGTTGGTCATCATCGGGGGGGGGGCCGGCGGATTGGCCGCCGCCATTGAAGCTGCTAAATTAGGTGTCGAGACTACCGTAATAGATGAAAATGTAAAACCCGGAGGTCAGATCTACCGGCAACTCGAAGAAGGTTTTCAAATTCACAGCCTCAGAGCTTTAGGAAGAGATTATACCAGGGGCTCTAGACTGTTAAATGAGTTTGATGTGATCCGTTCTAAGATAAAATATCTGAACAACACCGTCGTTTGGGGGCTATTTCCCGAAAATGAACTAGTTTATCAGCATTCGGGCAGGTCCGAAAGTCTCCGATATCGTAAACTGATCATTGCCTCAGGAGCATACGATCGACCTGTTGCCTTTCCAGGATGGACACTACCCGGTGTCTTGACAGCCGGCGGCGCCCAGAGGTTGGTAAAGACGCAGCGAGTTCTTCCCGGAGAAATGATTCTTCTAGCTGGAACCGGACCACTTCAGCTCGTTTTGGCCAATCAGATTATCAATGCCGGCGGCAATATCGTCGCTGTGTTGGAAGCCGGCACCATCATTGACAGTTGGTTCAAGTTGCTTCGCAGTCTGTGGGGCCAATGGGACCTTCTTATGGACGGCTTATCCTATATTTTCAACATCCGCAAAGCAAAAGTCCCCCTTCTACTAAACCATATTATACTGGAAGCCCACGGAGAGGAGGAGGTAAAAGAAGCGGTTGTTGCCAGAGTGGATAAGGACTGGAGACCTATTCCCGGGACGGAACGTACCTTAGATGTCGATACCATCTGCATCGGCTACGGGCTAGTCCCTTCGGCCGAAATCACCCAGCTGGGAAAATGTGAGCACCAATATTCGCCGCGTCTGGGCGGATGGGTTCCGAAACGTCAAGAAAACTTGGAGACCAGCGTTCCGGGTATCTATGCGATCGGCGATGGTTCCGGTGTCGAGGGGAGCAAAGCGGCGATTGCGGAAGGCCGGATTGCCGGTATTGATGCTGCACACACGCTAGGGTATCTGTCCGCCTCCGATTCGCGCAAACGTAAGGAACCCTTTGAAAAACAATTGAAGAAATATAGACGATTCCGAAAAGTCATGGATAAAATCTCCGAGCCTCGACCCGGGCTGTTCGAATTGGCCAAAGAGGATACCATCATCTGCCGCTGTGAAGAAATCACGCTCGGGGATGTGGACGAGGCTATCGCCCGAGGTGGAAGAGAAATCAATGAAATCAAACGCATGACCCGTGCCGGAATGGGTCGCTGCCAAGGCCGAATGTGTGGGCCCTTTCTTGTTGAGCGAATCCGCAGAACTGTTGGACTCCAAGAAATACCTGGCCCGGGCCATCTAAACCCCAGGCCGCCACTTAAGCCGATCAAATTGGGCTCGATGACAACCGTGGATTGAATAACGCATTTCCCGGAATTCTCTCAAGCCGTAATTAATTGTGGTTGCAATCACTAATCCCATATTATCGAGCAACATTTTTTATCTTTATCGAGACTAGGGAAGAATCTCTAATCTTGATAAATGGACTGTTATTTTCAAACATTTATAGAAAAGACTTCCATTTCAAACTTCCAAAGCATCGTGTTCTGTGAAACAAAAGACTTCACCGAATCCAACGAGCCTCTTCGACAAAAGGCTATGTTACACCTTTGAAACCACTGTGGCATAAATCCGCTTAGAAATTGGATTAATCTTGACCTCTATGCAACGGAATGCCCAAAAAGATTCCTGTAATCATGAGAGTTGATCATTATCTTATAGATACAATAGTGGGATGGTCGCTCCAGTCATGTCTTCTCCCAAAGCACATGGGATTTGCTAGGCATATCAGATGTCCTCTTGCAGTAAACGATAGGTTTGTATGGGGTAAGGAAACCTCTTGAATCCTGTATTTAAATAATCCTTGTTTCACCAATCTTCATAATGCCCGCACGCCTGTCACTAATTCCGTTTTTATTTGCATAGGCCCGATATCTTTCCAGGGGTTCAAAGGGCGGTTCATCCGTTAGAATGATGGTGCCCCAGTGGGAGGGGATAATCAGGTCGGCCTTGACGTCATTGGCCATTTGAATCGCCTCCTCGGGGTTGGTGTGCACCGGTTGCATGACGTTGGCAGGATCATAGGCCCCAATGGGAACGATGGCAATGTCAAAACCGCGGAATTGCTGTCCGATCCCCTTGAAAAGGGTTGGAGAATAGCCGGTGTCCCCGGCGAAAAAAATATTTCCGGCGGCGGATTGAATTGCCCAGGAGCACCACAGGGTCTCGTTGCGGTCGCCCATCCCCCGGCCGGAAAAGTGGACCGCCGGAAGGGCGGTCAGCTGGATCCCATCCATCTCAGCAGATTGATGCCAGTCCAGTTCCCGGACGTTTTCATAGCCCCTCTTGGTGAAAAACGGCTTCAGCCCCAGGGGTACGAACACGGCGATCCTTTCTTTACCTTTAAAGGCCTCAATGGTTTTGGCGTCCAGGTGGTCGTAGTGGTTGTGGGAGATGACCACCCCGTCGATGGGCGGGAGCTGTTCCAGGGCTATTCCCGGGGGTACAAACCGTTCCGGCCCAAAGGGCAGCGGGCTGGCAAGATTGCTGAAAAAGGGATCGAGCAGGAAATGCCGGTTCTCGAGCCGCAGCAGATAAGTGGAATGCCCGATCCAGGTTATGGCGGAATCGGTAGAGTATTGCTTGAGTGCTGTCAGCGCCAGGGATGTTTCGATAACATGATCCCGGGGAATCTCCGGTTTACCATTCAACTCTTTTATCCTTCTGAGCAAAAAAGATAGACCGGGGGTTTGTGGTTTTGGTGCAATCGGATAGTTGCGAAAACCTGTGGTCAGGTGATGAGGTGGTTTACCGTCCATGATCATATCCTTGGGGGAGCAGCCCGTCATCAGTTGAAAGGCTGCCGCCGTGCTCAATTGCATGAATTGTCTGCGGGTCCAAAAGTTCATTTGTTCTCCACCCCTCGCCACCAAGGATTCACCTCAGATGGGCGGCTACAATCAACCCGCTCCCCGATGAGGGGGGTGATGACCTGGACGCCGGATGTGACGGCTGCTGTCAGCGTCCGTTCGACAGGTTCGTACCAGGGGTGCAGGGCCAGGTCAAAGGTGGCCCAGTGGAGTGGCACCAGTAGGCTGCCGCCAAGATCCAGGTGCTGTCGGACCGCTTCCTCCGGCAGCATGTGGATCTGCTTCCACATTTCGTCGTAGGAGCCGATCTTCAGAAAAGTGATGTCAAAAGGTCCCATTTTTTCACCGATCTTTTTGAACCCGTCAAAATACCCGGAATCGCCGCTGATAAAGAGTTTCCGGGTTTGACCCCGTACGGCCCAGGAGCACCAGAGCCGTTCATCGCCGTCAAACAAACCTCTTCTGGCATAATGCACGGCCGGTGTGGCCGTGAAGCTGAGCGAGCCCACGCTGTGATGCTCCCACCAGTCCAGTTCCCTGACCTTTTCAGGGGCGATGCCCCAATCTTCGAGCAGTTCCCCGATGCCCAGGGGCACCAGAAACAGGCCGGTTTTGCTTGCCAACTGCTTCATCGTGGGCTTTTCCAGGTGGTCGTAGTGATCGTGGGTGATCAACACCACGTCAATAGAGGGCAGTCCATCCGCTGTAACCGGCGGGGGATGAAACCTTTTGGGACCGATCCAGGAAAAGGGCGAGGCGCGTTTTTCAAGGACCGGATCCACCAGGATCGTTTTGCCATCCACAGCAATGAGGATGCTGGAGTGGCCCAGCCAGGCAAAGCGAACGCTATGTTTGGCTGGTTTCATCCAATCGTTGGGCTGGATGGCTGTCACCGGCAGTTCCCCGGAGGGTTCGGGATCGATTCTTTTGGAAAAGTAGGCCTTTTTAATGTATTTCCAAGTGGACCCCGGGGCCATTAACGGGGCCTCGATGGGGTTGATGAACTTGCCGTCCTTGAATTGCAGAGAGTTCTGCATGCGTTTTTCCCGCTCCAGTTGTGAATGCGTTTTGGTACCGCAGCTTGTGAATATAAATCCTGACAGGATCAACAGGATCAGAATGATTTTATATAGTAAATTTTCATGAACAGGCATTTGATGATCACTCAGGCAATATTAGGTTATCAAAGGTTAAATATTTCTTTATGTTTATAAAAACATGAAAATTTACATGTTGAGCATCTTTTTGCCGATGGCGATTCTTTTCTCCAGATCCGCATCTTCGAATTCCTCGGCAACCATTTCCAGAATATCCGGAATTTCGATGTGTTGGGGGCATTTTTCCAGACATTCTTCACAGCGAACACATTGGGACGCAAATGCAAGGATTCCGCTGAAAGCACCGCCCATGCTTAAGGCGTAGCTGAATTTCGCCTCGACCTCATTGCCGAACATGTGCATTTTGTTGTACAGCTCGAAACAGCGGGGGATAGACACATCCGAGGGGCAGGGCATGCAGTAGCCACAGCCGGTGCATTCCACCTTCATCAGTGTCTGGTATTTTCGGCCAGCCTTTTCCACCAGCTGCAGCTCATCGTCTGTCAGTGAATTGGGCAAGGCCTCTTCAGCAATGGCCAGGTTTTCTCCAATGTGGGCTTCCTCGTTCATGCCTGAAAGCACCACCGTCACTTCAGGGCGGTTCCACACCCAGCGCAAGGCCCATTCCACAGGTGTTCTCTTTTTGTCTGCTTTCTGCCAGATGGCGTCCACATCCGGCGGCGCTTCGGGCAGCCCCAGGTTCCCGCCGCGCAACGGTTCCATGACAATCACCCCCAGGTCCTTTGACGCAGCATATTCGAGCCCTTCGGTGCCGGCCTGGTTTTCTTCGTCAAGATAGTTGTACTGGATCTGACAGAAGATCCAGGGGTAGGCGTCCACGATGCGTTTGAAGTCATCCAGTATGCCGTGAAAGGAAAACCCAGCGTTGACAATGCGGCCGTCGGCCAGGGCCTGGTCCAAGAAACCCAAAACATCCATTGATTGAAGGCGGTCCCAGGGGCGGCCGTCCAGCCCGTGGAGCAGGTAGTAGTCAATGTGGTCTGTTTGGAGTTTTTCCAACTGGGCGTTGAGATAAAAGTCCATGTCCTTGCGGCTGTTGACCATCCACAATGGCAGTTTGGTGGCAATCTTCACTTTGTCGCGAAAACCGCCTGCCAGCGCACGTCCCAGAAAATTCTCGCTTTCACCGGCATGGTAGGGCCAGGCCGTGTCCAGGTAATTGACGCCGCGCTCGATGGCATCGCAGACTTGCCGGGTTGCCCTATCTTCGTCGATCTGCCTTTCCTTGGTCATGGGCAGGCGCATGAGGCCGAATCCCAAGATAGATAGTTCGTCGCCGTTTTTGGGTATTTTTCTGTAAAGCATGTGATCCTCCTTTTATGATCATAACCGAATGATCGTTTTTAATATTTACAAAAAAATTGAAACCAAACTAAAGCTTGATGGCATCCCAGGCCATGTCAAAGGCCTGTTCCAGGTTTTGGGCATCCATTTCCAAACCATAGCACAGCCGTGGATTGGCCAACCGGGAAACCGGATTGAACAAAAACGCGGAAATAATGTTCATGTCCACATTTTTAATGATCTTCTGCTCGATCCCCCTGGCAAGTACGTTGATGAGCGGAAGGTATTCCTTTTCCAGGGCTTCCTTGTCCACCAGCGAACTGTAAGGGGAATTGGCAAACTGCTCGATATAGTCGTATGCTTCCAGGTTGTTGGAAACAAAGTTAAATACGCTGAACCAGGCGCTTCTAATGATGTCGCGGATGGGCAGGCTGTCATTAAAATCGTCATGCAGTGCCTGGGCCAGATTGTGCTTTATTTCCAGATAGGTGGATATGAGGAGGTCCTCCTTGTTCTGGAAAAACACATAGATGGTTGACGGCGAAACATTGGCTTCTTTGGCGATTTTGGACACGGAGCTTGCGGCAAACCCGATTTCATTGACGAGCTTGATGGTGGCTTTGAAAAGGGCTTCTTTTTTCTGATCGTCTTTTGTTCTCATGAAAACAATATAAAACGATCATTCGTTTATTTCAACTAAAAGATGAATCACGAAAACACGAAATCAAAAAAGCACGAAATTTTAGCACACTTCTTCGTGGTTTCCTTTTTTCGTGTTTTCGTGATGAAAGATCTTTTTCAGTAAGCTTTATTATTGAAGATGATCTAAGTCGTACTACATCGCTTCAATGGCACATGCCATGGAAACCCCGCCACCGCCGCACAAGGTGGCCAGGCCGAGGCTGTTGCCCCTTTTCTGCATGGCGTGCAGCAGGGTGACCATGATGCGAGCGCCGGTGGCGCCCACCGGGTGCCCCAGCCCGATACCCGAGCCGTTGACATTGGTGATCTCGCGGTTCAATCCGAGTTCCCTTTCGCAGCCTATGTACTGGGCGGCAAAGGCCTCGTTGACCTCCACAAGCTCGAAATCGTCGATTTTGAGTCCGCTGCGCTGCATGAGGTCATTAACAGCCGGAACCGGCGAAAGGCCCATGACCGATGGGTGGCAGCCGCCTCTACCTGTGGCGATGATCTTGGCCAGGGGCTTGAGGCCGAGTTCGGCAGCTTTTTCTGCCGACATCAGCACCATGGCGGCGGAACCGTCATTGATGCCGCTGGCGTTGCCGGCCGTGACGGTACCGGTTTTAGGCACGAACCCCGGGGGCAGTTTCTGGAGTTGATCCAGGGTCAAACCCGGTCTGAAATGTTCGTCCTTGTCAAATGTAATGGGGTCCTTCTTGCGTCTGGGGATTTCCATGGGGATGATCTCATCCTTGAAGACGCCGTCATTGGTGGCCCTTTCAGCATTGTTCTGGCTGCGCAGGGCAACCTCGTCGCTCTCTTCCCGGGTAATGCCCAGGTGCTGGGCGATGAATTCGGCGGTGTGGCCCATGATGTAGGGTTTGCCCTTGAAATAGCTCAGAGGGGGCTCGTCAGCATTCACCGGTCCGTCTTCGGGGTGGGGCATGATGTGGGAGCCGCAGTGCAATCCCCTGATGAGGCCATCCACAAACTCGTTGTCCTGCAGTCGACATCCCCATCTGGCCGCGGGAACAACGTACGGTACGCCCGACATGTGCTCGACACCGCCGGCCAGGATCACATCCGCCATTCCGGCCTGGATCATGGCCATGCCCGACAGGGTGGCTTCCATGCCGGAAATGCACACGCGGTTGATGGTTACGGCCGGGACTGAGTCCGGGATGCCGGCCAGTAGGGCGGCCGTGCGGGTTACATTGAGCGCATCCACAGGCTCCATACAGCACCCATAGCGCACATCGTCGATAATGGCGGGATCGATGCCGGCCCTTTGAATGGCTGCCTGCATGGTTGTTTTGGCGATGGTGGTGGCATGTGTGTCGCGCAAAGTGCCGCCGAATGATCCGATGGCTGTCCGGCATGCTGATACGATAACGACATCTTTCATGGTTTTCTCCTTTTAGTGTTTTTTTCCAATAATACCGGAGCAACCCTGACCCTGGGGGCAAGGTTGTCTGTTCTTTGTCAAAGTTGCGGCATATTATTGGATAGCGTTGATCATTGTCAACCCTGCAGGAAATGAAGGTTTGTAAAACCTTCTTCAAAATGCATATGAAAGGGATGTGCCACTTGAAAATTACGGTTATTGAATTATAATATCAGATGTATCCATGAGAAAAAGCAGGAGAACGGGTGCAAAAGGGGCAGCCTCTAAGTAAAAAAAAACATCCTTAACAAGCTGAAAATAGAATATAAAAAATGTATATGCGGTGACAGAAAGCCATGATAGGGGACCCAGCGCTCACCGATTTACGGTTATGGAAAACCAGACATTATGAAAACACATAAAAAAATTATTATACAGATATTTACATTGATTATGGTTCTGCTGTTCTCTGGAACCGCATTCTCCAACGGCAATGAAAAGACAATTCCGTTAAACGTGAACCCTGGCCTCAACCATCTTTTGGACATGGCCACGCCAGGCAACAGCGCCGCATTCAATCCTGAGATCATCGCCCCGGTGCTGGATTTTGTAGCGTCCCAGAAAAGCCCTGACGCGGTTTATGTGTCGGATAAATCGTTCAAATCCCCTTCCGCATACATAGAGGTGGATCTGAACCAGGGACTGGCGGAACTTTTAAGGGTTTCCTACAATCCTGATATTCCTTCTTATATAATGACCCCCTCGTCCATGCGCCTCTCTTATTGGAAGGAGATCAGCCAGGGGAAGGAAAGTTTTGCAGAGCTTTGGAACCTCCTTGGGGATTATGAAGCCCCTATCGCGATTCGCGGTGTGGAAACAGTTGAAAACACACCGGATATTCATACGGGCGCTTACTATAAGTATGATCTGGAGCGCACGATGATTCTGTTCAAGCATGAGGGCAGAAAAGTGTTTGTGTCCCTTTCCCGGCAGCTCGGCAACTCCATGGTCGGAAAAAAAGGGGTGGTGCTGGGGGATGACGGAGACTGGAACTATCTCTACTCCGGCGAAAAGGGGATCAACAAGTTCGGCCTGGGATGGGTGGATTCCTACATGTATGAATCTTCATCCATCATTGTCTATTATGAAACAGACCCTGGCAGTCCCCTTTTGCGCTGTGCGGTTTTCAAATGGCTGAAGGCCGGGTGGAAGGACATCAATATGGTGAAAAACCATCATATTTACAAGGGGATGCACAGGTGGGCCGTGGATTATAAGTCCATTATGGAGCATCCTGATTTCCCGGATGCCGACACATTGGAACATGCCTGGGAGCAGATCGAAAGGCTTGAGCTGACCGAGTTGCAGCGCGCTAACCATCTCTACTACCAGTCTCTGAAAAAACGCTACAACGGGGACCGTTCGGTTTCTTCAAAATGGGTTTCCAAAGTGCTCGAAGATGATTCACGGGTGGCTACCAGCGATGTGCACGAACTGCGGTCGGTGCTGGTAATGGAATACCTCAAGAGTGTGCTGGGCAAACAGTATGAAATCGATGTGGTGAGCCTCTACCACCTGGATTCCGGGCAGATGCGGTTGAGCCGCAAATAGCGGTTGTGGTGAAATAAGATGAGTGTCCCAGGCCAGTCGGCTGCATTATCTTACCTGCTGTATCACCGGTTCAGACATTATCGGATCCAAAACGTTCGTCTCCAAACATGACCAACTGTTCAAACACCTGTTTTTGCCGAAAAAGAGAAGATTCCCACGCCCATCCGGGGCTGTCCGGGTTGGTCTGATCCAGCTTCCTTCCTAAAAAAATGCATTTACCGTCCATGCAAATGCAGAACTGCCTCTCTGTACCGATTGTCATATATTATCGGCATGCTTTTGCAACAAGCTCTATATCCGATAATTTTCTACTGAAACATTGTGTATTGGGTGTTTGATATGCTATATTGTATTATTGCACATGTTTATCAACAATATGTTGTATAGGAGTGAAAATTGAAGCAATCCTGTGATTATCATCCAACCCAGACCGCTCACTGGGTCTGCCCGGGATGTAATGCAAAGCTTTGTCCTGAATGTGTAGTAAAACGTGACAAAGGCGGTTTTTCACAAGATGAATTTCTTCATTTTTGTCCCAAATGCAGTGCTCCGGTTGAGTGGTGCGGGGTTGAAAATATTATTGATCCATTTTGGAAAAGGCTTCCCATAATTTTTGCCTATCCGCTTCTTTCACTCCATCCGCTTCTTTTAATACTCGTCGTCGGCGTTATTACATCACTATTTTCCGGGCCGGGGCTGTTAAGCATGCTGATTCGAGGGGCGCTTGCTTTGATGGTCCTCAAATATTCGTTTGAATCACTGAAAGCGACAGCCGGCGGAGACCTCAGACCGCCAAAAATCAGTTCAAAAACGATTTCCGAAGACATTATCCCGGTGGTAAAGCAGTATATTCTATACTTTCTGATATTTGCGACCTCGGGCTGGCTTTTTGTCTCGATATCACCCATACTAGGCTTTCTATTTTTCTTTGTCATAATGTTTTTCACCCCGGCCATGATAATTCTCCTGGTCACCACCAGCAGTATTCTGCATGCCTTGAATCCGCTCATATTTGTTCGCTTGGTCCACCGCATAGGCTGGGGATACCTGACGATGTTTTTATTTCTTTCTTTATTGGGCGGTGCCCCGGCAATAGCGGCAAGACTCATTGTAGGCTGGCTTCCCGAAGCACTGCATGTGCTGTTTTTCAGCGCTGCGCAAAGTTTCTATACAATCATTTCTTATCACCTGATGGGATATGTCATCCTTCAATATCATGATGAAATCGGATATAGGGTTGAACAGGAAGATTTCAAAGATCAAACCATGCAGGCGACAGATGCCGTTCAAACAGATGCCGGTGCACTCATTCTGAAGAAGATCAATCCGCTGATACAGGATGGAAAATATGACCAAGCCGTTTCAATGATCAAGGAAATGACCCATGGGGCGAATATTGAAAATATAGAACTGTCCTCTCGCTATTACAATCTGACTAAAATGACGAAAAAATCATCCGATATGCTTGAGTGCGCCGTTAATCATCTTGAACTTATCATTAAAGATAAGCAAAAAGATGAAGCGTTAAAGGTATATGCGGAATGCATGGATCTTGACACAACCTTCCTCCCGACCGCCAACTCGCTATTCAGCATCGGCGACTGGCTGAACCAGTCTGGAAAGGCTGAAAGGGCGATCAAAACATATAATCGAATAATTAAAGCGTATCCTGATAGCCCGCTGGTTCCAAAATCATATTTCCGGGCCGCTCAGATCTTCAATGACCGACTGATGAATCCTGAAAAAGCAAAACGGATATTAAATGGGTTGGCAAAAAAATACCCTGAGCATGAAATGTTGCCAAAAATTGAAAATTATCTTGCAAGCATGCAATAGTTTTTCATCCAGTTAGATTGCAGAACTGATACGCCCGAAACCGTCCATACCACCAATCCGGGATAATATTATTTTATGCTGATAGTCCCTGTTTCTGGAAAAATAAGCCTGCGCAACCCGCCTGTTATCACCATAGCGCTCATCATTCTAAACTGTATCATTTTTTTTGCATTCCAGTTTAATGAAAACCAAATTTATTGGGAAGCCGAAGAATACTATCGCGAATCGGGTTTATTGGACATAGAAATAGATGCATACCTGAAATACAGGTATACAGCAGAGCAGCAGGACGCGATGTTCGCCGGCAGCGAAAAAATAAGCCAGGAAAAACGATTTACGCTGTACTCAGAAATGCGCCAGGACTGGGAATTTATGCACATGCTGGAAGGCGAGCAGATTATTCGGCCACAAGATGCAGTATATCAGGAGTGGAAGGCACTTAGGGCTGAATATACCGATCTATTGTCCAGGATTGTGTCAAAAAAATATGGATTCAAGCCCGCCAGCCCAAGCATTATAACCTTATTCACGCATATGTTTCTCCATGGTGGATTTGGTCACCTGGTGGGCAACATGATTTTCTTGTGGCTGGTCGGAAGCCTGCTTGAAATGGGCAGTGGGCGATTTTTTTATTTTACGACCTATATTCTAACGGGTTTGGGGGCTGTTGGGTTGTTCTGGGTAGGGAATATGCATTCTAATGTCCCCTTGGTTGGAGCGTCCGGCGCCATTGCAGGGTTGATGGGAACTTTTACCGTTCTATATGGATGGAAAAAAATAAAAATCTTTTTCTCGATAGGTGTATTTTTCAATTATTTTAAAATCAGGGCGATTGTACTTTTGCCCCTGTGGGTTGGCGCCGAGGTCTACCAAATTGCCTTCAGCGAGGTGAGACATGTGGCATATCTTGCTCATGTCGGGGGGTTGATCTCCGGTGCTTTGTTAGGGTTGATAAACAAACGATTTCTTGGGTTTTATGATGAAGATGTTGTCGACCCCGAACCTGAAGATGAAATATCTCCCCTGATTGAAAAGGCATTGGCGCATATTGGGCAGTTGGAAATGGAGCAGGGAGAGGCATTGCTGCAGGACGTCTTGAAAAAAGAGCCGAAAAATATTGCAGCCCTGAAACACCTCTATGAAATCCATAAAACGGATCCGGAAAAGCCGCAATTTCATACAACCGCCAAACAGGTGCTGAAGCTGTCATCGAGAAATGAAGAAACCCATAGTATTACTGTGGATGTATACACCGATTATGTAGCGAGAACCAAGCTGCCCAAGCTATCGGCAGGCTTATACCTGCGCTTAATAACAATTTTAGCAGGCAAAGGGCATTTAAAAAAAGCCGAACAGATAGCAATAATGTTTCTAAATAAAAAGCCAGGCTATCAAGGTCTATCAACAGCCCTCCTGAGGTTATCGAATAAATTTAAAATGGAGGGGGACCAGGTAAAGCACAAGACGTATTTAAATATCATTCTTTCTGAATATTCAAACACCGTTGAAGCAAAACTTGCAAAAGCCGAATTAGACGAACCTGGAAACGTGTAGCTTGTGGCAATAAGCCCTATGGTTACAAGTGTATATTCCGATAAATATTCGTACAACGTTATATATTTGATTTTAGGTGATGACGTTGACATCGGGCCGGTCACCCTGTACTCTGAAAGTCTGAATGGTTCCTTCCGAAATCGGGGTCGGCAGATGAAGTCCGTCCAAAAATTCTTTGATCATCGGGGCCGTGCCCGTCGCTGTTGGTCTGCTGCTGTGGACATAAAGGATAGGAAATGAGACGTGTGATGGTTCCCGTATTGTGGGTGCTTCTCGTGATGAGCCTCTCCTATGCCGGCTATTTCGGCTCCCGGCATTTGGAGGGCGGCCTGTTGCAGTCGTGGATGGCCTGCTTTTTCGGCACCACCTATTTTCTATCCATTGCATTCGGAACACTTTATGTCTATATCGCGGCCCGGTTGCGGGGGGCCAACCTGCCCCAATGCATCCTGGCATCCCTGGTCAACCCCTCGATATGGATGACCAAGGAGGTGCTGCGCCTGACCGAATCGCACCCGTTCCTGGAAAGCCTCTACTGGTTTCTCAACCCCCTGGACCTCTGGCTGCTCTCTTTCGTGATCATGGAAATGGGCCTGGCCACATTGATGGTGCGGACCATTCTCAAACAAAAGGGTGAGGAGGTGATCGTTTTTACCATGGGACCGGTGGTAACCGTTCTGGGGAGTTTGACTTTTGCCGTCTCCATCTATGCGTGGGGTGAAGGCGAAAACATCTATGTCTATTTTCTCGAGGGCTACAGGCTGCTGTTCGGCTACGGCCTGTAGCCGGGAGGTGTTGCTTGCATCCTATCATGCATAGACAGAATTTCGGCAGGTTCTCTGCAGCCATGCTCATCCTATTGGCGGTTTTCCTGACCTGCACCGCAGCCCAGGCTGTTGCCGGGGCCGGAGAGGATCGGCCCAACCTTGTATTCATTCTGGGGGATAACCACAATGCCCGAACCATGGGGTGTGTCGGCCATCCTTTCATTAAAACGCCGGGCATGGATCGCCTGGCAAGGGAGGGCATTCTTTTTGAAAACGCCTTCAATACCACCAGCCTCTGCAGCCCCTCGCGGGCCAGCATCCTGACCGGCGCCTATGCTAACAGGCACGGTGTGAAAAACAACCACACCCCCTGGACCGGGCAGATGAAGACCTTTCTGGCCCACCTGTCTGCCGGCGGGTATGCCACGGCCTTCATCGGCAAATGGCATATGCCCGGGAAAGGGTTGCCAAAAATGCCTTTTCTGGATTTGTTCGTTTCCTATACCTACAGGGAAGGTCAGGGCGCATATTTCAACTGCCCCATGATCGTCAATGGCCAAGAGGTTCGGTCGCGCGTTCCCTATATAACAGCCGAGGTCACGGATTACGCCATCGAGTTCATGCAGAAAGTGCAGGCGGAGCCGGAGGAAGGCCGCAGGCCTTTTTGCATCTACCTGTCCCACCGACCCGGCCATCCGCCCTTCAAGGCGCCGGATGGCATTGCCGGCATGTATGCTGAGGCAGATGTAAGCCGTGTGCTGCCGTCCCATGCCGATCCCCTGTGGTACGGCAAGACCAAGGGCAATGTATTCCAGGGGGTCATGATGGGTTCCTATGAAAACAAGTACCGGAAGTATTGCGAAACATTGACGGCCATGGACCAGGACATCGTAAGACTTTTGGAAGAAATGGATGCCATGGGACTGGCAAAGAACACGGTTGTGATCTACATGGGGGACAACGGCATGCAGTGGGGCACCCACGATTGCCACGGTATCCGTGAAGCATACGAGGATTCCCTGCGGCTGCCGCTGATCGTGCGGGCTCCGGGCCTGATACCGGATCCCGGATCCAACAGACGGCAGATGGTGCTGAACATCGACATGGCACCCACGTTCTTGAGTTTGGCCGGGCTGGGTGTTTCCTCAGCCATGGATGGACAGAGCCTGGTCCCGGTCCTGAAAAACCCCGAGGCCCATGGCCGGGAAAATTTTCTCATCGAGTTCTGGCGCTATTTCCCGGAAAATACGCCGTCCTACACCGGCATCCGCACCGATCGGTTCAAATACATCGAATTCGCAAGAGGCCGCAGCCCCTGGCTGTTTGACCTGCTCAACGACCCCCTTGAAATGCACAACCTGATGGGCACACCCCAAGGAGATAAAATCCTGCCTCAATTGAAAGACCGCCTTGCCCAACTGATTGCCCGGTAAAGGGGTCTGCCCTTGACTCTTATTATTGAAAAATTGGATTCAAACATTTCAACCTTTTGATTTAAAGCCGTTTTTCAAATCTATTTTTAGTTTCGTTTGGAAACGTTTGGAAAAATTTGACCTTGACGGGCACAAAATGGGCACAGAAAATCCTTTTTTTAGGTTGATACCCCACACAACAACCTTCTACTAAAACACTCCAAATTCATATTCAGTATCAAAAGGTTAGTTTTTTTGTTACGATACCTTTTGTTATGCCTACGACAGGTTTCATCGTGCCTTCTCATATGAGAGCGGTCAATAGTCTGGCCGCATAAAAGTTTACTCATATAATGAGGAGGCAAAACGATGACAGAATCGAGCGCAAAACAAACCGTAGTTCAATTCTTGGTACCCTTAGTGCTGAAACTGGCGGATCTTTTTCGAACACCCGAGGGAGAGGCCTATCCGACCATTCACGCAAAAGCTTGCCTGTCAGTGTGAATGGTTGGTCGGTCAACGACCGAAACAGTAAGGACCCCGGGCATGCTCGGGGGGATCTATTAATATCATTCCTTTACAGATTTGAAAAAAGCTAGGGTATTATGGGACCGGCATTTTTCTATTTCGTTCGATGAAATGCCGAACCAGGGCGGGTACCTACAGTTAGCCTTGCTGATACCATTCCTGATATTAGCACCGACCATATGTGTCTGGGTGGTTGCTTTTTTGTATTATCAATCCAAGTTTGTTCAAGATTGCTTCATTCTAGAATTTACAAAGAAATCTTCATAATTCGACATCTGCCGAAATGTAGGTGACTTCATCATTCTTGGCGGTACTCCATAGGTGGTTCTGTAACAGAGCTCAAAATAAACGTGATATCAAATAGTTGACATAATCATCCTGTAACCTTTCTTTTGCCACGAGACTGATTTTTGCCGCTTTCATTTGTTAATCAATACAAACCTGTATCGATGGAAATGAAAAATAGCAGGCATTGCAATTGAGATTGGATTTGAGCTTATTAAGGGAAATCTTTTTAATGGATATCCCTTTTTGCATTTTATAGAGAAAGTTGTTACCTGTATAGAATAAACAGAATTCGTATCGCGCATATTTTTCTATTACCAATGTCGGATTCATGGTGAAGAATAAAAAAACTAAAATCATTGAATTCCCATCCAAATCAGGAACGTCCTCACCAACCGTTACCAAAGGTGGAATAGAAAATTTTAACGATTTTGAAGAATATGAGGATGACGAATACTTTTATCTTTTAGAGGAAAAAGATTATCAAGGTCTAATTAAATATTGTTTAGACCGAGCATCTGACAATCCTGAGGATCTTTATGCAAAAGCCCACCTTGGAAAGGCCTATATTTTAAACGGCAACTATGAAAAAGCTCTAGGCTATTTAACAGAATGTCATCAACAATATCCTGATATTGATGAATACCAGCATTTATTGTTGGATGTATTATTTGGGATGGGAATGACTGAAGATGATTATGATTGGTCCAAAAAGCCTGTCGTATTACGACTTAACAAAGATATTTTCGATGCCTGCTATTCGTATTTGAGATCCAAAAGAAAGCCCAGATCAATATACGATATCCATAACGAATTTGTTTTTAAAGGGTATGTAGCTTTCACGCCTGAAGACCTATTATTAGAACTCTTGGATGATCAAAGATTCATTGCTGATGACCCTGAAGACCAAGAATTGTTACGTGTAGTTCGTAAAAAGGATCTATAAATATTGGGAAAGGATAATTAGTGGATTTATTTGACCAGTACCTGCAACGGAGCCAGGAAATCATTGGTGATCGAACTCGGGAAGAGATGCGGTATGATAAGGAAGTTTTGAGATGGTTACGTAAAGGGAAAAAATTCAAAAGGCAATTGAAAGAGCCAATAAAAAATATCCAAAAGAGGCCCTCGAAGTTAATGAAAAAACGATCAATGACGTTGCCGCTCACTACGATTATTTATTAGAGCATGAAAATATTATGAAAAAGATGCATTGATGAGATCCCAACACATCATTTCAGATATCAAGAGGACGATCTATTTTGACGGATTGTCCATTTTTTGCATTTCGTCGGAAATGGGCTATCTGTAATGGATATTATTGACCCTTAGGTGGTTGATATGTGATGGTATCTCAGCTTTTTTGGCGAGATGATAACCTGAACTTATCTCCAACTATCACAAGTTGCAGCTATAAAAACATTCTTGGTGGATTCCTGATAAAATTCAGACCGAGATGGTATCTACATATCTTAGGCTGAGCAACATAATAGTTTTTTAGATATCCTCGTCGAGAATCTCTTTTCATGCAAACTTTCATTCTTAATACCTGGGAAAAAATAAGGTACCAATATCGTGGAGTTGGTTTCGCGAAAACGATAATTAAAATAGCATATAAAATCTTATCTCCTATATATAGGCACGATACTTATTATATAGCTGTGGAAACCATTCACACTGACATACCAGGAGCCAATAAAATAAATAATAGCGAGATTGAATGTGTTGTGCATGAAAAGTCAGATAGATTTCGATTGTGCGAATACAAAACAATTCCTTCAATTCCAATGAATAAAATAAAAAAATTACTAGAAAATCCTAACAGCATCAGTATCATAGCATTTCGGCAAGATAGAATTGACCCTGAGAAAAAGATTGTTGGGTTTCGGATATGTGAACCAGGTATATTCTATGCTCCCGGTGTTAAATTCAGAGTTTCCCCTGCGATCCTGGCCATCATCCATACTGAGGTTTTACCAAAGTACAGAGGCCAAAAAATCAACGCTATCTTATGGAAAGCCACTTATGAGATTTGCCAACAAAGAGAGTTTACAAAAGCCTATGGTTTAATATCAATACATAATTATCAGTCTTTAAAATCGCACGGAAAATTAGGTGAAATTAAGGCCGAGAAGAAGTTTGAACTATTCTCTTTTGCTTTCGGGCTTCACAAAAGATATACACCTCCAAATGAAGTTAAAAAATTGTTAGAATCATAAGTCTCAATCTGCCCATTGCCGATGTCTCCAATATAAATAAAGATATCAAGACCTTTAAATATTGCCGGTGTTTAAAAATTATCACCACCGGCAGAATCTTTCATCGGCAAGCGTTTCCGTGATACCGTGGCGATGACCAGATGGTGTCTTATATTTATCCAATTTATCGGATAGTTGAGATCGTTATATAATAGAAATACAAAGAGTTATGCCTGCCAGCATAGCACAGAAAAAATATATTATCGCTCCATGTATCGGTACTGCGAAGATCCGGAATCTTGACCTAATCAGCCGATTCATGTATACTGATCATATTGCATATAAATCCCACCTGATCTGATGCTGGATCTCCATATTTTAGCCTGACCTGACCTCAACCAGGATCTGCTCTTATCTTTCTAAGAAGTATCATCTTCTTTAAACCGTACTTTGCTGAAACGAAGGTGATCGACATGCCCAATGAAATAAAGTCACAAGCAAACTAAGAGCCTTCCTATCTGGGGCCGCCAAAAGTAACTCCATACTGATGTCTTTTGATGAAGTCTTAGGTGATATGAAATTTTGCCACTATGAAAAAGAAGATTGATTGAACTTAGCCTAAAAATCAAGATTTAGGCATTTTTTGAATTGGGAGGTGCTATATGAAATTTTTTTCCAGACGCTACTTTAAAATATTCATTGTGTATGTCGGGATTATATTTTCACTTTCACTTGTCCAATGGGTGGGAACCGGGGCTTTTCTCAAATCAACTTTAGCTGAATCTTCAGATATTACCATCGGTTTCTACAAAGACAATCCTGGCATCGGAAAAGCAATTGAAGTCCAAAACAGGTATAAGGCACAATTGATAGGTATTCCAGGTGTTGTGGGGATTGGTACCGGAATCGGCCCAAACGGTCACGCAGTTATAAGAGTATTTACACGCAGGACCGGTTTGCCTGGAATCCCTGAAAAACTTGATGATATGCCCGTGCATGTAAAGGTAACAGGGGACTTTATCGCTTTGGATGATCCTGCTGCGAGATTTGATAGACCTGTTCCCATAGGTGTCTCAACTGGTCATCCTGACATTACCGCCGGAACACTTGGTGCCCGCGTAATAGATGGAGACGGCGATGTTTACGCATTAAGCAACAACCATGTTTATGCTAACATCAATAGCGCAAGTTTGGGTGATCCTGCACTTCAGCCAGGTTCATATGATGATGGTGTTTATCCTGATGACCAAATAGGAGAACTTTGCGGTTTTAATCCGATTGATTTCTCTGTTTTTGGCTCCAATACAATGGATGCTGCGATTGCATGTACCACCCCCAACGAGGTGGGAAATGCGACCTTGATGGGGGGGTATGGGATGCCCAGCTCCCAAATATTTAATGATTCTGATCCTGTTGACGGGGTTTTTGACAATTTGAATACGCTGCTACTGCAACCGGTTCAGAAATTCGGGAGAACGACCGGCCTAACACATGGTGAAATCACAGAAATTAACGTAACGACTATGGTCTGCTACGCATATTGTGATAATATATTGTTCGCCGAATATGCATGGTTTGACGACCAGATTGCAATCAGCAGCGTTACCAGCGATGCTTTTAGCTTGGGGGGTGACTCAGGCTCTCTGGTTGTAACTGATGACAGCTATAATAATCCTGTCGGTTTATTATTCGCTGGCAGTTCGACGACCACACTGGCGAATCGAATTGACTTGGTACTCAATCAGTTCGAAGTGAGTATAGACGGCTCACAGCCAACTGTACCTGGTGATGAAATATGCAATAACGGCACTGATGATGATTCAGATGATTTAATTGACTGCGAAGATTCGGATTGTTTTGAGGATCCTGCTTGCTTAAATACCGAGTCTGGGAATTTGTGCTTTGATAAAGAAGACAATGATCAAGATCTCGCAATAGACTGTTATGACACTGACTGCAAAGATGAATGTGCAACTGAATACTGTTTTAAGGGGATAGCAGATGAGAATTGTAATCCCCAAAAAGACGGTCCATTATGTCCTGATTGTTTAGGCACCACTCAACCCGATACTGAAATAGAATGCGGTAACAATATTGATGATGACGCCGATGATTTAACTGATTGCGATGATCCCGACTGTTTTAGTAGTCCAAATTGTGATGATTGCCAGCCGAAAGGTTCTTTCTGCGACATGGATGGAGATTGTTGTTCTGGAAAGTGCCGAGGGGGAAAATGTAGATAATACGATTGTGCAATGTCCGTAACAAGATAATTAATTTATGAAAATAACAGCAGGGTCAGAAATCAAGCCGTTCGCTTAAAGTGTTGAAAACTCCTTAACACCTGCTATTTTATCGTGTAATATTAGGAATTTTCATGCAATAAAGCCTTTACACGTTGTGAAAGATTTCTTCCAGAAAGAAAAGGACCGCTGACACCCATTCTGCGGTCCTTTTTTTACTTTACTTCAACACTTTAAGCGAACGGCTTGGGTCAGAAATGGCCCTGCTTTCTTTGTTGGTCGAGTTGCGATGGCTCCAACTAATCGTTATTCCACGAAAATTACTGATACCATATATGCTATCAGCACCGGCCATCGATAACCGGGCAGTTGCTTTTTTGTACTATCAATCCTTGCCCGATGAGGAATGCTTCAATCTAGAATTTACAGAGAAATCTCCTTACTTCGACCAACGTAGAAATATAGTTGATTACATCAATACCGGCAGAACCCCTTAGGTGTTGATTGTGTAACAAAGCATAATATATACGTGATTTCAAAAAGTTATCATAATCATGGTGAAATGATAAGAAAGCCAGGATTTTTAAATTGTGGTAAATTCAATCGTTAATCAAAAGGTCCTTAAACCAGCAGTCAGCCTGCCTATTCGGTCATAAGTCTGGACAACTGGATGCATACTTGCCGTTGATCGTCTTCCTTTCCGATATTGAATCTGAACACATTTCTGACAACCGATATAGAAAAAATGCACGACAATTTTTTTCTTGACATATCCTATAAAAATGGTAGGAAAGAATCCTATTGAATTAGTAGGGTTATATCCTACTAAAAAATAGGACATAAGCCCTGCTGACGCCTGTGCCGCACGATCATGTTTAGACTGCAGCCATAAACCAGGGTGCTTCTGCTCCCCGCACCCTGTTCAGCTGCCGGAAACCTGTTAGACTCCAGAGGATAAAACCATGGCAAAGAGAGCTACCCGTCAATGGCGAATCAATGCAGTTTTGGCCATTATTCTGATGATACTCCTGTGCGGTGTGTCCAGCGTCTTCAGCAGCACTGCCACCGATTCCCGGGCGCTGGATGTCGTTTACATCGATCTGCCCCATGTCCCGGGCAACGATAAAATGCCGGGGGTGCCCTTTCCGCACGACCGACACACCCGGGCTCGGGAAAATAGCAAGGACTGTAGCGCCTGCCATCTTCAGCAGAAAGAGCGTTTTGTCTTCAGGTTCAAAAGGCTGATCGACGGCACGCCTGATGCGGACATGGCCGTGTATCACGAGAATTGTGTTGCCTGCCACGCAGAAACCAAAAGCGCCGGTAAGACGTCAGGTCCCCTGGACGGCGACTGCCGCTCCTGCCACACGACCGTTTCCGGCGATGCACCGGCCTGGCAACCGATCCGCTTTGACAAGTCCCTGCACTTTCGCCACGTATCGTCCAAAGCCATACGGCCGGGCAACATGTACGATGACACCAACTGCAGCGCCTGCCACCATATTTATGATGAGACAATCCAGAAAACTGTCCGCAAAAACGGTACGGAGGAGAGCTGCTTTTACTGCCATAAACCCCAAAAGACGGAAAGGTCGCCGTCCATCCGCTGGGCATCGCATGCCTCCTGCGTCAGCTGCCATCAGAGCCTCAAAACCCGCGTCCGGAAAACCGGGCCCGTGGAGTGTGCCGGGTGCCACGATGCGGCGGTCCAGCAGCAGATCGAGGTGGTAGAAAATATTCCGCGCCTGGAACGCAAGCAGCCCGACACTGTGCTTTTAGCCAGTTGGATGTCTGCAGACGGCGGTTCTGCGGAAGCCATGAAAAAGGTTATGCAGCCGGTGGCGTTCAATCATGTAGTGCATGAATTTAAGGCCGACAGCTGCCGGGCTTGTCACCACCAGACCCTGAAAAATTGTGCCCAATGCCACACGGAAACCGGGGATGAAAAAGGCGGCGGGGTGCAGCTGGCCCGGGCCATGCACAACAGCGTATCAACACACAGCTGCATTGGATGCCACAGGCAGGTAACAATGACGAAAGATTGTGCCGGCTGCCATGCAGCCATGCCCCAGAAACGGTTTTCTCAGCTTGCCTGCGCCCAATGTCATGCCGTGGACCGTGAAGCCATGGGCCCCTTTCCCATGGCGGCGGAAGAGCGCACGGCTGTGGCAGAGAACAACCTCAATTCACGCCAGAGAGCCTTCATGACCCTTGCGGATGAGCACATACCTGAAATCGTAAAAATCGACGGCATGAAGGACAAATATGAGGCCGTGGATTTTCCCCACCGGCAGATTGTGCGGGCTATTTTTACCAGAATTAAAGAAAACAAGATGGCGGCCTATTTTCACGGCAACGATGTCACCCTGTGCGCCGGTTGCCACCACAACGCCCCGGCCACGCTCAATCCGGCAAGGTGTGCCGCGTGCCATGGAAAGGCTTTTACCAATGATGAGGATGGACGGCCGGGACTCAAGGGGGCCTACCACGGTCAGTGCATGGCCTGCCATGAGGCGATGGGCATTGAAGAACCGGCATCCACTGATTGCATCAAATGCCATAAAGAGAAAGGATGATTGAGGTAAAGTTATGGGTATAACCCGAAGAAAATTCCTCGGCTGGGTCGGTGCAGCGACAGGAACATCCGTGATGATGGGTAAAAATGCCTCGGCCGTTTCCAACAAACACTTTGAGGGCTACCCAGGAAGCTTTGGCGTGCTGCATGATACCACCCGGTGCATCGGCTGCCGAAAATGCGAGCAGGCCTGCAATACCGTCAATGCGTTGCCCGCTCCGGAAATAGCTTTTGACGACCTGGGCGTGCTGGAGAAGAACCGGCGCACGAGCGATGATGCCTACACGGTGGTTAACCATTTCGAAACCGGCCAGGGCACCTTGCCGACGTTTGTCAAGATCCAGTGCAACCACTGCCTGGAGCCTGCCTGCGCATCTGCCTGCTTTGTCAAAGCGTTCAGAAAGGACAAAACAGGCGCGGTGACGTATGACGAGTCTCTTTGCGTGGGATGCCGGTACTGCATGGTCGCCTGTCCTTTCAACATTCCGGCCTATGAGTACGACGAGGCGATAACCCCCCGGGTGATGAAGTGCACCCTCTGTAAACCCCGCATTGAAAAAGGCCAGTTGCCGGGGTGTGTGGAAATCTGTCCCAAGGAAGCCCTGACATTCGGTACGCGCACGCAGCTCATCAAGGAGGCGCGGCGCAGGATCGACCGTTTTCCGGGCCGCTATGTGGACCATGTTTACGGTGAGAAAGAAATGGGGGGCACGTCGTGGCTCTACCTTAGCGGACAAGCGTTCAACGAAATAGGCCTGCGGGAAGATTTGGGGGTTACACCGGCCCCCAGCCTGACCGCCGGTCCTTTGTCGGCGGTTCCCATTATCGTGGGGCTGTGGCCGGTACTGTTGACGGGCATTTGGGCCATATCCAGGCGCAAGGACCAGATCGCCGACCAGGAACGCATTTCAGCCGTGGCGGCAACAACGGCTGACGCCAATGAGGAGATGCAGGTCAAGCTGGCGGAGCTGAAGGACAAGCTGAACAAGGAAAAAGAGGCGGCCATCAATCTGGAGGTCAAGAAAGCGCTGGAGGAAGCGGCAAAGCAGGCAGAGGCGGAAAAAGCGCCGGCAGAAGATGAAGATGCTGCTGAAGCGCCCAAGGAGGAAAAATAAATGTCAGACGATACGACCCGTGCTGATACCAGGATATTAACCCCATTCAACGTGATTGCCGGCAGTATCATTCTCGTGGGCCTGGTATTGACCGTACTGCGCTTCACCAAGGGGATCGGAGCGGTAACCAACCTCGATGACAACAATCCCTGGGGGTTGTGGATCGGCTTTGACCTTCTGTGCGGTGTGGCCCTGGCAGCAGGCGGGTATGTCACGTCCGCCACCTGCTACATTTTCGGCCTCAAACGCTTTCATTCCGCGGTTAGGCCGGCGATTCTGACCGCTTTCCTGGGGTATGCCCTGGTGGTTTTTGCGCTCAACTTCGATGTGGGCCGTCCCTGGCGCCTGCCCTACCCGATTTTCTTTTCCCCGGGGACCACGTCCCTGCTCTATGAAGTGGGCTTGTGCGTGTTCCTTTATCTCATGGTCCTGCTCATCGAATACAGTCCGGCCGCCCTGGAGTGGCTGGGTTTCAGGAAAATAAGAAATATTATTGTGCGTCTGACCCTGGTGCTGACCATTTTCGGCGTTGTTCTATCCACGCTGCACCAGTCCTCGCTGGGGGCCTTGTTCATGATCGCACCGTCCAAGCTCCACCCCCTGTGGTATTCGGGATACCTGCCCGTGTACTTTTTTGTTTCCAGCATTTTTGCCGGCATGTCCATGGTGATTTTCGAAGGCTCCCTGGCGCACCGTTATCTGCACCATAAGATGGATGAAACCCATCTGGCAGAAAGCGAAGGGGTTGCCCTGGGGTTTGCCAAGGCTGCCGCTTTCGTGATGATGGGATATGTGGGCATCAAAGTGATCGGTCTGGCCATCGACAACAACTGGCACTACCTGGCCACCGGGTGGGGGGCCTGGTTCCTGGTGGAACTGATCGGCTTCGTGGCCTTGCCGGCCTTTGCCTACGCTTTGGCCGCCAGGGAGCGCAACCTGCGCCTGGCAAGGTGGGCGGCGATCTGGTCGGTGTTGGGGCTGGTCCTCAACCGTTTGAATATTTCCCTGGTGGCATTCAACTGGCACCTGCCGTCGGCAGAGCGCTATTTCCCCAGCTGGATGGAGATTGCCATTTCCGTGTTCATCGTCACCGTCGGCATCGTGGTTTACCGTTTCATCTCCACCCACATGCCGATTTTGTACGAGCATCCGGATTACCGCCATGAGCATTGATAGCCAAAGTTGAGGAGATTAGAATGGATAGCATTTATTATACCCTGCAGGATTTCATGCTGCATTCAAAAAACATCACCTACATCGTGATGGGTATCGTGCTGATCGCCCTTCCGCTTTTCTGGCGATTTCTGTCGGGCAGGGACGAGAAAAAAAGGACATATTGATATAAACGGAGGATTTCATGTACGGATTCATAACCGGCCCCCTGTTTTGGCTTTCCATTGCCATATTCGTCACTGGCATGGCCGTGCGTTTTGTGATGTATTTCAAAGGCCTTCACTGGCAGCTGGACCGTGTTGCCTACAGGGCCTTTCCCCTGCAGGGGCTGAAAGGGGCCTGGCGGTCTATCTACCGGTGGCTGCTGCCTTTTGGCACCCACAGCTGGCGTAAACAGCCTTTTATGACAGTCATATTCTTCGGGTTCCATATCGGTGCTGTCCTGGTGCCTCTTTTTCTGCTGGCGCACAATGTATTTTTAAAGGAGAAGATCGGTTTTTCCCTGGTCACTCTGAATCCGGCCGTGGCCGATATCCTGACCTGGGCGGTGGTGGTCAGTGCTGTTTTACTGGCCTTGCGGCGGGTAGCCCTGCCCGAAGTCAGAATTCTGACAACACCATACGACTACTTTATCCTGCTGCTGTCGGTGGCGCCTTTTGTAACCGGTCTCCTGGCCCGGTACGAGGCAGGCAGCTACTCTTTTTGGCTGGTTCTGCACATTCTTTGTGGGGAAACTCTGCTCATCATGGCGCCCTTTACCAAGCTGTCGCACATTGTTCTGTTCTTTGCTTCCAGGGCGCAGCTGGGCATGGACTACGGCATCAAGCGGGGGGGGATGAAGAATAAAGGGATGGCCTGGTAAACTTGAATCGTGCATGAAATTTAGTGAGAAACAATTTTAAAAATTAATACAGAGAAATGTTATGCAAATTTTGAAAAGGAAGGGTGTCTTTTTCTCACCGAAGCGTCAGCGCTATCCAGAAAGCGATTAGCTGAAGGCCCTGGATCCCTGCCTGCGCAGGGATGACGATCAAAACACCCCGATGGCTCAATTAATTAAAGAGGTAACATATGCCAGAAGGAACACTCTGCAACAGGCAGCCCATCGATACCGAAGAAGCCCTGAAGACGCTTTTGGGCGATACCGGCGGGAAAACCTACTACGGTGAGATGAAGTCGCTGGATGTCGACACCGATCTCCTGTGGACCACCATCCAGAACACCCTGAAATCCAGGATGAAGACCTGGCTTGAAATTTGTGCCCACTGTGGAATGTGTGCCGACAGCTGCTTTCTATACCTGATCAACAATCGTGATCCCAAACAGGTGCCGGCGTACAAAATTCAGTCGACCCTGGGGGAACTCGTCAAACGGCAGGGGAAGGTGGACAACGACTTCATGCACATGGCCATGGAAACCGCCTGGGCCAAGTGCACCTGCTGTAATCGCTGCGGGATGTACTGCCCCCACGGCATCGATATGGGGATCATGTTCGGCTATCTTCGCGGACTGCTTTACCAGCAGGGTTTCGTACCCTGGGAACTGAAGATCGGGGCAGGCATGCACCGGGTTTACCGGGCCCAGATGGATGTTACCGACGAGGATTTTGTGGAGACCTTCGAGTGGATGGTCGAGGAGTACGAGGAGGACTATCCCGGGCTGGAGGTTCCGGTGGACGTGGAGGGCGCTGACATCATGTATACGGTCAATGCCCGGGAGGTGAAGCACTACCCCGAAGATCTGGCCGAGGCGGCCATCCTCTTCCACCTGGCCGGTGAGAGCTGGACTGTGCCCTCCCAGGGCTGGGAACAGACCAGTCTGGCCATGTTTGCCGGTGACTGGGCGGCCTGTAAAATGCAGGTGGAGAGCGTGTATGCCGCCATGGAGCGCCTCCAACCAAAACGGATGGTGGGGACGGAGTGTGGGCACGCCCACCGCGCCACGGTTATTGAAGGGCCCTATTGGGCGGGCAGGAGCACCGGACAACCGCCTGTTGAATCGATCCACTACGTCGAGTGGCTGGCTGAGGCGCTGCGCGAAGGTAAACTCAAGATAGACCCGGCCAAGCGCATCAAGCGTCCGGTGACATTGCAGGATTCCTGCAACTATGTACGCAACCACGGCTTGAAAGAAATCACCCGGGAAATCATGAGCTATATCGTTGAGCCGGGGTTTTTCAGGGATATGGCGCCCAACCGGGAGCACAACTATTGTTGCGGCGGTGGCGGTGGGTTCAACGGGATAGGCGTTTTCAGGGCCCAGCGCAACCAGGCCCTGATTACCAAGCGAGACCAGATTCTCAACACCGGCGCGGGCCTGGTGATCGCTCCCTGCCACAACTGCTGGGATGCCATACGGGATCTCGAGGAGGAGTATAAAATCGGTATCGAGTGGTCATTTTTAAAACCGCTCGTTATCAGCATGGTCGAAATACCTGAGCATTTGCAACTCAAAGAATAGGGTGCGGATCGGCACACCGCAACCGTAAACGAGGTGACCTATGTTTAAGAAAATATTGTTCGCCACATCCGCGACAGAAGCGAGTGACCACGCGGCACGGGTAGCATTCAACATGGCCCGTAACTATAAGGCGCACCTTTCCATTTTTCATGTGCTGGGAGTTCCCACGCGCGGGTTCAGCCAGGTGGTGCTGGACGTCAAGACCAAGCAGGAGGTGGTGCTGGACGACGAATATGTGGCCTGGGTCGAAGAGGAGGTCAAAACGCACTACGCCAAGCAGCTCGAAACGGCAGACGATTACGACATCAAGGTCGCCATCGGGTTTCCGCACCGTGAAATCCTGCGGGAAGCCCGGCAGCATAAACCCGATCTGATCGTGCTGGGCGGCACCACCGGGGACCCGGAGGACTCTGTTTACAAGAAAGGCATGGTCGGTTCGACGCTGCAGCGGGTGGCCAAGGCGGCGCCCTGTCCTACGCTGGTGGTAAACCGGCCGGCTGCATCTTTCTGGGGCGGGATGTCCAACATCGTTTTCGGGGCTGATTTTTCAAAAGCGTCGGACAAGGCCTTTGACTTCACCGTCAAGCTGGCCAAGGCGCAGGGGTGTGAGGTGCACATATTCCACGCCCTGGACATCAGCGCGATGCACATGGGGCGCATGCTGACCCAGGATGAAATTGAATCGGGAATCAGGAAGTCGCTGCGGCGCATTCGCGGCAGATATGTAGCCAAGATCAAAGACGATATAAAGGACTACGGTTTTGATGTATGGGAAGGGGTGCCGTATGTTGAAATCGTGAAGTACGCCCGGGAAAAACATGCGGACTTGATCGTCATGGCCCACCATACCAGCCGGACATCCGATGAGGATAACCGGCTGGGCAGCAATATTGAACAGGTGATTGTCCGGGCAGGCTGTCCGGTTATAAGCGTAAACAAATAACCCCAAGGTTGCATAAACAACATGGTAAAAATAAGCTATCGGAATATCGACGACACAGCTCCTGTCCATTCACCGATAAGGGCAACCGGACCGGGAGAATCGAAAGAGAGGAACCAATGAAAAAAATACTGATTGTCGATGATGACCCCAATATCGTTGACTACCTGGTCACATTTTTTGAAGACAATGGATATGCGACCTGCTCGGCCAACAACGCCCAGGATGGGTTTGAAGTTGCCAAAAAGGAAGTGCCGGACCTGATTACCCTGGACCTGGAAATGCCCGGAGAATGGGGACCCCGTCTGTATCGGAAAATAAGCGAGGAAAAAAGCCTGAAGAATATTCCAGTGGTCGTCATTACAGGGTTTTCCGGCAGTGAACATGCCATTGGAAAAGCGGTGGCCAGCCTGACCAAGCCGTTTGACCGGGATGAATTGCTGGCAATCGTCAAGGAATCTATCTAGATGGTCACAACGGGTAACGACATATGGCAACTGAGATACTGCTCATAGACAAGGACAACAGCCACGCCGATGCTTTGGGTGTTTACCTGGAGCGCCAGCAGTTCGAGGTGTACAAGGCCGGCAGTCCTGATGAGGCGATAACTTTTTTCGACAATCTGAGTATGGATATCGTTCTGGCCGACCCGGGATTGCCGGACACGGACACCGCCCACCTGTTGAAGCAGATAAAGGGTTCGCACCCGGGCATTCAGCTCATTATCATGTGCACCGACGACAGCCTCGACCAGGCCATGGATCTGCTAAAGCAGGATGTGGTCCACTACCTGGTGAAGCCGGTGAAGAGCGCCGCCCTCGACCTTGCCCTGAAACAGGCGCGCACCTGGATTACCATGAACAAAAAGGTCCAGAGGTATGAAAAAAAATACAAAGACCTGCGCAACGCCCAGACCCTTTATCAACAGCTTTTTGACGAGGTGCCCTGCTATATTTCAGTACAGGACCGTGAGTTCCGGCTTACAGCCACCAACCGGATGTTCAAACGTGATTTTGGCGATGAAATCGGATCCTACTGCTACGAAGTGTACAAGCACAGGGGGTCCCCCTGCCGGAACTGTCCGGTGGCGGCGACCTTTGAAGACGGCCTGCCCCATCCCACGGAAGAGATCGTCACCTCGAAATCCGGCAAACATTACAATGTGTTGACCTGGACAGCCCCCATCCGGAACACGGAGGGTGAGGTTACCCAGGTGATGGAGATGTCCACCAATATCACCCTCCTGCGGCAGCTCCAGGATCATCTGACATCCCTGGGCCTTATGATCGGCTCCATGTCCCATGGGGTCAAGGGGATGCTGACCGCCCTGGACGGTGGAATCTACCAGTTGGAGACAGGCCTGGCCCGCCAGGATGAAAAACGAACCGCTAAGGCTTTCGAGCAGGTGAAGCAGATGACGGGCCGGATCCGAAAGATGGTTCTGGAAATACTGTATTATGCCAAATCCCGGGAGCTCAGCTACAAATCCGTGGATATTTCCAGGATGGCTGAAAAGGTGTTCGGTGATGCCAAGGCCATTGCCGACAAGAACGGGGTGGTGCTGAAGGCCGATATTGCAGATGACCT
The DNA here is from genome assembly GCA_039714495.1 of Thermodesulfobacteriota bacterium. Classification (GTDB taxonomy): domain Bacteria; phylum Desulfobacterota; class Desulfobacteria; order Desulfobacterales; family B30-G6; genus JAJDNW01. The sequence continues at coordinate 57,881 of JBDLJD010000003.1, forward strand.
GGGCCTCGTGGAAGTGGATACCAACTGGATGCAGGCGGCACTGGTCAATTTCATGGAAAATGCCGTGGATGCCTGTACCTACGATCAAAGCAAACAGGACCATATCGTTGACTTCACGGTGTTTAACCAGGGCAATGACCGCATCTGCTTCATCATCGAGGACAACGGCATGGGCATGGAACGGGAAACACGGGAAAAAATGTTTACCCTTTTCTTTACCTCCAAAGGATCCCAGGGCACCGGTCTGGGGCTTTTTATCGCCAACCGGGTCATTCAACAGCATGGCGGTACCATCAAGGTTACATCCGAGCCCCAAAAGGGTACACGGTTCCAGATATGCCTGCCCCGGAAAAAGCCCGAAAACCCCGTAAGGGTGGACGATCCCGGGAAATGGGCCAATAACCTGATAGACAGCCCCGGCAAAGGCAAGTCATGAGACTCACGACAAAAAGCAGATACGGTACGCGCCTTATTCTTGATCTGGCGGTCAATGCCCAGAAAGGGCCGGTCCCCCTGGGAGATGTTTCCAGGCGCCAGAATATTTCGTTGAAATACCTGGAGCAGTTGATCCGCAAACTGAAGCTGGCCGGGTTGGTAAAAAGCCAGCGTGGGCCGTTCGGCGGACACATGCTGAACAAGGCTCCGGAGGAGATAACCATCGGGGAAATAGTGCGGACGCTCGAGGAAACCACGGCCATTACCGACTGCTCCGAAAGGGATGAAAAACTGTGCGGTGTATGCAACAAGGCCGGGGACTGCCTCTCCCGCTGGGTCTGGATCGAGGCCAGCAACGCCATGTTTGCCCGCCTGGACGAGATAACCATCGGCGGGCTGCTTGCAGGCAAACTGGGGCAGTTTGATCTGGAGGCGTCCGAAAAGGGGGACAGGGAAGCTGATAAGGCAAAGGACAAGTAAGCCCTTGGCCCCTGGTATTCTCCAACTTTTTGGAGAAGAACCAAAAAAAAGGTCACCATCAACAACACTCAGGATAAATGGTGGCATATTCTAGCAGGAGATATCATATCACCAAAGACCTGTCTGGATTCACTATCTACATACCTCAATAATCGATCATAATTTTGATGTTGACTATTTACAGTATATTTAGTATCTGCTTAATAACATTTAGATCGAAAGGGCAAATCCGTTGAAAGGCGGGGACGCAAAGCCACGGGTCTACAGTTTGCAAAAACTATGATAGCCGGGTTGCCGAAGTGACGTACTCCAGCCTTTGGGGATAAACTCCCGAAGGCTTTTTTATGTGGCAACCAGGCCCCTACGTTGCAACATTGGGGAAGATCTATTCAAATCAAAGCGGAGGAGGTACGTATGCGGAAGTTGAAAACGGTGTGTTCAGTTTTATTGATGGCGATCTTTCTGGTAACAATATCATGCGGTGGTGGCAGCAGTTCGTCAGAGACTCCTATTACTGGCCTTGCGGTGGACGCCGGACCGGATCAGACTGTTGCTTTGGGCAACACCGTAACTCTTGACGGTAGCCGGAGCTCAGCCCTGGAAGGACCGATAACCTATGCATGGTCTTTTGAATCAAAGCCCACCGGGAGCATAGCTGAGCTAGATGATCCTTCGGCAGAAAGCCCGGTATTCATAGCAGACGCTTCTGGCACATATGAACTGAGCCTTGTCATAAGTGACGGCGAACATTTCAGCGATCCTGATCATATCATCATCTCTGTAAAATCCTGGAAAGGCGCCAATTTAATTGAAGCAGAGGCAGGTGATGCCAGTGGAGGCAAGGTGGCTATTGCCGCAAACGGTGATGCATTCGCGGTCTGGGAACAGGATGATCGAATCTACGCCAATCGGTTTGATGCCGCGTCCGGCACATGGGATGGTGCCGAGCTGATCGATGCTGTAGATTTCACTCCCGAAGGACCCTATGTAGCGGTGGATCCAAATGGAAACGCATTCGCAGTCTGGGCTCAATATGACGGAAAATCCAGGAATCTGTATGCCAACCGATATGATGCTGACACCGGTTCCTGGGAAGTCGCGCAGGAAATCGATGCTGGAGATTATAATGTCCGTGCCCCCCGTATTGCCGTCAATACGAGCGGATATGCCTTCGCGGTATGGTCAGAGTCGGACAGCTCCACTACTAATGTCTGTGCCAGCCGCTTTGATGCCACCACTGGCACCTGGGGCAACGCCGAAAAACTCGAGTCACGAATCGAACCCGCCTATGATCCCCGGGTGGCTGTCGATGCAGACGGAAACGCGTTCGCAGTCTGGGATCAGTCTGATGGTGCCAACAAACGCATCTACGCCAACCGGTATGATAGCGCATCAGGCATGTGGGAGGGCGCCACAACGATCGATGGCGGGGGACATGATGCCGATTGGTCTCAGGTGGCTATGGATGCAGACGGAAATGCATTCACGGTATGGGTACAGGAGGAAGGCGTTTCCTATCGTATTTATGCCAACCAATATGATGCTGCTTCGGGTACCTGGGAGGGCGCGGAAGCAACCGGTGCGGAGGGTACTTACATTTCTGAAATAGACTTGGCAATGGCTCCGAATGGAAACGTCTTCGTGGTCTGGAACCTGGCTGACAGCAGCATCTATGCTGACCGTTTTGATGCCGCAACTGGTACATGGGATGGCACCAAGGCTATCGGAGTAGGAGGTGAAGACGCTTGGACACCAAATGTGGCGGTTGACGCAAAGGGAAATGCTATGGTGGTCTGGTATCAGTATGACTTCTTTGATCCTGACTACTATGACAACATCTACGCTAACCGGTACTATGCCGTTTCAGGATCGTGGGATGGTGCCGAGTTGATCGATGCGGGAAATCACCCTACGGATGAAGACCCTGCCATAGCTTTTGGTGCAGATGGAAATGCCATCGCAGTTTGGTCACAGGATGACGGAACGAATTATAGCATCTACGCCAACAGATACGAGTAAGGAATACGATAAACGGATACCTATCCTAATAAGCCATCGGGACGATTATAGATCCCGATGGCTTATTACACATAATTGCCGATGTCCAACTTATTCCCAGG
>JBDLJD010000004.1:0-59599 GCA_039714495.1 Thermodesulfobacteriota bacterium
CGGCAATAAAACTGTCTGTACGTAAAGAGGAAGGCGAGAACGATGAATTAGTTCATCAAAATTTTTGTAAAGCCCTAATACGCCATAGACTTCATCTGTAATTTTCACTACGGCGTCATTCCCATTAGAGGATGGATGGGCATATGATCGATATTCGAGCCTTTGGATTTACAAATCGAATCACCGCGCATCGACCGTTTCAGCGATGTTTAGACTTCAGCTGAATTATGTCAACTCATTGAATTTTCATATTTTTTGAGCTCTGTTACACAATCACAACCTGAGGGGTGCCTCCAGAGATGATGTAATCACCGCTTTTCAGCGGCAATTAATTTTAGAATACTTGTTTCGAAATTTTCCACAGGAAGCCTTTCCAAGTTGTGAGAGAAAGATATGATAAATATGCAACTATCTTATGAATCAGTGTGTAGCACAGCTCAGACAGGGGTCCAGCAGTCGTACGCAGCGGCCGATAAGGTGCTCCCCCTCCGGAGAAATAGTGTCGCCCTTCAGATATTTCTGGGACAAATCCCTGATCAGCAAATTGATATAGGCATTGTTGAACTGGGTGGCCACCAGGAGACGCAGGTTTTCAAGCACGCCCTTGCGGATAAGATAGCCGTGAACAAGGATGCCCCGAGGGGCTTCCAGCACACCGAGGCCGCGGCCATTGACCTCGAAGTCCGGTTGGATGCCGATTTCTTGCGGGTCTACCAGATCCAACAGGGCAAGTATGCGTTTTGCCGCCCAGAATATTTCCAACAGCCTGCAGATATCCAAACTCTCCAAGCTCAGTGAAGTTCGATCCTGAAGCTGTCTGCTCAATGAAAACTTCCGGACTTCCGGGTCTGCCAAAAATCCGTTATCAAGAAAGCTGCGGGAAAGCGGCCCGACCATCATGATTCCCTCGGGGAATCCAAGGTGGGTGAGATAGGGGATTTTGGACAGTGTCCAGTCCGTTTTCATTTCGGTGACCGATTCTTCAAAAGACTCCACATCGAAAGATTCCATCAGTGTCCCCTCGCGATTGAAAGCCCTGAAAGCACCTGTTTTGCCGTTGGGCTCAAAAGCCAGGTAATTGAGCTGGATATCCTTTGGAAAGGCGATGACAGCGGGATTGTGATAGGATTGGCCGACTGCGATGATCAGCTTTTTTGCTCGTTCCTTAATGTCGGCGGCCATTTGCCGGACGGCGGCCAAGTTCTTTTTTGTAGGAGGGTTTAAAAAATGACCGATACCCATGGAAACAGGATGGATAGCTCTCTTGCCCAGCAACGTATTGATATTAAGACCTGCTTCCCTGATACTAAAAGCATCTTTCGATATTTCCGGGTGCTTTGCAGCTATCTCAAATATCCCGCCCTGAGCACCGACAACATCTGGAAGGCTCAGGAAGAAATAGCTCAATGAGTGGCTGCTGATCCATTCTCCTAGTACCATGATATCCCGAAGGTATTCAACGGAGAGGGGGACATCCAGGTTCATGGCACTTTCGATGGCCCTTAAGCTGGCCACTTGGTGGGAGCAGGAACACAATCCGCAAATTCGTGAAATAAGGTGAGGTACATGCTCCACCCGGCGGCCCTTGAGAAAACGTTCGAATCCCCTGAACTCCTGGATTAAAAACCTGGCCGCCCTTATACGACCATTGGATATCTCGATATCGATATTGGCGTTGCCTTCGATCCTGGTGGCTTTTTTGAACAGCAGCTTACGGCTCATCTCAACCTCGATGTATTCTTGATAAAGCTGGGATCAAAGCTCAGGGAACTGCCGCCCTTCATGCGTAACATCCGGACAGTGGCCCTCAATGTATCCACCTGCAATCCGGAACGAAGCGCCATGCTGTCGATCACCAGATCTTCGTACATGGACCCGGCATTGATTTTGTTAACCGCTTTCCGCGTCGGCCCCCGGCAGCCCCAGCAGAGCAGACCGCCCTGAAGGCAAGCCGCCCCGCATCCCCCTTTCGTAATCAGGCCCAGGCACAACACCCCCTGTGAAACCAGACATATGTCTCTGTTGAGAGCATTGCCCGGAAAGAACTGCATGTCGGCAGGTGCCAGCTTTTTGGGTTTTCGGGAGCATTCAGCACAAACGACAGATTTTATTTTCGCTGTGTTTTCACCTCCCTGCAGTTCATCAATCAGACCTTTTGCTAAAGATGCCTGGGGAGGACAGCCGGGAATAAAATAGTCTACCCTGATGACATCATCCAGCTTTCTAGCCTTGCGGAGCAGTTCGCCTGACAGGTTCTGAGCGTTATCGTTGTCCATTTTTTTCCGGGTTGACAGATAGTAAGAAAACGGATCAATGGTCTGCCCATAACTTTCCTCGAGAAGCTCCTCCAACTCGAACTGGTTGGCCATGGCAGGTATGCCGCCAAAGGTCGCGCAGGTTCCCCATGCAGCCACAAATCGACTTTTTCTGCGTATCTCCAGAAGGAGCTGCTCATCCTCCCTGGTGCGAACGGCGCCGTCCACCATAGCGACATCCACGTCTTGAAAGGAGTCTGCATCCATCAACATGGGGCAATAGATGATATCCGCATTTTCCGTGAGAGCAGTTAGATCCGACTGGTTTTGAATCAGGCCAGCAGTGCAGCCGCCGCAGGTGCTCAGCGAGATCAGAGCAATACGGACTTTCCTTTCCTTTTTGAATATTGGTGTAATGATGTGGCGGGCAATCTCCAGGGAACGTTCCGGTGATTCAAGGGCCACAGTGGTGGCACGCAGCCGGGTAATAAGCACCTTAACGATAAAGAAGGCCAGTTCAGAATTTGCTGACAGGCTTTTTTTCAGTTGCTCGTTGCTGATGGCCAACAGTTGTGTATCGCTGGTTGCAACGGCTGTGGCCATACGTGCATTGCCGGTGACCAGGGCCATTTCACCGAAAAAATCACCGGCTTCTAGTCTATTCAATAAGATTTCACGTCCAGAGGCTTCTGTATATATGTCGACATTACCTTTGACGACAATATACATTACTTCGCCCTCATCCCCTTCTTTGAAAATAAGCTCTTCCCTGTAATAGGTAACGACCGTTTGATCACTGGCCCACGGAAAATTGGCCGGTAGCCTCGGGTGGACTATTTCAGTGTCGGGCGAAGATGGTCTTTCGAAGGATTCAGTTCGGGTAAGGCTGTCACTGCATTTTTCTTTTTCTGGGAATGGCAAAGATTCTGATGAAACAATAGACGAACGGAGATAATCGTCAGACATGACGAGAAATCGCAGCAAACCGTTTGTTCTTTCGATGCGCCGGCACAAAGAGTTGATCAACTGAAGGATGACAGTTGTATCATATTTAGTCTGGCTAAAAAAAGAATCGCGGTGGACGGCCAACAGCCTTGTGCGACAAAGGGCTATTGCCGTGGCAGACCTGGTCCGGTTGTCAATAAGGGCCATTTCACCGAAAAAATCGCCCTGCTCCAGGAGTGTGATGACAACCTTTTCTTCACCGCGAAGACAGCTAATTTCGATGGCACCGGACTGGATTATGAACATACTGTTCCCGTGGGAACCCTGTTCAAAGATCACATCACCATGGCTGAAAACGGAGCCAAACAGATCTATATCGCTCATATCAGTATCTTTTCAAATATCATTCCAGGCAGTATCGATAGCAAGCGAAAACATATTAAATAGGTCGAGGCCTATCGAATATCAAGTTGTGATAGAGAGATCCTGCAGATATCACCTTGCCCAGAAAGCTTTGTTTTCCGAGCATATCTACAATGAAATCCCTCCTGGTACCGTTACAAATACCAATTTTCTGACAAAAATGCAAAAAAGGGCAAATCCCACAGAATTGAAGTTGAGCTTTTTAACAAAAAATCTTCAAAAAACAATTGTTACTGCAAACTATAAATTTCCTGTATTATGTCAACCAACTGATATTTATTGAGATCCAACCTTCTGTTACAAAACCTCCAATTTGGGATAGCCGCCAAGAATGATGTAATCACCGCTTTTCGGCCATGGTCGAATTAAAGAGATTTTTTTGCAAATTCTCGATTGAAACCATCGTGATCAGCCAAGGATTGATATCATGAAAATACAACTGAACAGCCATCTCTATCCGGTTTTTTTAATATGTATGCTATCAGCAAGTTGCCTATAATAACGATTGGAGGCATATAGGATTGATCTCTATTATTCTTCGCCAAACCATTGCATTGCTTTTTCCATTAAGTTGAATATTTCTATTTCCAGAGGAAAATCATTTATCAGCATTGATTTTTGTATCATTCTTAATAGTGTGGTCTCTAACTCAGAAAAGGCAAGGAGTGCTGTTTTCCCACCTTTGAGTTTTTCAGGTAAATATTTGACACCATAGACAATCTGCTGGAAGTCTTGATTGGATATCTGAGCAAGGTTAGCCATTCTAAAATCCCATAAGACTTTCAGTGTTGGGTTGTTTCTATAAAACCGTTGGTAGACTGCTAAACCTTCTTGGAGTGTTGGTTCTCCGGTAACTGTGAATATTGTCAATCGGTTATTATGGTCAATTTCAAAAGTAACAGGCATCGATTACCCTGACTCAGCAACTAAAAAGATAGTTTATTTATGAATTGAGCAAGTTGTTCTTTTCTTATGTTCTAAATTATGTTCAATACGCTTTTCACTACCACTGAAGAACGACGGTAAACGCCATAACTGATTAGCCCTGGTATGGGAATCTCGCGAAAGCGCACACCGACCGAGGAACCCGTTTGCATCACGAGGTCGTCCGCGTTGAGCGTCACTGCTTCTTCGTACTCGGTTGCATCATCCACACCGGCCATGACGATGATGCCCTCGATCCCATCCGGGTCTATCATGGGTATGGCCGAAGTCGCGATGCTGCATTCGCACGTGTAGGCGTTGATTTGGTCCAAATCCGATGGAATGGGTAACTCATAACGCCCTCCAAGACACCCTAGAAAAACCAAAGAGGTACAGATGGCAATCAATAGTGCTTGCTTCACGGGTTCCTCCTTTCTTTTTTGGTTTGTTGGTGTGAAAGGCCAATGGATGACGTACCGGCCTTTGGCCTTTATGGTGGTATTTTCCAGTCACTCCACCTTTTTCTGAAAAGCCCTGAGAGCAGTAAGGGCCAGGAGAAGGCCCCTGGAAAATGCAATCAATGGTATTGGTCACTCAAGGGTTTAGGTGGAACGCCGAATCGAATTGATGATGAAAATATAGCCCAGAAGATATTACAGATAGGTTACATATTGGGAAAAGTTGAAATATTTGGGACTGGTATTCGAAGGGGCTTTATGGAGAATTTACCGCCGATGCCATAGAGAGTGACGGATTTGCTCTGTTTTGGCAGACGGTGGGAGTCCGAAAGCGGCATCGAGTGTTGTTCTGCAGCGTTCGTAAATCGATAGCGCATCGGCATGGCGCCCAAGTTTTTGCAGGCAGCGCATGAGGCGCTGATAGGTTACCTCTGACAAATCGTCGATTTCCAGGCTTCTCAAGTAACCGTACGAGGCCTGTTCCCATTGATCCATCGATTCAAGATGGTTGCCGATAAAATAGACTGCTTGTAAATATTTGTTCCGAAATCGCTCACTTGGCGAAACAGCCCAGGTTTGAAGCGTGTCTCCGGCGAGAAACATGCCGTTATAATGGGCCAGCGCTTTTTCGATCAGGCTTATTTGTGTATCCAATGCCTGCGACTTGAAGGCATTCTCCGCCATTGACAGCAGGCTCTCGAAGGCCCAACAGTCCACCCAGCAGTAAGACGGGTTCAGGCCTAACTTGCCGTTCTGGACTTGCACCACCTGGTCGTTGTCCAAATAGCGCCTGAGCCTGTGAAGCGTTGTTGTCAATGCCCGGTCGGCTTTGTCCCCTTCAGCATCGGGCCACAGGCTGTCGCAGATCTGGGCTCTACCCACATTTCTGCCGCCCAGGGCGATGAGAACCTTTATCAGTTCCAAAGGCTTCTTCTGCGCCTTGGTGGCGTATCTTATGGGGTTGTCATCCCTTAAGATGGAAAAGCCGCCAAGTGTAAATATTTTCAACTGCCAGGGCCAATTTTCAAGTGCAATCGGTGGGGGATCCAGGGTTAAACAGCGTTTGCGAATATAGGTGGAAACATAGTTCGTTTCAATACCATGCTCCAAGGCGACCGCACAAAGCCGAGCAACGTTTGAACGAGAATCGATCATGTTGTGATAAAGGCCGATCTCTTTGCCCAGCGCTAAAGCCTCACGCAGCAACCGACGGCAGGCATCGAGATGTTCCTGTTCCAGAGCAAAACGGGCTTTAAACATGAGCGCATGAAAAATCAAATGTTTCGTTCCGGTTAATTGGGAAAGGTGGAGGGCTTTGTCGAGATGATCTTGGGCTGCCTTTTGCTCTCCTGTATCGTGAAGGACTCTGGCGTTCAGCAAGTGGCAGAATATGGTACTAAACTGTGACCCAACGTCAATGCTGGCTTTCAATGCAGATGTTGCATAAGCCTTTGTCTGGTTCAAATTTCCTGATTGAAGCGTTTCAAGAGACTTGACATAATCTATCAGGCCCTGGTCCAGAGGCATGGCATTTTTCAGTGAAATCGCATTATCCTCAAAAAGGGTCCTGGCCGCCTCGTACTCTTCATGGATCAATGCACTTTGGATGCCATGGCCGACCATGATATTGTTTAAAATAATGAAGCCTGTTTTTTTTGCAATCGCAAGGCCTTTATAAACAACATCGATGCACTTAGCATGCATGCCGACATAGCAATAATAAAATGAAGAGATGGTTGCATGAGCAACAACTGCTATCGCTTCTTTTGAATCCGGCAAATCATCCCATGAAGAAGGCCTGAGTAAATCTATTATTTGAGCGGCCCTGCCATAGTTGCCGGTCAGCAAAAAATAGTGGACAACGTTGTTGGTGATCGACACCTTGGTGCTCAAGTCCAGCGAACTGGAAATCAGGACCAGTGCCCGATCAACCCAGGATTCGATATGGGGATAGTCCATTTTGCGGTGCACCAAGGCGATGAGCATACCGGAAACCACCTGCCCTTCGATGTCCCGGCTTGGAAATTGCCTGTATTTGTTCACTATTTTTTCAAGAACCTGAATCCAGAGATCAAAGCTTGAAAAGTCCGCCATTCTCAAGAATATGGCCCTGATAATAAAGGGCCAGCAGAGGAAAAGCCCAAACGTATCATCATGCTTGCGGAACGTGCCAAATGCCTTTTCGAGAAAAGACAGACTGCCCTTCGGATCAAACGGCAACCGAGCGATTCCCATCCAGGCTTCCAACCATGGCTTCTCAGCTACCACTGATTTGGGCAGCGTCTCCAACCATTGAAAGAGGGACTGATTTCTACCCTGCTGGATCATGGTAAGGGCGTGTTTCATGATGAGTTCGGTCAATGCACCCCATGCCTGAGCATCATGCAAGAGTTCGGCGGCAGCGTCTGCATCGCCTTCCTCGGTCAGCACCTTAGCCGCCTTGAGCCGCGAACCATTAAGCTTTGTATCAGATAGCCTACGTTTTGCCTGGGAAATTAAAAACCCCCTGTACAGTGGATGGAACTGGTAATATAGTCGTTTGCGTAAACGACGCTCTGTGAAACGGTTCTCGCGGTGTAATTTCGCAAGAATTTTTCCAGCATTTGCGTTGCCGGTAAGGTTTTTGGCCATAACATTCGTCATGTAAGGCAAAAACGCAGATCTCAGCATAAAATCCTGGATTTCGGGAGGTTCACGTTCAAAAACCTCTTTGGCAAAATAATCGAGTATTTCCTGGGGGGTAAAGCCCTGAATCCATTGCCAGTCCAGATCTTCCGGATCAGCTTGTGCCAGCATCAACAGAAGCCCGACGGCCCACCCGCCAGTGGCCTGGTGCAGTTTTTGGATAATTGTTTTAGAGATCGAATTTCCGGTCTGTAAGTGCGCAATTCCAGCTGATTCCTCCAGAGTCAATTTAACCGCATCCCAACCGATTTGAAACATCTTCCGATTGGCTAAAATCCTGCTGAAGACTGCCGGTGGGCGCTCCCTGCTGATAACGATCCCTGTGATTCCTTCAGGCAGAATCGATAACCCCTTGTTGACGATCTTATGGGTGATGGATTTTGGTTTAATTTGTTGGTAGTTGTCCATCACGATGACAATCGGCTTTGGAAGGCGCTGGTAGACGGCTTCGAAGAAACGCAGTGAAAAGGCATCTATGCCTGGCATGAATTGAGGGTTAAAGGATGGTATTGGTATGCGTTTTCGAGGACTGGCGCGGTTGACCGCCAGCCTCAAATAGTGGAAAAAAGTAGCAGGGTCGCTATCCCTGGGATCGATCTGATACCAGACGCAGTTGAGATTATGGGATTCTATATAGCTGGCTATAAGCGTTGTTTTGCCGGCTCCTGCAGGAGCAGAAGTCCATATGACAGGGTTGCGGCGGGCATCATTGAGAAACTGAAAGGTCCGCTTTCGTTCAAAAACACTATACAGCATAGGTCGACTAATTTTGTTAATCGGCTCGATAGATGTGCTCATAATAGTTTGAAGGGCATTTTAAAAGTAAGGATTTCCTTCTTATCTCAAGGCGCTGTCAGCATTTTTTAACCCTTATTGACTGCTTAACGCACAGCAGTATAATCCTTTTTTTTACACCATTCTAAGCTATATGGCAATATAATTAATCGCTTAGCTAATAATCTAACGTTTGTACACCACTCGCTAATTGCAGATTAATAAATCAATATTTCACTTATTTAAGGCTCCAATTTTATAAGGATTTATTTTTTTAGGTTTGAATTATGGAGAGCTGAAAATTTGTTGCGTGTAATATCTTAAAATGTAATTTTGGAATACTGCGGACTGGGATTAAATAAACTAAATTTTTGTTAGAAAAAGATTTGAGTTATCATGACGGAAAGGGGTATTCACTCTGAGCAACGAACCCTCAATATAACCTAAAACGTGGCTCGCATGATTGTAAAAGCCTGGAAAAATTGTTGGTGTGCAATTGCGGTATATGATCTAAGGATTCATGCTGTCTCATACATATCTAAATCCGGGATGCCGATAGAAGTTGTGTTAAAAATATTATTACGACACGCTCATTCGCCGACCACCCAAAGGTATCTAGTAAGGGTAACTGATGTCGAAGCGATGAGATGGATGGAAAACTTATGCGGGTAGTTAGAACTGTGCCATGAATACTTTTATGGCACAGCCACACTTGCCGGCATCAATAATTCTGTATCTTTATCAAAGGTTTCTTCAGGAAATAATAGCGCTTATCTTTTAAAAAGATCGTAGATTTGATCAGAATGACAAATTTGTAACTCGATTGATTGATTTAGCCTAATATCTTGATTCCATGGCACATAATGATCTAATCAACTGTCAGATCGTGCACTTCAGAGGTGTAGGTTTCCATATCATGTCAATAAGGATTGTATATTTAGAGAAGCCTTGACCTTGGAGTAGGATGGCATCTCCAACGAAATCAAGAAAACGCAAACATTATAGCCTCCCGCCTATATGGAGTTAATTAGCTAGCCGCAATTAGTCCGGCCGGTTCACGGGGACAGATGGAAAAATCGAAGGATCGGTGTGGGGCAGAAACTTAGCCGCGCTGAAGCGATTCATGAATTCCTGATTCACGTTTAGCTCGAGGTAGGTGATCCTGTCCCTTATGCAATCGATCTCATCCGGGTTTCCGGGGCGGGTGAGCAGCTGTGCTGCCCCTTCCAGAGAACTGTTGCCCAGCACCTTGAAGGTGTCCAGAGAAAGATCGGGCAGCATACCGATGGAAATGGCCGATGCCGGATCGATGAAGGACCCGAACGTACCGGCCACGTAGAAGGTTGAGAGGTCCCGTGGCAGCATCCCTACGGAAGCCGTAATGGTTTCAAGGATGGTATACATGGCCGCCTTGGAGCGGATCAGGCTGTCGATGTCTGCCTGGCTGACAAAAAGATCCTGCCCGGTTGCCGATTGATCAGCAGGAACGGCCACAAGGTATGGCAGGCCGGCTTCCTGCTTCAGCCTGGCACCACACGCTTCCGGGACGAACTTCCCGCGGATGTCCAACATACCGGACAAGAACAAATGCGCGGCAAGGTCGATCAGCCCGGAACCGCAGATGCCTTTTGGCCTTGCATTGCCAATAGTGGATAGTTCGAAGGTGCCCGTTCCGGGCTGAATGACCACCTTGTCGATCACCCCCGGGCCTGCCAGCATCCCCATACGGGTCACGCCTCCTTCCAGGGCCGGTCCGGCAGCCCCGGCGCAGGCTACCAGCCAGTTGCTGTTGCCCAGGACAACCTCTGCATTGGTGCCCACATCCACCAGGATGGCCGTCTCTTCTGTTTTGTGCATGCCGGAGTATAAAATACCCGCCATGAGGTCCCCGCCGAAATAGCTGCCGATATTGGGGTGGATGTAAATTCTGCCCGAGGGGTTGACGGCAATCCCAAGATCCGATGCCCGCATCATCCCAGGTCGGTTGACCACCGGAATATAGGGTTCCCTGATAAGCCACTGGGGATCCAATCCCATGAACAGATGGGTCATGGCCGTGTTGCCGGCCATGGAAACCAGATATATGCCTGTAGGATCCCTTCCGCAGGAGCGGCTGAGGTTCTTTATGTTGTTGTTCAGGCCGTCAATGATCAGGCGGTTGAGCTCATCCAGGCCTTTAGTTTTTTCGGAAAAATGAATCCTCGCTAATATGTCCGGGCCGATGGGTATCTGGGGATTGTCAAAGGCGTGTTCACCCAGGATATCCCCTGAAAGAAGACTGACGAGCCGAATGACCACCCGGGAGGTTCCCAGGTCCACGGCCACTCCCAGCGGAGGATCCTCCTGCTCCAAAGCAAAGAGACCGACCACCTGCCAGCACCCCTGCTCCTTTAGCACCACACAGCCTGCACGGTAGCCCCATTCCCTGAGTAGAAAGGGTAATTTTTTCAACAGCTGCAGGTCGATGGCCACCCTGTCGGTGTGGAGCTCCTTTTTCAGGCGTTCCACCAGTCGGTCCGCATCGGATGTGTTGTCAGACAGTGCCGGCGGCGTCAGGACGACACGTTTGACCCAACCGTCTTCGATGTATTGCCGCTCTTGCTGAGTTCCCATTTAGGTTATAGTTTGAATGTCATATCACTGCCCACGGCGATACACGTAAGATCCTGTCCTTCCACGGCGATGCGCTTCCGGCACAAATCTACAATCTCGTCCATGGCATCGTCCGAGCGGTCCTGGTTCAGGTGGAACAGCCCCAGTTTCTTTACTTTGGCTCTGATAGCCAGGTCCAGTACGTCAGCGTAGCTTGAATGGCCCCATTCGATGTATTGCTCATACTCCTGGGGTGTGTATTCGGCGTCATGGATCAGAAAGTCGGCCCCGGCACAGAATTCGGCATAGTCTTCTTTTGCAAGGCCTTTGGGGTGGACATATCCCAGCTCGTTGTCGGTCAGAAATACAAAGGTTTTGCTATTCTCGATAAACTTGTACCCCCGTCCGCCGTTGGGATGGCTCAGGTGGATAGGCACCACCTGCACAGAGCCTATTTCAAAGGGTTCAGGGCACCCTTCCTCATAGATGAATCCTGCACTCAGATCTGAATATTTTACAGGAAAATTGGGCGGCGTCAGGATGCGGGTGATCATCCGTTCCGCATAAGATCCGGAATAGGGGCAGCGGAACGTCTTGATTCTGGTTTCCTTTTCGTAAAGCGGCTTGAAAAAAGGCAGGCCCATGAGATGGTCCCAATGGGCATGGGTGAAGAGAAAATTGAAGGTGTTGCGCGTTTCGTCGATCAGTTTGTTGCCCAGTCGCCGGATGCCGGTCCCTGCGTCAACGATGATAATGTCGTCGCTTTGGGTCCGAATCTCGAGGCAGGTGGTGTCACCGCCGTATTTGTTGTATGCTTTGCCTGATACAGGTATCGATCCCCTGGAACCCCAGCACGTGATAACCATTCGTTCCCTTTCGGCCTTCCTGAACCCAAACCGTTACTTTGTCATGCTGCGTATCCGAGATAAGTCTGCCATACCCCGTCTGCTTCCCATTTTTTAATAATCTCAACAGGATGGCGTCTCAGTTTTCGTTCGATTTCCAGTGCCTGGCTGCGCAGAAGTCCGGACAGGATGAAAAACCTGCCCTTTAAAAACCCCCGGTTTTGGATGAGGCGATTCATGACATCGTAATGTATGTTTGATATCACAAGATCACTCGGAAAGTCTATAAAATTTTCAGCAGCCCCTTGCACCGCCAGCACCTGCTCCTCCATATGGTTCAAAAGCACGTTGTGCCGCGCGGTCCTGGCTGCCAATCGGTTCAAATCCAGTGCCAGCACCTTCTGGCTGCCCAACTTGGCTGCCGCTATGGCCAAAAGGCCGGTGCCTGTTCCGATATCCAGGACAACTTCCGGAACATCCATCCGGCTCACCAGGTCCAGGGCCTCCATGCAGGCGTGGGTCGTGGGGTGGGTGCCGGTACCGAAAACAACCCCCGGATCCAGGAGGATTCGACAATCTTCAGCTGATCTGCCGGAACCCTTAGAATTGGATGCGCCTTGGAGCCAGGGCGGCATCACTTGGATGCGGCCCACGGAAAAAGGCGCTATGGGTCCACCGTGCCAGTCATCATAGGTCATCTGGTACTGATCGAGAATGGTCAGGTGCGGTTCATCGGCAACCAGGTTTTCCACAATCGGATCTTGAGGTCGGGAGAAAAAAAGAAATGCGTGGCCGCCCTCTTCCCAATTGCCGATGAAGTGTTCGCCAAAATAGTCGTCTTGGGCTTGGACCTGCCCCTCGAGATAATATATGTGCAGATCGCCGTAAGGCTTTTGGCAGGGTTGGATGGGTTGCATAGGGCTACCTGGAACTGGCGGAAGGCGTCAGGTTTCGGGTGTTGGGTATCGGGAATTACTGAATACCGAAAGCTCAATTATCAATTAAGAATTAACAATTGAAATATTCCCAATATCTGGCACCCTACTTTTCTGGATGTTAGATCCTGGGGGCAATTGGTGTAATGCACCCAGCCCCAGCAGGGATAAATCCCTGCGCTACATGGTTGATTCGAGGAATGGGCATGTAGGCCAAGGCTTTAGCCTTGTTTTCTCCCTACTGCTAACTCCATACTCCTTACTGACTCTGTCCTCTGTGGCTCTGGCTTCTGGCCCTCCGACCTCTGGTAGCTCTGAAGTTCCTGCCTCTAGGACTGGTGTTGGGGCAGCTGATCCAGATACCAGTCCATGGGATCCAACAGATGGTACCCCATATCCTTCAGTTTCTTTTTAACACGGCTAACATTCTGCGTCAGCAGATACGGAAAAACAGCCCGTTTGTCCTCTTCCCAGTAGCGGGCTACCAGAATGCTGCCAAAGGAGATGTTTTCCTCGGTGATGGCATCCACAATTTGCTTCAACTGCCCCACTTCTTCGGTCACCAGAATGCACAAAAGGGTGCCGGGTTCACCGATCCCCAGCACATTGGTAAACGCCCGCAGGAGGTCGCGAACCGAAATGATGCCTTTCAGCTTGCGGTTTTCATCCACGACCGGAAAGGCGCCCACGCGCTTCTCCTGGATCAGAAGCAGTGCGTCCTGAATGGTGTCCCCCGGTGAAATGGCCATCGGGTCTTTGGTCATGATATCCCGTATCTTGAGCGTTTCCGCCTTCTCGCGCCCCGCATCGCAGTCAGAATCCTTGAAAAGACTGTAGGGGAGCGCGCTCCTGATGTCGCGGTCGGTGACCACCCCTACCAGGGTGTGATCCTCATCGATAACCGGGAGGTGGCGAATGGTGTGTTTGGCCATCTTTTCCTGGGCTTCGAAAATACTGGCACCACCGGTTACAGTTATAACCTCACTTGTCATTGACCTGCTGACAAACATGGCGTCCTCCAATCTTGATATGTTGATTTTTAAATTCAGTTCTTTTTTTGGATCTTGCGCGGTTCTTGAAATTACCCCAGCCCATCGTTGCCGCCGAAAATGTTCTGGGGCCGGCCTCATGCATCGAGCAATGCCCTCACGTGGTTGGCCGCCAGTTCAGGGAGCCGCTTGAGGCTGTAACCGCCCTCGAGTACTGAAATCAGCCGGCCGCCGGCGTGTTCCTTGGCCAGGCTGAGGGCCGTCTCGATCAACCAGGTGAAGGCCTTTGTGGATAGTTTTACATCCGACATGTCATCGTCGATGTGCGCATCGAATCCGGCAGACACCAGAATGACCTCCGGTCTGAATCTTTCAAAAGCCGGCAGAAGGTCTCTTTTGATGTAATGGCCGTACTCCTCATCACCGTGTCCCGGAAGCACCGGGGTGTTCTTGGTATACCCCCGCCCTTCGGCACTGCCCTGCTCGAATTCCCGTCCTGTACCCGGATAGGCAAAGGAGGGGTGCTGGTGAATGGAATAGTAGAAAACCGACGGATCTTTTTCGAAGATGTGCTGGGTGCCGTTGCCGTGGTGAACGTCAAAATCGATGATGCCCACTTTGCCCACACCCCACTGCTTCATGAGGTACCTCGCAGCGATGGCCACGTTGTTGAAGTAGCAGAACCCCATGGCCTCCCCTGTCTCGGCATGGTGCCCGGGCGGGCGGACTGCACAGAAAGCGTTGTCGATCTCGCCCTTCATGAGCATCTCCGCGGTCTTGATCACCCCGCCGGATGCCAGCAGTGCGGTTTCGAATGTGTCCGAGCACATGGAACAGTCAGGCGTGTCCATGCTTTTCTGCCCGGCGTAGCACACCTCTTCAAAACGCCGGATGTATGTCACATCGTGCACGGTTTCAATCCAGCGAAGGTCCGCTCGCTCGCCCTGGATCTGCACAAGATTCTGTAAAAGCCCCGCCTCCTCTATCCCCTTGTGTATCGCCTCGAGCCTTTCGGGAACCTCCGGATGGTATGGGCCGGTGTCATGAAGAAGGTAACGCGGGTCATATAGAAAACCTGTTTTTTTCATCGTTCACCCAACCAGTTATCGTTATACCGGTTGCCATAAAAATGTACCGATACAATCGATGTCATAAATAAGAACTATATTTTTTAAAATAAAATTATGGGCCACAATTTTATTTCAGGATGTCATCAAAAATGCTGAATGCTGTCTGTATGGCCGGGTTGTCATCCGGCAGTTCGACGGTGGGGCGCCCTTCCAGATCAAACTCATACACCATCTCATCTTCCGGTATTGACCCGGCAAGTTCCAGACCGTCCTTTTCGATAATGTCGAGAACTGCCTGAGACGGTTCAGCCTTGGTCTGATTCATTATGAGAAAGCTTTTCCCGACACCTATGTTCAGGTCTTTGGTCAGCTTGTCAATCCTGAGACCGGCCTGAAGTCCCCGCCGGGAGGTGTCGGACACGATCAGCAGGATATCCACATTGCTGGTGGTCAGGCGGCTGATGTGCTCCATGCCGGCTTCGTTGTCCATGACCACATAAGGGTAATTGCCGGTCAGCCGTTCCAGAAAACCGGTCAACAGCGTGTTGGCGGCACAGTAGCACCCCGAGCCTTCGGGCTGGCCCATAACCACCAGATCATACCCCTCATCTTCCACCACGGCCTGTTCCAGCTTCATGGACATGAAAACATCCTTGGTCATCCCACCTGGGACGACACCTTTTTTCATCTCCTCACGGGCGTTGCCCAGGGTGTCTGCCACTTCGAGCCCCAGCACCTCGTTCAGATTCGAATTGCTGTCAGCATCCACGGCCAGTACCGGCACCTTGCCCTTTTTTACCAGATATTTAATCAGCATCCCGGCAACCGTGGTTTTGCCGGTACCGCCTTTGCCGGCCAGCGCTATTGAATACGTCATCTTATTGTGCATCCTTTCGGGTATGTTTTTTTGCTGCCCTTTAACCGGATATCTTGCCGGTTTTTTAAGGCAGGATTGTAGAATCTATGGCAGCAAAGGTGTTCAGTCAAGTCTCTTTTACCTAAGTCGGAAAATGTCCCTTGAATGTTCTATAACTATTCCCCGTTTTAAAATTTGAACCGCTCAGTTCAGGTGCAATTTTCTTGCATTGGCACCGGCCCTATGTTAATCTTATTGTTTTCAATAAAGGTCAGATTTAAACTAATATAATCAAGCTTATTCAAATATTGAACAGGGAGAAAGCACATGGAATTTGAGTTGAACAGAACACAGAAAGAGATCCAGAAAGCAGTCAGAGATTTTACCAAAGGCGAGTTTGACAAGGAACTGGCCCTGGAATTGGACAGAAAACACGAGTATCCTAAAAAGATATGGCAGAAAGCCGGCGACCTGGGATTGATCGGCGTCCATTTTCCTGAAGAATATTCAGGTCAGGGGCTGGGCAGCATGGAAGATATTATCGTCATCGAAGAACTGTGCCGGGGTGATTCCACCATCGGAAGCGCAGTGGCATTGGCCAGCTTTGCTTCAGAACTGGTCCTGCACTACGGCAGTGAGGAGCTCAAAAAGAAATACCTTCCCCTGGTGGCGGAGGGAAAAATGCTTTCCGGCGGGGCCTTTACGGAACCTGACCACGGCTCCGATATAACCGCCATGAACACCACCGCCGTCAAGGACGGAGACGAGTGGGTGGTCAATGGCGTAAAAACCTTCATCACCAACGGCGGAATGGCTGGATTCTACTCTGTGCTATGCCAGACAGACCCCGACGCCTCCCCGGCCTACAGGGGCTTGAGTGTCATATTTGTGGAAGCTGACCGCGAAGGTGTCTCCACATCGG
Organism: Thermodesulfobacteriota bacterium; assembly: GCA_039714495.1. Lineage (GTDB taxonomy): Bacteria > Desulfobacterota > Desulfobacteria > Desulfobacterales > B30-G6 > JAJDNW01. Next base: position 16,674 of record JBDLJD010000004.1, read on the forward strand.
ATGTGGGTGAGAAAATGGGCATCAGCATGATGGCAACCGCCGAAGTGGTCTTCAAAGACGTGCGCGTCCCGGCCGCCAATCTGATCGGTGAAGAAGGCAAAGGATTCTACCACGTGCTCCATTTCTTCGATGAAAGCCGGATCCAGATAGCTGCCCAGGCACTGGGAACCGCCCAGGGAGCCTATGACCGGGCGCTCGATTACGTTAAACAACGGGAGCAGTTCGGCAAGAAAATAGCCCAGTTCCAGGTCACCCAGCACAAACTGGCTGACATGGCCACCAAAATAGAGCTGGCCAGGTTGATTACCTACAAGGCCGCCTGGAATTTCGACCAGGGCAGAATCGATCCCAAGCTGACCTCCATGGCTAAGATGTTTGCCGCCAAAACCGCCGTGGAAGTAGCTGACGAAGCCATTCAGCTGCTGGGCGGCTACGGCTATATGAAAGAGTACGAAGTGGAGCGTTTCTACCGGGATGCCAAGATAACGGAAATCTATGAAGGCACCAAGGAGATCCAGAAAAATACCATTGCCAGTTCAGTAATAGGCAAACTCAAATAAAAAATGCTTTTTTGATCAATTGTCCATTATTTGCCCTGAAAATAGGGTATTACGCAATAACGTAAGCATTTGTCCAACAACCGTAAAAAAAAAGCATTTTTAAGGAGGACACGTCATGTTGGAGCTGTTCAAAAAAAGCATGCTCACCGGTATAGGCCTGGCGCTCAAAACCTGGGATGAGGTCGAAGCCCTGGGAAAAGAGTTGGAAGAAAAGGGCAAAATGCCCCGGGAAGAAGCCAAAAAATTCATCGAGGAACTTCAGGTGCGATATGAAGAAACCCAGGTCAAGCTGGAAGAGCGGGTTGAAAAGAGCGTCAGGGATTTTCTGATACGGGCCGACATCGTCACCGGAGAAGATCTCAAGGGCCTTAAAAAAGAAATCCGGGAGCTGAAAAGCCTCATCAGCCAGAATCCGGAAGACTGATGACGGATTGCCGGAGGACGGAGCCCCAGAGGCCAGAGCCACAGAACTCCAGATGTCGGAGGGACAGAGGTCGGAGGCCCGAGTCATTAACAATTATCTATCTTTGATCTGAACGTACCCCTTAGTAGCCGAGTCTGGAGCCTGCATGCTCAGCATTAGAAAAATAGGCGTCATTGGCCGGACCTATCGGAACCTGAACCGCTATTCCCAAATTCTGGGGATTCTGTTCAAATACGGTTTCGGGGACCTGGTCGAAACCCTCAAGATCGACCAATACTTGGAGATCGGCCTGCAGATGATCTCCAGGAAAAAAAGAGACCGGGTCGAAAAATCGACCCGGGCGGAACGCATCCGCATGGCCTTCGAGGAACTGGGCCCCACCTACATCAAGCTGGGGCAGATCCTCTCCACGCGTCCCGACCTCGTCCCCCCCGATTTCGTCGCCGAACTGGCCAAGCTGCAGGATGATGTCCCCCCCTTTCCCTTCCACCATGCCAGAAAGATTGTGGAGGCCGAGCTCGGCAAGCCCCTGGAAGACGTATTCGTTTCTTTCGACGAAAAACCCCTGGCCTCCGCCTCCATCGGTCAGGTGCATAGGGCTGAACTCCTGGATGGGGATACGGTAGCGGTCAAGGTGCAGCGGCCCGGGATCAAAAAGATCATTGAGGTGGATCTTGAAATCATGCTGCACCTGGCTACACTGGCGGAAAAACACATCGAGGAAATCTCCTTCCACCGCCCGGTGAAAATAGTCGAAGAATTTGCCAAAACACTGGAACGGGAGCTGGACTACGGCATCGAGTCATCCAGCATGGAGCGCGTGGCCGGCCAGTTCCTGGATGCCCCCCATGTCTATATCCCCAAGGTTTTCCAAGATACATCTTCAGCGCGGGTGCTCACCACTGAATTCATTGACGGCATCAAGATTTCCAGCGTGGAACAACTCGAATCAGGCGACTATGACAAAAAGCTGATCACCCGGAGGGGAGCCGACATATGCCTCAGTCAGATATTCGACCACGGTTTTTTCCATGCCGATCCGCATCCCGGAAACATTTTCGTTCTGCCCGACAATGTCATCTGCCTTCTAGACTTCGGCATGGTGGGCACCATTGAACGGAATACCAAGGAAAGCTTTGTGGATCTGGTGGACAGCATTGTCCGGCGAGACGAGTCCCTGGCCGCGCATCAGATATTGAAGCTCACATCATGGGAAGAAGAACCCGACATTCGCTTGTTCGAAAAGGACGTGGCGGATTTCATGGGACGGCATCTTTACAATGCGCTCAAGGAAATCAATCTCGGTAAACTGCTGCAGGAGCTTCTGGAACTGGCCGCCCAGCACCGTCTCAGAATATACCCGGACATCTTCCTGATGATGAAAGCCCTGGCCGCCGTGGAAGGCATCGCACGGTATCTGGATCCCGACTTTGACATGGTGACCCAGTCGGCGCCCTTCATCGCCAAGGTGAAGCTCAACCGCTTTTCCCCCGAACGCCTCGAAAGCGACATTGTCAAACTGATCACCCAGTCTTATCAATTCATCCACAAGTTCCCGAGAGACCTTTTAGAGATCACGCGCCTCATCCGGCAGCAGAAGCTATCCTTTAAACACGATCTGGAAGGTTTCGACCGGATGCTCTCCACCCATGACCAGATCAGCAACCGTATTTCGTTTTCCATCGTGATCGCCGCCCTGATCATCGGGTCGGCGCTTATCGTCATTTCCAACACCCCTCCGCTTTTCTACGGCATATCCCTCATCGGCATCATCGGGTTCCTGGCAGCCACGGTTTTGGGCGTCTGGCTGTTGGTGGCGATCCTGAAAAAGGGAAGCCTCTGACCTAATTTTGATGTGCCGATAAAACAAGGGCCATATTCGTCAGCAGTCAAGGGAAGCAATCCCGATGACCCTGCGTCGGATGACAGGGGACCTACCACAAATTCAGACATGTGATCCAACAGGACACCCATGGTAAAAGTAGTCAGGCCTGCTTCCGGCACGTTGTAGCGAGTGGCCAAAATGGTTCCCCCCACATGGATGTCTTGGCCTCGCCAGGTGCCATTCACACCGGCCGGTTTCAGTTCACCGTTTGTTTCGACCTGGTAAAGCACCGGATGGTTAATTCGGTCTGGCAGTGTTGCATCCAGGGATACGAACATGACACCATTTTTCAATCTCAATTTCTTGCTCGAACCCATGCTGAACGGCACTACATCCGGACCTATCCCCTTGGACATATAAGGTTCAGGGGCTATTGCCCTCGGCGGAAGGATGATGTCCGCATAGGGCATCCACCCTTCTATATTTTCAACCTCGAACATAGTTCCGGGTTCCAGCACGACCTTTATTCCGGTAATTTTTTCCCTGGTCCCACCTGCCAGGCTGGAAGTATCGCTGTTGAGCGTGATGAAGGAAGGGACAAGGCCTTCGTTCAGGCGCACGATTCCGGATGTGGAAATCGCCTCTGAAAAAGTATCCAGGTCGAGGAGGCGAAATATTTCAAGCCGGGCGATACTGAATTCGTTGAACTCATCCTCTGTGTTCACTACCTGTATCTGGTATCGCCCTTCTGCAAAGTCCCCGGCAATATCGACGACAGCGGTGGTAGTGGTGGAGTTGACCCAGGCGATGTCCACCAGCGCCGTGGCCACTCCCCTGGAATCGATAATATTGACGCCTTGGAGGGTGTCGTTGAAATAATTTCCAACGATAGTTAGGGCGGTCCGGGCCCCTGTCGGAACGACTGACGGCGTAACGGTTCGAACTGTTGGAAGTGGGGGGGTGGCTTCGATGATATCGATCCTGTCTTCAGTGGACAGCGACATGCCGTGGGCGTTGACGACCCTTGCACGGTAAGTGCCTGCGGGGGCGCCATGCGGTATGTTGCCTGACGTCAGCTGTCCGGTCCCCCGGTCGCTTGGGATATCGATAATCGTGCGTTTATCTTCCAGGAGGATGATATTGCTGCCGGCTGTCTCTAAAAAATTGCGGCCTTCGATAAGAAGCTCATTTGTTTGTGAACTCTCAAAACTGCGGCTCCCATGTTCAAGCGTCACCAGGTATACTTCCGGAACGGTGCTATCGGTATAAATTGACGGCACATTGCTTAATATCGACTCATTGCCGGCCATATCGGCAGCAGTAACGGCGAAATAGTACATTTTCCCCGGAGACAGCCCGTTTACAATGAACTTTTCCTTAAATCCTGCACCGCCGGGAATGATATCACAAAACACTTCCACGGCATTTCCCAGGTCTTCTTCAGTGATCGGACTCGTCGAATAAAATATGCGATAGTAAAGGATGGCTTCCGATGCCTGAGCCGACGACCAGGACCAGGCGAGTTGCACCGCTTTTGAATCGGCCAGCATATGTTCATCGGGATAACCCGGCTTCTTGTTCTCAACCGTCAACACTGCGGGATTTGCGGGGGTCAGATCCACACGCCAGTGGTGGCATGTAGCGCTTTTTGTGGAGGAACGGCCATCTTCCGAATCGTCCTGCCAAGAGTTGTTGCCAAAAGCGTTGACACAGAGGGTGTGTTCACCTTCGCTCAGTCCGGCGATCTTTAGGGTCGAGCCCATATCCCCATGAAACCAGATGCGACCGTTATCGAGGGTATAGGTATATCTTTCAACCGGGATTGCACCTGCTGCTGAGGTGATGCCGATGTCGATCGACGCTTCGCCGGTGATCCTGGCCGGCAGGTTTGTCAATACTGCAGTCGGTATTCCCGAGTCCACTGTCCAGGCAATGACCGTGGCGTTTTCTTCTGCCTGCCAGTTGCTGACGCGGTCCGCTCCAACCACTTTGAGGGTGTGCGGTCCGTCCACTAGTTCAGGGAGCACGATCGGCTTAGACACCGGGGAAGCAGCACTCAACTCCCCATCATCCAGCGCGTAACGGAAAGCCGCCACATCCTTACCGCTGACGAAGATGTCGGCCCGGGCAGGGCCGATGACGCCACTGGGGTGATTCGAGAGTACAGCCACAGGTGGCGTGGTGTCGATAATCCAGGAGACAACTGTGGCCTCCTGTTCGGATTGCCAGGTTTCGGAGGCGTTTTTTCCAACCACCTCAAGCACATGCTCGACTTCGTCGAACACATCGAATTCAATCCAGCTTTCGATGCTTTGTTCTGAACTCCATGGGCTGTTGTTCAGGCGATAGCGGTAACTGATCACGCCGGCCCCTGTGACCTGCATACGGTAGCTGGTGGCCCTGTTTAGAGGGGCCGGTGCAGGGAAAACCACGGCACGGGGTACTAAGGATAGACCTGCGGTGACAAAAGTTTGCTCTTCCCCGTATACAGTACCCACGGTATTGGTGGCATAGGCACGTACATAGTAACGGGTATCAGGAATCAGGTCGCTCATCTCACTGGCGAATGTTCCCGGGGTGCCTACGGCGCCAAGTCCCGTCCGGTTGTCCTCGATCCGTGGATTTCCGGTAGCATTCCAGCAGATACCATACTGGGACAGGGGCGGGTTACCGGGAAAGATGATTTCGCCACTCACCGTTGCACTTGTTTTGCCGATACCGGTGACCAAAATTGTCGCCACCGAAGGGCTGTCAATGACCGTGATGGTAAAGGTCTGTGTGTCGACACCTTTGTTCCCGTCTGAAACCTTCAATTTCAGCTTTTCGGAAGTGATCATGCCAGTAGTGGGTGTCCAGGCAATAGCGCCCGTGTCAGGATCGATAGTCATATTGGGCGGTTTTGAGTCTAACGACCATGTCAGCGCGTCGTTTTCAGGATCCCGAGCGGATGGAAGATAGGCATAAAGTGTGTTGCTGTGGGCTTCGGTTCGGGGATCCGAGGTGATAACTGGCGGGTCGTTGACAGCAGTTACCCTGAACCTGGCAGAATCCCTGTCTGAAAGGCCGCCTGTATCGGTGGCCGTAAAGGTAATGGTCTCGGACCCGTTCCAGTCTGGTCCGGGTGCGGTAACCTTGACCACATGCGAAGTGCGGTCGATAGCAACCACGAGTTCGCGGTTACCACTGTAAGTCCAGGCGATGTCACGGTCAGCATCCTGATCATCTTTGACAAAATTGTCCAGGTTGAAACTTGCAAACCCAGTGTCTTCGGCAATGGCTTGGTCGGAAATGTTCCCGACCACTGGCGGGTCGTTGACAGCGGTTACCCTGAACCTGGCAGAATCCCTGTCTGAAAGACCGCCTGTATCGGTGGCCGTAAAGGTAATGGTCTCGGACCCGTTCCAGTCTGGTCCGGGTGCGGTAACCTTAACCACGTGCGAAGTGGGGTCGATGACGACCACAAGTTCATTGTTTCCGCTGTAGGTCCAGGCAATGTCGCTGTCATTATCTTGGTCATCGGCGACAAAATTGTCCAGGTCGAAGCTGGCAAACCCAGTGTCTTCGGCAATGGTCTGGTCGGAAATGTCTCCGACCACCGGCGGATTATTTATACCATTGACTGTGAATTTGGCCGCATCACTATCGGATTCGTCGTTCTTATCGGTAGCCGTAAAAATGATGGTTTCGGTTCCGGTCCAGCTTCGGTGCGGGGTTGTTATCTTGGCGTCATTTTTTTTACTGATGGAAACGGACAGTTCGACATTACCAGTGAATGACCATGTAACTTTACCATCACCGTCGTCATCCAGGTATTTATTCAGCTTGATTTTGTCAAAAGAATCCCCCTCTTCAATCACCTGATCAGGGATGTCAGTGACCTCCGGGGCATCGGCACAAACGATTCCCGGGTAAACCGCCATAAAGGCGTATAATATTATAACATATAGTGATTTCAAGGAATCTACCTGTTTCCCTGGATGCTGAGTTCTGCCGTTAATGTTTCGGGCGCTCAGTCTGTTTCAGAGATCAAGACCTGATGTTACCATCTCCTGTCACATGATCGTTTCTGGTAGGAAGAGTCGACACAGAAGGCATTTTTCCAGTAAATCGATTGCACTAATCATCTAATATACGCATTTATCCATGAAATTCAAACAATATGAAAAAATGCCTATATTGCTTCAATCGAAAGCCGCGCCAAAGAGTAGCTGATGCCCGGGCGCTCGTTGAATCCGATGTCAATGTCCGCCATTTCCTTCAAATCATTGAAATAGGATACAAAGGCAGATTTAAGTCCAGATGCATCTTCCTGCCAGTCGTTGATAAAGTTATCTACTGCCTGCTTCTGCATGCTCTTCTCACTTTCTCCCCCAAGGTTGCATAAACGCCGTTTTTGATAATTACTCACCTGAATCTTGCACGGGTCGGAGGCTTTCATTGAAGGCAGCCTCGGCATACAGTTCCGATTCAGTTGCATTGTCAACTGACAAATGTTACCCATTTTTAGGACATTGAATTGATGATCAAAAATAAAAAAATGAAGAATGCCTACATGGGAAAAATCCTCTGGGTCGATCTGGAATCAGGCCGGCTCCAGGAGGAAGAAATAGACGAAACCATCTACCGGGAATCCCTTGCAGGAACAGGTATGGCAGCCCGCATTCTCCTGGACAGGATCCCGCCTCAAACCGACCCCCTGGGCCCTGACAACATCATCTGTTTTGTTTCCGGATTACTGACCGGCACTGGTTCGCTTTTTACCGGCCGCTGGATGGTAGCCGCCAAATCACCCCTCACCGGCACATGGGGGGATGCCAACTGTGGCGGCAATTTCTCACCGGCCATCAAACGCTGCGGTTATGACGGTATTTTTTTCAAGGGTGTGAGCCCCCAGCCGGTTTATTTCTGTATCAACGATGGAAAGGCGGAGCTCAGGGATGCCCGCGATGTCTGGGGAAAAGACACCAAGGAAACAGAGGCCTTCCTGAAAAAGGAATCAGGATGCCGCATGCCGCGCATCGCCAGCATTGGTCAGGCCGGTGAAAACATATCGCTGATCGCGGGCATTGCCAACGACGGGGGGCGCATGGCAGCCCGGTCCGGCCTCGGGGCGGTCATGGGCTCAAAAAAACTGAAAGCCGTGGTTCTGGATGGAACACACCGGATCAGGGTTCACGATCAGGCAGAAATCAGACGGTTGAGCCAGAAATGCAATGAAAACATTCAATTCATGCCGCCCTTCCCCCCGGCCTTTGTACTGGCCTACATGGGCGCCATCCTGCGGGCCCTGCCGGCCCAGCCTTCTACAGAAACCCTGATGTTCAACACCGTCTATAAACGCATGCTGCAGAAATGGGGCACAGCCAGCCTGAACCAGATATTGATCGAACTCGGTGATTCCCCCATAAAAAACTGGAAGGGCAGCAATGAAGATTTCGGACCGGAACACTCTGAAAATCTGAACCCGAATGTGTTTTCGGACTGTGTCATCGTAAAATACCACTGCTATGCCTGCCCGTTGGGCTGCGGGGGGATATGCCATCGCCCAGGCCTTCCCGGCGAAACCCACAAGCCGGAATATGAAACCGTACTGGCCTTGGGCGGCTTGTGTCTGAACGACGACGCGGACAGCATATTCCGTATGAACGAAACCCTCAACCGGGCCGGCATGGACTCCATCTCGGCCGGCGGCACCATTGCTTTTGCCATCGAGTGTTTTGAAAAAGGGATTTTGACGCTCATAGACACAGATGGCCTTGAACTCACCTGGGGCAACAGTAAGGCTATCGAAGCCCTGGTGGACCGCATGATTCACAGGCAGGGAATCGGTGATCTCCTGGCCGACGGCGTGAGAGCTGCATCGCTTAAGATCGGCAAGGGGTCGGCTGAATATGCCATTCATGCAGGGGGCCAGGAACTGGCCATGCATGACGGCCGGTATGATCCTGGATTTGCTTTGCACAACTGTGTGGAGGCAACGCCGGGACGGCACACCATCGGTTCGCAGATGTATTATGAGCTGTTCCAGTTGTGGGAAAAGGTGCCCGACCTGCCGGAACCCGGCCTGATTTACATGAAGCGCAGCAAATATGTTCCCGACAGGGAGAAAGCGGTGGCTGCGGCTACGTGCAGCAAATACATGAATGTCATCAACGGCTCCGGGGCCTGCCTTTACGGCGCGCTTATGGGGACAAAGGATTTCCCCCTGTTCGAGTGGCTGAATGCCGCCACCGGCTGGCAAATGTCGCCCCATGACTACCTTGAGATCGGGGCAGACATTCAGAGCATGAAGCAGCAGTTCAATATCAAGCAGGGCATCAAACCTAGGGACATAAAGGTGACAGACCGGGCCCTCGGCCGCCCCCCCCTGACTGCCGGGGCCAACCAAGGCAGATCCGTACCAGTGGATAAAATGGTTAAAGATTACTGGGAAGTACTGGGATGGGACCCTGAATCCGGCACCCCTCTTTCAATCGGAAAAATGGATTGGGAGCTATAAGGTGATGCCGTTCACGATTACCGACCGGTGCATCGGTTGCAGCGTCTGCAAGAAAATATGCCCGGCAGATGCCATTCAAGGCGAAAAGGGTAAGCTGCACAAGATAGACCCAAACGCCTGCTACGAATGCAGCGCCTGCGGCAGAATTTGTCCCCAGTCGGCCGTAAAAAATGCCCAAGGCAAGTTCATCGAGCGTATCCGTATTCGAAGAAACTGGCCCAAGCCCAGCATCGATACTGCAAAATGCATGTCGTGCAACATTTGCATCGATGCCTGCCCCCGGGCCTGTCTGACGCTTCAGTATACCATGGATACCACAGACAAAAAGGGCTTTCCTGTCCTTGCCCGGTCCCGGAATTGTATTGGCTGTGAATTCTGCGCAGCGGCCTGTCCGGTGGAGGCGATTGTCATGACGGTTAACCCGGTATAAAGAAATTAATGGAGTGATGGAGCAATGGAACAAATAAAGATAAAAAGGTGTCAGGTTTCAGGTGTCGAGTGTCAGGTTGGCTATCAGCAAAACGTTCAATGTTCGATGTTCATTTTACCCATCCACTCGCTCCAGACCCAACATTCCAATACTCCATTACTGGGAATTGTCTTTGGCAGGAAAGCTTTCCACTCACCTTCGCAGGATGAGTAAATAAATTTAGCTATTGTTCGAAATACTCTGGAGTGGCTTCGGACTTAACCAGCGTGTTGCCGCAATGGGGGCAGAAAGGGGTGGCTATGTTCTGCTCATCCACACATGCTTCCTGTGGGATATTGAGTTCATAGGATCCCGTACCGCCGTATTCGCATTCTTTTTCCGGGCATGAAAACTTCATATCTGTAACTCCTTTATTTCATTATAACGTTTGGTACTATCCCTTAAAAAATAGGATGCTAATCATAATTCCTATCAATTTGCAATATCCAAAATTTACATCAAACGCTATATATGATAGTCACTTATCCTTCGATGGCAAGGCCATATCGCCATAATTTCCATGCCCTGAAGGGGGCAACGGGCATGAAACAAACAAAATATATGGAACCTAAATTGAATACCATTCTCAAATGTGATGGGCTGTTTCTAATGAATGAATCTGATTGAAGTTATTATTCGGCTATGCTATCGAGATCAATCGCAAGATTCTCATGGATAGCGCAAGCTTCACTGCGTGTCCCACATGAAAATCATTATCTCTAAGGTTCATTATTGCAGGGTAGGACAATGGGGACTGTAGATAAATTTATACGATACGATGCTGTTCTGGTTGCCGGGGAGGGGGAAGACAGCCACAGTGTGCTACGGCAACACAAAGCCTTTTTGAAAATCAAGGACAAATTCGTCATTCAGTACGTTATCGAAACCCTCCAGCAGGTTCCGGCCATCGGGGATATCTATGTTGCCGGCCCGGTAGCCAAACTGAAATCTGCATTTGAGGAGGCAGGCCTGGATCTGTCCACACCCAAAAAGATTCACCTGGTCCAGCAAAAATCAAATCTGTTTGAAAATGCCTGGCACGCTTTCTTGAGTTCTTTGCCGGGATACGATGAAGTTCCGGTCCCCGACCTGTTCGAACACAGGGAAAAAGCGGTCCTGGTCGTCGCCTGCGACGCACCGTTGATAACGCCCCGGGAGGTTATCCATTTCATCGATCACTGCGACCTCGAGCAGTACGATTTCCTGGTCGGGCTCACGCCCGAGGAGCGGATGACCCACTTTTATCCTAAAAACGGTCAGCCGGGCATGAAGATGGCCTACCTGCACATGAAAGAGAAAAATTTCCGCATCAACAACCTTCAAATGGTGCGGCCCATGAAAGTCATCCAGCGCCGGAACATCAACACCCTGTATGCGTTCCGCTATCAGAAAAATATCATCAATGCCATTCTCCTGGGCATTTACCTCATGGGCAAGGAGCAGCCCAAAAGCATCCAGTTTTTCTCCGGCCTTCAGTTTGCGATGATTTCCAACCGGCTCGGCTTTCCGAAACTGACCAGACTCTTCAGCAGCTGGACCCCCAAGAAGGAGTTGGAAAAAGCCATTTCAGGACTGATGAATACCCGCTTTGCAGGGCTCGAGGTTCCCTTTCCCGGTGCGGCCCTGGACATTGACAACGACACAGACTTTCGCACCATGGGCATCATGTTTGACCAATGGCGTGACTATCTGGCCAAGCTTACCCCTTAATTTGAATTCATCCCGCTGCATACAGCGGGATGAATTCAAATCTAAAAGTGATATTGCAAATAAATGCAGTTGTAGTTGCTTCCGCCTTTGATATTTCCAAAGACGGCAGATGATTCAAACATCCCTGACCGGTGATGAATGTAGTATCCCAGCCACAGGTCCTCCAGTGATTTGGTGCGAAAGAGTTCGCCCAGATTCAGATCCAGGGATAAATCAAGATAGTTCATCAGATTGCTGGGGGTGTAGCCTTTTTCCTCCATGTCCTGCTCTTCGATGTAGCTGATTTCCGAAGAATATGAAAGGCCCTCGCCGCATCCGAAGCGCCAGGCGATCGGCCATGTGAAGGTGTAGTACAGCTTCATGGCCAGAACGTATTCTAAAAACGGGTCCTGGACATCCGACTGGTGATGCCTCACCAGCCCAGGGGTTAGATAGATGGAAAAGGGTATGCCGAAAAATTCGTCAGCCAGGGGGTGGCCGTAAAACAGGGATGTGAGCTGATTGTTCTCATCATCGGGCACCGTTTGAAAAGTGACAATCTCCTGGAGGCTGGACGATGTGGCCCACCCGTGAGCCAGTCTGATGTAGGCGTCGGTTGTCAATCTCGGCGGCGGCTTCTGCCCCGGGTCGCTGAAAAAGCCGATGCCGAAAAAGAACTCGCCCTGGTAACGGCTGTCGATGACATCGCTGTCGGCGGTGTTGTTGTCAAGCACGCCCACTGCAGCGCGACCGATCAGGTGCAGGTTCTGGTAAACGTGAAGCCGTATGTCCGTTCCGATTTTAAAATCAAAACCTTGGCCCGGCGTATCGATATCCAGTCCATAGTACAGGTTGTTGAACTCGGCGCTTTTCCAGCGCACCCTGCCAAAAGGCAGGAAGGTCCAGCGTCCGGTTTCAAACCGGTAATTGGTGTAGGACGCAATGTGGTATTTGCCCCGCTGGTCAATCATGAACTCCAGGTCAACATCCACGTCGGGAATGGGGATGTATTTGAGTTGAATACCGTAATCCAGGGCATTGCCGTCGTATTCCTCCTGGAACTCTTCCGGCATGTCAAGAAAACGAAACCGTGCCAAGGCATTTATTTCCCAATGTTTTTTGGGAAATAATACCAGCCAGGAAGACATGCCATGCAGATTGAAGCGCTCGCCGTGGTAGTACATCAGGGGCACGATGTCGTTCACATGGTCTTCTTCGGCTTTAAAAGGGACAGATGCCGTACGCACACCAAGGGCAAGGCCCCACTCCTCGGGCGAATTGCTTTCAGCCAGAACAGGCTGTGCCGCCAGCAAGCTGCAGACAAACACGATCATTGTTACCCTGCACAACCACCAACGGCAGCCTTCGAATACTGATGTTTGCTTAGCTATTTTTATGACCTTCAACACGCTTTGAAATACGAATATTTTAATATCGCGGATAAACTTCACAATGCATTCGTGCTATTTTGGCTACTCGACCCATTTGGGAAGAATTTGTTGGAAACCTCTTCCCTTCGGAAGAAACTACACAGCTAAAATTATTGTCCTTCCCGTTTCCATCTCAAATTCCGACATGTGACATGACGAAGATCATAAACATATTCATTCCCGAGAGGGATAAAACCTACCTTATGCATTAACCCGTTAGCGAATGTATAAATTCACCAAAATACAGGATACGCTTGCTGTTTTCGCGTTGTAACAGCAAATGTTCGAAGTCTTTCTGTTTATGATGCAGATCTACTGTTTGTAGTGTTTTGTCAACAGCCGACTTCAACGCCGGTAAATCACCAATTCCGCAGCGCACCGTAAGGAATGAATAGTCCGGCTTAGTCTGAGACAGCAGAAACATGACGTCGTAAAAATCCCTGCCCTTGCCCCTATCCAACATGGCAGAAATTTTCATTGCACACAGTACCGTGTCGGATGGCACCGGAAATGAAAAAAAGAAACCGCATCCCTTAATGAACCCCATTGTCGGCTCATATGGAATGCCCTGATCCTGGACCTCCAGTTTCAGCATAAAGCGTTCGTTCCTATGCCCGGAGAGATCCAGGTTGAACAGCAATTCTGGAAAATGAATGCTGGTGCGGAAAGCCGTTAGCTTGGCTTTATCCCTGTTTCTGGATTCCACCCGGAAACCGTTACGCCGCAGAAACTGAAGCACATCGTCTGACATGCTGATAAACTCATCCTCAGTAAGATGCTTGCAGTCGAAATCCAAATCCTCGGAGAACCGGCCAATACCCTTTATCAGGCGCAGACTCGTCCCCCCGATAAAAGTGATCTTCCTGGCATAGTGGGTCGTAGAAAGATAATCGAGCACCAGCAATTGGACATACTCTTTGAGGATATACTTCTGAAAAATCGCATTTCCACTTATGGCTGCCGGATAAAAATTGTTAATCTGATGCATAGATATCATAAATCATATACCTTCAATAGCAGTTGCATACGCTTTTCGAGTGCTTTGATACGAAAACGCGCCATAAATGATTCCATTTTGGCAAGATTCAAATCCTCATGCAGAATATCCCTATCAAGCCGAAGTTCGGCAATTTCATCTTCTGTTTTGTAAAATGGATATAGATAGAGTAGATCCAGCAATGCTTTTTCCCGAGTGGCATACGGTATAGTACGACCGCCCGCCAATGGGTGCGGGACATATCCGAACATTAGATCATCCCGGACGCTCTTATACGAATATTCACCAAAGTCGTTCCTGAATACAGCCGTCTTTAGAGATGTCACACTGGTAATCTGGACAACGCCCTCTGGAATCAATTCGTAAAATGAAAGTGCCGAGTGCAGGCTGATATACGACGGATTATACATCCTGCCGGCAAAATATGCAGAACTGCCGGGCTTGCTTTTGTACTCAGGAAAGGCATAGAATCCCCGGCGCAAGCGTACCAGATACCCTTTGCGGGTCCAGCGCACGAAATTATTACGGTCAAACCGCGGCTGCCAGGCATAAACCTGATGAATACTAAAACAGCCGAGATCAAACATCCTGTTTTTGAATTCTATCCAATGCATAATTTATTTCCGAAATGCATCAAATATACTGCGTTTCGGAAATAAATACAACACGATTCTGCCGGAAAACTGCTTAATCAAGACAGATATGATGTCGCCGTCCTATATATAATGGGGGGTTAACGGCTATAGGCTGCTGGAAACTGCCCAAAACCGCGGCATTCCTACACTGATGTTAACAGCCCATTCACTTAGCTCTGATGCTTTACGCAAATCCATTCGAGCTGCTACCACCAATTTGTTGTTTTTTTCGTTATTCCATTGGGTGTCGTTCCATGCGGCACCTGCTGAATAATCGGTCGAAAACATCATATCTTCTGTAGCGTAACCACCCCAGTAGCATGAACACCGGTTTTTTTTGCGAATAGGCGCGCTGTCTTGGGATCAACCTGATCAATGACATGGACTTTACCTGTTACCACGGCGGTTGTCCGCGCGGATACATCTTTGAATGATAAATATGTTTCCGCGCATACACATTCCACCTGATCTCTTTTACAAGCCATCAGCATAGATCAATAGTACTACAAGATATTAACGATACGAGGCTTGCATTTTCAGCAAGCATGCGATAAGTTTTAGTAACAATATGTGTACGTTGACATATGCTAGCATAAACTGAATCAACCCATCTTGGATATCGATGATAATATGACTGATAATAGTTTCACTATCAATACCAATGAAAGCGAGTATAATATTAGTGCGTGTGTAAGACTGATTGGCGAAGATGTTCTAGTATCCATCTGGGGAGGAGAGAAACCTCATATTGGGGCCGTGGCTATGGCACAACCGCGTAAAAGCTTAAAAGATGATAGCTTAACGAGTTCAACTGCCTCGGTATTCACCTATGTGGGACACAAAGAAGACGAACTTGCAAAGGCCGTCTCTGAAATCATGGCAGCAGTTTTGAAAACCAAAGTAGTGGTTACCGCTGGCATCCATTGGGACAATTTGTCTTCCGGAGGTATCCAAAAAGTGATTCAAAACAGCAAAATACTGGTTGATTTGATATTGGAAAGGCTGACATCAATTATATGAATAACCAGATTGATGTCAGCAGGATCTGATTAAAAATGAGAGGTATGCATGACCAAACGAATCGTTATCGGCATATCCGGTGCCAGCGGAGTGATCTATGGGGTGCGGATGCTCAGTGTATTGAAAGATACGGGCTGTGAAACACACCTCATTTTGTCCGAAGCAGGAAAATTGAATATCGAAATAGAGACAAGCTTCAAAGTGGCTGAAGTCGAAGCCATGGCAGACAAAGTATACAGCCAGGAAAATATGGGCGCCAATATTGCATCTGGTTCTTTTTTAACTCAAGGTATGATTGTGGTACCCTGTACGATCAAGACATTATCCGGTATCGCCAATTCATACAACGATAATCTCCTGGTAAGGGCGGCAGACGTGACCCTGAAGGAAAAACGCAAACTAATTTTGGTTGTCAGGGAAACGCCGCTTCATAAAGGACACCTCCGTCTGATGACCATGGCGGCTGACATGGGCGCACACATTCTACCTCCAGTCCCCGCTTTTTATCACCAGCCCAAAACAATTCAAGACATCATCGATCAAACCATCGGTAAAATATTTGACTACATGGGCATCGAACACGATCTTTTCATGCGCTGGGGCGAAGGCAAGTAACACGCAATTTCTGATTGACCGTCCAACTCTGTTTAAGCCCTAATTGTTTTGATTGTGTTCATAGAGCCTTGCTTGATTTTTTTATCCTTGGCAAAGTAAAACCACCGCCTAAGGCCAGGTATAACTAGTAGAAACTGAGATAGGTAAATGCGTTTTTATTCTCAGGCGAATTGATGGTGACCCAAACGATACCGGTGGCGTCCTCCTTTTGGTAGCGTATCTTTTTTAAATTTTTCCGGGTTCATATTTATCGCTCCCTGATCTGGTTTGGGCGTTTATTTGTGCTTTAAGCTTTTAACTCCCCCGAGATGGATGGTCAATGTAATGTCAGAGTTTGAAACAATTCACGAGCACTGTCGGCTGCCAGTTCTGCCCCAATTCCATGTCCGCCTGCCTCGGCACTGGCGAAGAACAGGCCTTCCAATGGCGATGTTACTGATGGTCGACGTTCATGGATTTGGTTCACAGATTGGGCTACACCAATGACATTTCCGTCCTCCCCGGCATATGTGTTAACGAGGTCGGGGGTGTCAACCTTGTGCCAAAGGACTTTTCCTCTGGCCTGCGGATAAACCGTATAAAATGAACGAAGCAACGCCTCCTCCCATTTTTTCCAGTCTGCCTTTCGTGGACAACCAGTACCAAAAAATATGAGCTGCCTGCCCTCAGGAGCCAATGATGTGTCATAGTTGGTCGGAGAGGTGATCATCCCCCGCATCAGTTCCGGTATTTTTCCATCCATCTTGTCCGATTCGATCTGCCGAGACTTTTCAAAATCATACGGCATATACATCATCAGTTGATCGTCGGTGATTTTTTCCTGCAAGGCTACCTTCAATCCAATCACGTGGTAGGCATAGCTCAAATTCCGAATAGCTTCCAGATAGTCCGATGAAAAGTGCTCCTCACCGACTAAATCCAAAACTGAGGCCTTAATATCGGCATTGCTGATAATGACGGGAGCCTTGACCTTTGATCCGTCTTTCAGCTTAACGCCGACGGCTTTGTGGTTTTCAACAATGATTTTTTCTACCCTCGTTCTAAGCTTAACCTCGCCGCCTAGCTTTTTCACCGCCGTTAGATATGCTCTGGGAATGGAAATACACCCCCCAACAGGGTATGCACTACTCCGGGCCTGCAGCACCTCCCTAAAACATTTAACAAATTCTGCGGTACTGCTGGCGTTGTCCCGTACGCAAAAATACTGCGAACTGATGCGCTCAATAAAGGCATGTACCAAGGGATGGTCGGTAAATTGAGAAAGCCACGCATGAAGCGGGATGTACCACAGCGTGCTGATTTCTTCCTGAGGCATGGTTACTACAGCCTTGAAAAAGCGTTCCATATTCTGTTTTTCTTTGTCTGGAAGCTCGGCCGTTAGGTTTTTTCGAGAATACTTCATAACTCGGTCTTTCAGTCTCAGGATCGCTGAATTGATGGTAACCCACTGAATAGCATCCGGTCTGCCGATCCGGCGGCAGATGTCGCCAAGGGCGCCACGATTGCCGACCCCGAAAAGGTGAATCCCCAGATCCACAGTAAATCCATCTTTCGCGTAGGAAGTGCAGCGTCCCCCAACAATTTTATTCTTTTCTATAATCAGTATCTTCCAGCCTGCATGGGCTAGTAATGCCCCTACGGCAGATCCGCCAATTCCGCTACCGATAATGATCGCATCAAAATCATGGTTCATTTTTATTCCTTAGCAATAGCCAACCGCCAGGTATCAATGCGTGTTGACGGTCTTATATTGTTCTCTGAGTTTGAACTTCAAAACTTTTCCTGTTGCATTTTTAGGCAAGGAATCTACGAATACGACCGACTTCGGTTTCTTGTAACTTGCCAGGTTTTGCCGGCAGTGCTCAATGATTTCAGGCTCCGTCGCCTGATACCCTTCTTTAAGCACAACAATAGCCTTGACCGCCTCTTCCCACTTGGGATCAGGAACGCCGATGACGGCGGCTTCGAGCACTGCAGGGTGGCTGTATAGTGTTTCCTCAACTTCCACGGCATAGATATTTTCCCCACCGCTAATAATAATATCCTTCAGGCGATCCACAACATAGATAAAGCCCTCTTCATCCGCTTTTACAAGGTCGCCGCTGTGAAACCAGCCATTTCGCATTGCTTCGGTAGTGGCTTGCGGATTTTTGTAGTATTCCTTCATCACAGTCGGTCCCCTGTAAATAATTTCTCCAACCTGCCCCTGGGGTACGTCGTTGTCATGCGTGTCGACGATTCTGGTCTCAACTGTGATGCAGGGTCTGCCAACCGAACCTTTTTTTCTGAGGACATCTTCCGGTTTCAAGGTCGTTGCCACCGGCCCCATCTCTGTTTGACCAAACGAATCTGATAAGCGGGCATTTGGGAAGTACTCCAGTATCTTCGATTTGACACTAACAGGCATGATGGAAGCCGCTGTCAAAGCCCGCTTCAATGATGATGTATCATAATCAACTATTTCGGGTGTTTCCAGGAGCTGAATCCACATGGCCGGGACCAATAAAAGGTAGCTTACTTGTTCCCTTTCAATCAGGTCCAGTGTTTCTACCGGATCAAATTGATCCGTTATTATAAATGTGCCACCAACCAGTAATATCTTTAAAAACGTACTTAGCCCTCCTGCATGAAACAGCGGTACTGAGCATAGGCACCGTTCATAAGGCGTACCGGGTATCTCCAAGGTGGTGATCAAGGCATTCAAGAGCAAATTCTTGTGCGTCATGACAGCGCCTTTGGGCTTTCCGGTTGTACCGGAGGTATACAAGATAAAAGCCGGATCGTCATCTTCGATAGGAACCAAAGGTTCGGAACTTTCGAAAGAACTCAGAAAGTCCTCATAGTTTCTCGTTTTCTCGTCTTCACTGCCACCGACACAAATTTGGGCCTCGATGTTCGCAAACTGATCGCTGACGGAGTGAACCAAATCCAGAAACGACTGTCCGAATATTAGGAGACAGGCATCAGAATTATCAATCTGATAAGCGATCTCCGGCCCTGCCAATCGGAAGTTTAAAGGTACTGCAACAGCCCCCAGTTTGCAGATGGCACAATAGCATTCGATCATCTGGTTACAGTTTGTCATCAATAGTGCCACTTTGTCAGACCTGCCGATACCAAGCGATTTCAAACCGTTCGCCAGACGGTTGACCCGTTCATTCAGATCCCGGTATGTGTAGCGTTGTTCCTTGTACACCAGGGCCTCTCGCGCCGGTTCTTTCCTGGACCAGCGGGCCAAAAACTCGCCGATCACCAGCTGTTTTGACAGCATTAACTGAGTTTCCATATGATCTCTCATTTTAATTCGTGGATTGAAATAGACGCTTGGTGGCGAAATGCGACATTGCCCCTGCAAGGACAAGTCCCAGACCGATGTAATCCGTTATGCTTCTAGGATGGAAGATGAGGACACCAGCGGCGATGAAGATAAGGCGCACCGGCCATGATATTCTTTTTAGAAAAAAAACATATCCTTCAAAGCCGGCGCTTAAAAGAATAATACCGATGGCCGCCGTGCCCATGGCCTGGAGTATTTCCAGGCCGGTTCCGTGCCCTACCAGAGCCGGGTTGTACACAAAGAAAAACGGTACCAGCAAAGATACAAAGCCGAGCTTCACCGCCTGGTTGGCTGTTTTCACAGGATTGGCCCCCGCGATGCTCGCAGCTGCATAGGCGGCCAGGGCCACAGGAGGGGTTATATAGGACACCGAGCCCCAGTAAACAAGAAAAAGATGGGCGGACATTTCGTGAATGCCCACATCCACAAGCGTAGGCGCCAGGAGCATGGCCAGAAAAATATAGCACGCCGATATAGTCAGCCCGATACCCAGTAAAAAACTGGTGACAGCGCCGAGAATCAGGAGCAAAAACATATTTTCCCCGCCCAGTTGGGTCAGGGTCCCGGACAACCCGTGGGCTGTGCCGGTCAGTGAAAGGGCCCCGATGATCATACCCACGCCCACCAGTATCCCCATAAGCTCCGATAATATTCTTCCGGTTCCATCCACAAGCTGTGTTACGGTCGCCAGTTTGAACCTGGTTTCCTTGCGGAAGTTTCCCAGAACCAGAAGGGCAGCTGTGGCGTAATAGGGTGCCAAGGCCTCCATTCGGTGAAAAAAGATAATATAAACCAGGAGGGCCAGCGCGGCAATGTAGAACCAGCCCTCCTTAAGAGTTTGTGCAAGAGAGGGCAGCTCCTCCTTGGGGAGTCCCTTAAGATCCATCTTGGCGGCATAAAAGTCAGTCTGGGCAAAAAGGGAGAGCCAGTAAAGGAAAATCGGCAATGCGGCAGCGATACAGACCTGGGCGTAGGATACACCAATGAATTCCGCCATGATAAAGGCCGTAACACCCATTACGGGCGGAGTGAGCACCCCGCCTTTGGAGGCGCAGGCTTCAATGGCGGCAGCGTAATAAGGTGGATAGCCCAAACGCTTCATGGTGGGTATGGTAACTGCGCCGGTGGTGACAACGTTGGCAATGGCGCTGCCGGACATGGTGGCGAAGAAGGCACTTGACAGGATTGAGACCTTGGCAGCCCCACCCCTGACCCCGCCCAGAATGGAAAGACAGAAATTGATGAAAAAATTTGCTGCTCCGGTTACCTGAAGGGCTACGGCAAAGATCATGTATCCTATGAGTAATCTGCAAAAAACCCTGGTTGGAAGTCCGAATATGCTCTCTGAGCCCATCATATGGAAACCCAGAATACGGGCGAGGCTGTATTTCTTAGCCAAGAGTATTCCAGGGCAGAGATGAGCAAACAAAGGATATACGGACATCAGCAGTATGATAGAAGCCAGCAGAGCCCCCCCGGTTCTTCTGACGACTTCGATCACCAATACCCATGTGATGGCAGCAAGGATCATCCCGACCAGAGGTGGAGCGACATCCCATCCCTTCAGGATGATATTCATATTATTGATGATAACGTAAGCGGGCCCGAAAAGACTGGCAATGGAGAGCAGCATATCATACCATGGGACTCGATCTCGGGGAGACTTTTCAGTCGCGGGAAAAATCAGGAATGTTAACGAGATAAAAGCCGCAATCATAACTGCAAAATAGGACAGCTCCGGCATTACAAAGTTGAATAGCGCGATTTTAAAGATAAAGACAAAAGAGAGAAGAATGGCAAATGCTGATACAAATAGAAAATAGACCCTAAAAATGCCTTTAAGTGTTCTATATCTGCCTGTTTGTTTACTGATAGATGTCTTCTTGTCCGGATCTTTACCCATAGCATTGATTTCTCATTCGCAATCTGGCCTGATGGAAGCAAAGTAAAAACTCCATCAGCCTAGCGGTGATCGCAACAAGGGGTTGGAAGTGAGTTCGACCAACCCCTTGCCGTTCCGTTTAAACCCAACGGTTTACTATTTAAAAGCCGCTGCTCTGGCTGAATAGTCCTTTAGCTGTTTTTCCTGCCATTTATCCATGTCCGCAGACCAGACACCGGCCTCTTTGAAATACCGGATGGCGCCAGCATGATATGGCACCGGGCTGGGATCTTTAGCAGCCTGTTTGATATTCCAGGCTGCCATGGCCCGATGCATTCCTTTGTAAATATCGAAACCTTCATGTATGGCCTTAACCGCAGCATATATAATGTCCGGATCGGTGTGCTCATAAGCCCATAGGGAATAGGGGTAAGCCAGGATTTCCATGGTCTGGCCCTCTGGCAGCCCCGGGGCCCTTTTGGCTACTGTCGGTTTCATCCATGGGGCAAACTTTTGCAGTCTGGCCCAGGCGTCTTTCTCACTATGAGGCAATAGGACCCATCCGGCCTTGTGTGGCCCGGCTTGAATCTCTTTGACGGTGGGGGTAACGGTTGCAGCCAGGGCGGCGTCAACGCGTCCCTCTATGATTCCTTTTAAGGTGTCAATATATCCGGAGCAGACAACCTTGGTAACGTCATCCCAGGTAAGATTGCCAAAGGCCAGAATACCCTCTGTTCCCAGGGAGACTGCAGGCGATCCGGGTATAAAGGCGACTCTCTTCCCTTTCAGGTCCTTGGGATGTTTAATACCGGAATCTCCCCGGGTCACCAAAGCCATCCGTACGCTCATCCCTCGCCATACCTGCCTTAATGGCTGGGGCCCCCACTCCTTGGTAGCGAACTCGGCAATTCCATGGCTGACACATGTGCCTGTGGCCCCGGTTGCCAGGGTTATCTCGCTCTCCTTATTTTTGAGGGGAAGAATTCTTGAGACATCCGTACCATAAGGTTCGACACGGACTTTCATGGGTGTCTTTTTTTCAATGGCCTCCCTGAATCCGCTGGTGATAGTGTAACCAAGGGACCCCACTTTAAAAGAGGTAAAGGTGATTAATTTGGGAAGATCTTCTGCTGACGCTTGCGGAATACTTTGCATAAGCAATGTGCCGCAAAAGAAACAAACAGCCAATAAGATGAAAGCGGTTCTTTTCATTTTTTTCTCCTTTTTAAATGGGGGGTGAAAGAGCTCCCCCCGCGTTTAAATATGTTGTCGCGCCTCCTTTTTCTCATGATTTTTTAATCACTTCGACAAATCCCTGATCAGCATCCACAATAACATAGTCCCCTGTTTCTATAACATCCAAGGGATTTTTCTCCAGTTGGTCCATGGCAGGTATATCAGCTGTCAAGATGGCTGCTGCCAGAATCGGCTCGATCTCGCCAATGATCATGGCTTTAGGTAAATTATTGTTCAGCTTTGCTACATAGCCAACTCCGGGCCCGGCACTGGATCCTTTTCCCGTGGGACACACAAATATTTTATCAACCAAACTCTGGCCGTAAAGTTCGTGGTTAGGCGAAGGAACCTTTCCGGTTGCCGGATCTATCTCACCTAAAAAAGAAAAAGGCGTTCTGGTGACTATCGCTTCCCCTTCGGCCTTTCCGGGGTTTACTGTCCTGCCTTTTAATTTCATGCTACTCCTCCCACTTCCTTGTAATGGCGGCACGTACACATTTTTTCATATCCCCATATAAGGTCTTGGTATTCCCGCCACTCATTCTTTGTATATAATGGGCCGCTCGGACCGAATTTGTAGCTGCGGCAATCCTTGACTCATTTTCCAGAAAACAGAAAGGGTTTACGGCGCCTATGCAACAGTCTAAAATTTTAGCCCCTGCCTTCTCAATAATCTCGGTATATCCTGATTGTTTTGCCAGGGTATAAGTTGGTTTTGAAATCCCAACCGCCAAGACAATATCCGCACTCACTTTTTTCCCATTGAGCATTGAGGCCAATTTGCCTACCTCCCTTATTGTAAGATGGGGGCAACCGATCACGACCATGTCCAAGTCACTGCGCCTGGCGTCATTTAGTATCCCATAGCTTTCTCTCATCTCTTTATTGGTAATCAGCAAGGTTTCCGGTTTGTTGTCACCAACGGCCTGCTCCAAAGTATTGGCCTCGGGCGTTACACCGATTACATGGCACATAACGCATGCCCCGGAAACGGGAAGAGGGGAAACAAGAGCCCGCGCATTTTCCAAGGATACATATTGAGGGAGACCCTCTATGGCCACATTTTTCTGACCAACCAAACCACCGATAGCATAGGCCAGAGCCCCGTAGTCTGCCTCGGTAAAGCCAGCTGGGTTTAAGCTTTTATCCACTTTTATAACAACTTCTGCATACCGCTCCTCTTTCCTTAATAGACCCATTAGTGGCGTTCGACCTGTTATAGCGGCCGCAAAACTTGTGCTGACAGACTCTCGTCCCGCTCTAGCGCCAAAGAAAGAGTTGGACAACGCCTGCCCGGATGTGCCCGTCAGGCACAACACATCGCCCGGCTTGGGTATAAACCCAATCGTATAAGGGCTACAGGTTGAAGTGGGCAGGACATCTAATTGCCTTAAAAGTTTTAGCCTTTGTTCAACTATTTCCTCGTCAACTTCACTGTATCCGCCCAATCTGCGTTTAATGACCACACCGTGCTTTTCTCTCCAATACCGCGGATTGTAGGTTGCATGCAGCGTCGTTGTCGCCCGCATCTTAGGCGTACCTTCCGAGAATTCATTTACCGCTTCGGACGGGTAGCTGATGCTTAAATGAGCCTGGTCTACTCTGACCATTCTTTCTGCATCGAAAAGTCTTCCCCATTGAACCAGAAGCTTCATGGATTTCCGAGTTCCCGGCCCATAATGCCCGTCAAGCATTTTTTTCTCTTCATCAGTCAGCTTCACAGTATCTCCTACGGTAGTATCGCATTCAGTTCCAAAGCACTCATGGCTGCCAGTTCGGTGCCAATTCCCCATCCGCCTGCCTCAGCACCGACAATGAACAGATTTTCGATGGGTGTTCTCTGGTTTAGTCGCTTGCTGCCGACCTGATCAATCGACTGTGCCATGCCAATCACGGCGCCGTTTTCGCCCATGAGCTTATCAACCGTCTCCGGGCTGGTATCTTCGACGAACAGAATCTCATCCTCGATATCCGGGAAAATATCCTTTACGGATAACATCACAGACCGGTGCCAGGCCTCCCAATTCGGTTTTATAGCTGGAAAAGAGCCGGCGATGATCAGTTGGCACCCGTCCGGCGCAGTCCCCGGAGCGAAATTGGAGATAACCGGTATCATAAGATTGACCCGCTCGGGCACCTTGCCGTCTTCGATCATTTCCAGATATTCGGTGGCGTTCGGATGCCCGATATGCATGATGAATTTTTCATCGGTGATCTTGCGTTTTAGGGCTATTTTCAGCAGATAGGCCCCTGCCGTGAACTCGATATCTTTAATTTTCTCGATATACTCTTCCGGAAAATGGTGATCGTCCGCCAACTGTAGTACCGTTATTTGGGGATCAGCATTACTAATAACGACATCAGCCTTGATAATTTCATTGGAATCAAGAACGACACCTGTAGCTTTTCCGTTTTTGAAAATAATTTTATTTACCTTTGTCCTGGTACACACTTCACCGCCATTATCGACGACGATCTTAAGATAATTTTCCGGTATAACCATGCAACCTCCGACCGGATATCCCGATGCCCTGTTTTTGGCCTGGGCCTGCATGGAACGTATGAACTCTCCGGCCGATGCACGCCAGTAAGGAATGATGAAATAGAGTTCGGCAATATAGGCAAAGATGTTGTGGATCATCTGGTTCGATGTATGAAGGCTCAACCACTCTTTTAGACCGAAATGGTTCATTTCCAGGGCCTGAGATTCCGACATTGTGACAATCGTCCGAATAATTTGTCGATAGTTCTCCAGATCCGCACCAAGACGGTCGATCCGATGTGGGAAATCCACCATAGACCCCATGTAGCTCAATTTCTGGGTGGGATTACGCGTATAGGACCATTCGATGAGTTGCGTGTCGTCTCTGCCACACTGTCGAATCACCTCTCCGAGCGGGCCCTTACCGGCCTGTGAGAAGGTATGCACTCCAAGATCCAGTGTAAACCCTTCTCTTTTCCGGCTGCAGCATCTACCCCCGACATATCCAAGCTTTTCCAGTACCGTGACTCGGTATCCCCGGCTTGATAGCATGGCTGCAATGGCAGCACCGCCGATGCCGGAACCGATCACGACCACTTTTTTATCTGTAGTTGTCATAGTCTTATCATTCAAGAAGAGTCTTTACTGATCTATTATGGTTTTCCAAGCCCGTCGCTTTCCCAGTTCTCCAACACCCGTTTCATGATATCGTCATCCATCACAACCAGCCCGGGGCGTTCACGGGTGTAGTTTTCCTCCTTCCATTTACGTGTTGCATCAATACCGAGCCTAGCACCCTCACCCCGGGGCGACATAGCCGGATGTTCCAGATCCTGTTCCACCTTATCCGAGATCAACAGATCCTGGTTTGCCCGGGTGTGCATGGAGAAGGCCCACATCACTTCCGAGAGGTTATGCACATCGATATCTTCATCCACGACAATGACATTTGAAATAAATTTGGACTGGCCGCGTGCCTTCCAGATACGCTTGATCATTTCCTGTCCCTGATAGGGCCGCTCCTTTTTGATGGAAATTGTCATCAGGTAAAGTGATGCTCCTTCCGTCGCGAAGCTCATATCGACGATATCCGAATCAAGGGCGTTTTGGATGGCCATAGTGACCCTTTCTGCAGCTTTGGACATATAATGGATTTCCGTGACCGGTTTTCCGGTGGTTGCCATATGCCACAGGGGATTTTTGCGGGTAGTGATGCGCTGAATCTCAAAGACAGGCGTTTGTTTCGGAGGGGAATAGTACCCGTGGAATTCGCCAAACGGCCCTTCTTTGGCACGAATGCCCGGCTTGATTACGCCTTCCATAACGATTTCGGCACTGGCGGGTACCGGTAGATCGGAAAGATCTGCCTTGACGACATCTATTCCCCTGCCTTTCAGCAGACTTGTGAAAAGAAATTCATCCAGCGGCGGCCGGAGCATGAAACAACCGGAAGCAGCCAGTCCCGGGTCGCAACCCACCACTACGACTACCGGCAGTTCGATACCCAGCTTTTCAGCCGTCTGCCAGTGGTTGTGGCCATGTTTGTGGGGCAGCCAATGCATGCAGGTTTTGTTTTTGTCCAGGTACATCATGCGGTAGGTCCCCGCATTCAATTCCCCGGACTCTGGATCGCGGGTGATGATCAGCGGCATGGTCACAAACCGGTCCCCATCCTCTGGCCAAAGCTTGGTCAGGGGAAATTTTCCAATATCGATTTGATCACCCGCGTACACAACCTCCTTGCAGGGGGCCCCTTTCACCTCCACCGGATAATACGGTATAAATCCTCTATATTTCTTCAGCCGGTCCTTAAGCGGTGCATACATAAAAGACTGTTCAAGCTGTGCTTCCTGGGAAGTGTCCAGCGTTTTTCCCATGTCGGTAAACCCGTTTTTCAACTTTTCACAAGCATGGGGGAAAAAATTGTCTGCCCCAAAGCTCCACGCAACCCGCTGGTGGCTGCCGTACAGGTTGCCGAGAACCGGCATGTCGGATCCTTTCACGTTTTCAAAAATTACCACCGGTCCTTCCACACGGGCCAACTTATCGACAATTGCATTAATTTCAAGTACCGGGTCCACCTTGCGACGGATCCGCACCAACTGTCCCTGCGAATCCAGAAAATCGATATACTCCCTAAGATCTTTAAAATTTTTCATCTTGTATCCATAAAAGACATGATGGTTCAGTGCAGCCGAGGTTAGTTCCCATGACACCCGTAAAATGCCTGGAGATAATCCATCTCCGGGTGATCAAATATTTTATGGTTTGCAGCTTTCTCTCGCTGTAACAATCATTTCCGTAGTGTCCACCCTGTTGATTGCACATTTTGTACCAAATTTTATATTTAATAATTTCAATAAGATATATTGACGAACGCCTCCCTGCGCGAAATGTCGCATAAAATTATTGCGACATTTCAAACATTGGGCTAACATAAAGCGATATATCGCAATTCAGCAGCTGAGGGCTGCCCCACATTTTGTTTCCTGGCCGGATTTTTACGCTCCGATTGACTGCAAAAAAAAACGAACGGGTGAATCATGAAAAAGATCGACAAGAACGACTTCTTTCGACGGGCAGCCATGCAGCTTTGCGGAAACCTCGATATCGACCAGGCAATGTTTCATTGCCTAAAAATCATCAAGGAGTATATTCCCGTTGATTTAATGGTTCTGTCTATGACGGAAGTCGGACTCAGGGCCATCAGGCGCATAGCGGTAGCCACACAAACCGAAGCCCATGCATTGAACGACCTGCTGCCGATGAAAGCCGAGGGTGTCATGGCCATACTGGAAGATGCATTGCCGGATTTCAGAATTATCAACGACCTGGGAAAAGATCCGGTTACCTATGCTACATTTGCCATGCTTGAGCAGGAATCTTCGATCCATCACTATACACCCTACAAAGACATGTGGGATTCATCTATGATGGTCATGGTCCTGTCAAACCAGCAAAAAAAACTCGGTGCCGTAACACTGCGCGCCAAGGGAACTGGACGATATCGCTCGGAGCACCTCGAACTTTTCTCCCTGCTTCATGAACCTTTCACAATCGCCCTGTCGAACACCCTTCGCCACCGGGAACTGCAGCAGCTAAAAGAAGTACTGAAAGAGGAAAACCAATATCTGTATCAGGAGATGTTGAACCTGTCCAATACGGAAATTATTGGCTCATACCTTGGCCTGAAGGGAACCATCGACATGGTGAAAAAAATCGCGCCCTTCAGCGGCCCCGTCATTTTGTTAGGAGAAACCGGGGTTGGAAAAGAGCTGATAGCGAACCTGCTGCATCATTCATCTAATCGGAACGATCGCCCATTTATCAAAATGAACTGCGGTGCGATTCCAGAGAACCTGATTGACAGCGATTTATTCGGGCATGAGAAAGGAGCTTTTACAGGGGCAACCTCCCAGAGACGGGGACGATTCGAGCGGGCCCATGGCGGATCCATTTTTCTTGACGAAATAGGAGAATTGCCGCTGCAGGCTCAGGTCCGGCTTCTAAGAGCCATCCAGTATGGAGAGTTTGAGCGTGTGGGCGGAACCAGAACCATCTCTGTTGATACCCGTATTATTGCTGCGTCCAACCGCAACCTGTCGAAAATGGTCAAAAAAGACCAATTCAGGGAAGATCTATGGTATCGATTGAACGTGTTTCCGATTACCATACCACCCTTGAGAAACAGAAAAGAAGACATTTCCCTGCTATTGAATCACTTTGTCAAAGTCAAATCCAGATCGATAGGGATTTACCCGATACCCGAAATTGACTACTATGCGATTGACCGGCTCAAGGCTTACAACTGGCCCGGTAATGTCAGGGAACTCGAAAACGTCGTTGAGCGGGAGCTGGTATTGTCCAGGGGAGGAACCTTGAAATTCGACCGCAGTTTTCTACCTGAAGTCGATACACTGGACCATACTGATGTGCCGCCTGAACGAGAATCAATGCGATTGGACGACGTTGTCGCACACCATATCAGGCACATCCTCAAGTTGGCTGGTGGTCGTGTCAACGGACCGGGAGGTGCCGCCGACCGCTTGGGTATGAAATCGGGCACCTTGCGGTCCCGAATGGACAAACTGGGCATCCAATACAAAAAAAAGGAACATAGATAAAGATTGCATCAAATTCGTGGAATGCCTCCCGGTTAGGACTTTATAGTTATGTCTTTTTCTCATAAAGAGCTAAAACTCATCATTAACCACTTACACAACAGAATCTTCAAGTCATGATTTCGTTGCCTTATCACTTAAGCTACCCAACCTAGCCTTGACCTATTTTCCAGAATGTATTCAACACCCTTTCCATATCCCTTTTTCGGTTTATGAACACAGGCCGCCACTCGGCAGGCAACATGGTTCGATACCGCGCATTACCGTACCGCCTGTCAATCAACAACACCGCACCGCGGTCTTTTTCCGTGCGGATCACCCGGCCGGAGGCTTGCAGCACGCGGTTGAACCCCGGGAATACGTAAGCAAATTCCCAGCCGGCATTGCGGTTCTCCGCAAAATATTCCCGGATAAGTTCCCTTTCGGGGGTTGGCGGCGGCATACCCACACTGACCACCACTGCGCCCGCCAAGCGGTCGCCCACCAGGTCGATCCCTTCCCCGAAGACGCCGCCCAGGACGGCAAACCCCACTCGCGTGCTCTGATTTTCCTTGGAAAACTGCTCGATGAACGTTTCCCTTTCACGTTCGCCCATGCCGGGGCTCTGCAGGACCACATCCATTTCCGGTTCATTTTGGGGAAAAACAGCGTGAATTTTCATCAGGTATTCATAGGATGGGAAGAAAATAAGGTAGTTGCCTGTCTTGCCGCTAACAAAGGTGAATATCGCTTGGGCAAGCCGCTCCTTTGTCTCTTCACGTTCTTTAAAAAAGGTGGAGATGCTGTTGGCAATGGTGAGCGAAAAATTATGCCTTGGAAAGGGCGACGGCAGGATGAGCTCACGAGCCGATGCATCACAACCGAAAATTTCTCTGAAGTAGTCCATGGGCGTGAGGGTAGCTGAAAAAAACACAGCCGACCTGACCTTCTGCAGCCGTTCCTGCAACTGCCGGGAAGGATCGATACAGAACAGGTTGACCACAAGGTCCTGGTCCGGTGCGGCGCCTGATTGGGAAAAATCATAGCAGACCGCATACTGTTCATTGAACAGTTCAGCCACCTTTAGAAACCTGGAACAGGTAAAGTAAAGATCCAGGATTGCTTCTCGAAAAGGCGCCCCCGTATTGAGGGAAAGCCAGGCATCGCTCTCCCTGACGATCTGCTGCAGGGACGGAAGAAGATCACCCGGCAATTCAGTGGATGAATAAAATGCTTCCCGGGCATGCGCTTCCCTTTTTGCATCCATCCAGGCCAGCAGGTTTTCCAATAACTGCGACAGCTGCGGCAGCTTGCCCGCCAACTCCCTGTATATTTCTGCGAACTGGTCCCTATTGATGCGGGCGGAAAACATGTCCCGGGCCCGGTCCACCAGATTGTGCGCCTCATCCACCAGAAACAGATACTCTTCTTCCACGATCTGAAAAAACCGTCGTAAATACGCCTGGGGATCGAAGGCGTAATTGTAGTCGCAGATAATACAGTCGGCACTCAAGGAGAGGTCCAGCGACAGCTCGAACGGGCACACCCGGTGCTGCCAGGCCATGCTCTCCACAAAGTGCCGGTTCAACAGGTCGCTCTTCAACGCATACGTCAGCGTCTCATTGATGCGATCGTAATACCCCCTGGCAAACTCGCATTCGTCGCCATTGCAGGCTGCACCCGGGTTGAAACAGATCTTCTCCTTAGCTGTCAGGACCAGGCACCTGAACCGCAGACCCTGGCGCTGCAGGGCGGCCATTGCTTCTTCAGCCACTTTTTTTCCGGTCGAACGTGCCGCCAGGTAGAACATTCTGTCAACCAGACTGTCGCCAAACGCCTTGATTGCAGGAAAAACAGCTGCCATGGTTTTGCCGATGCCGGTGGGGGCCTGCGTCAGCAGCTGGTGCTTTTCCCTTACGGCCCGGAAGACCCGGACCGCCATTTCTCTTTGCCCCTGGCGGTATTCGGAAAAAGGAAAAGCCAGGTCGCGGATGGATCGGTCACGCGTCTCCTGCCAATCTTTTCGCTCATCCGCATGATCGGCGAAACGCCCCATAAGTTCATTGAAAAACAGCTCCAGTGCCTTAAAATCGAACGTTTTACGGATCTCGAGAATAGCGTTGGTTTCAAGCTGCACGTAGGTCAGGCAGGTCCCGATTTTCTCCAGGCCGTGATGCTCGGCATGCATGTAGGCATATATTTTCAGCTGGGCCCAGTGGTGATCGTTCTGGCGTGTTTCAAGGCTGCTGAGATCACGGGTGGTACTCTTGATCTCTTCGAGAACATCCCCTCCCTTGTTGTGAAAAATACCATCGATCCGGCCGCTGATCTGGATGGAATAGTTCCGGGTGGAGACCGTGTGCGACACCGTAACTTCCGGTTCGTATGATGCAGGACGGGACTTCTGGACATGTTGGTGGGCGCGGGTTCCGGCCACTGAGCGCTGCGGGCTGAAAAACCCGCCGGAAAGGTCGCCCGTGGGAAGGAGAAATGCCACCAGGTCGCGCACGGAGATGTTGTAACTCGTTACAGAGGAGTTGTTTGATCCTGTTAAAGCATCCATGTTATTTTTGGCACGCATTTTATACAGATATTGTAATTACGCTCCGCTGTCATTTGCTTCGCGTCATTAGGGCTTCGCCCGACATTAGCGCTGACGCGCGGTATTACGCTTCGCTGATATTTATTGTTGCAGATAGCTTGAGGCCGATAGTGACAATAAATTAATTACGCCCGAAGGGCAAATGACGTGCGAAGCACAAATAACGGCCGAAGGCCTAATAACGCGCGAAGCGCTAATTGAATCTGTGCAATCCGTGTTATCCGTGTCAAATAATCCTTATTCGATGTTCATTTTCAAAGCGGTTTGACGCGATCCACCGTCAGCGTTACGGCCCCCCAGTCTTCTTCCACTTTTCCGTAAAGCAGATACGGCCGGTTGCGATCCACCATGTGGCAAAAACGTTTGTACACCGCCGGAAAAAAAGTGGTTTCCACAATGCCGCCTTCATCTTCAAAGGTCAAGAACTCCATGGTGTCGCCGTGTTTGGTCTGGACTTTTTTGCCGGTGATCAGCCACCCGGCAAAACAGATGCGCCTGTTCACAAATTGGCGCAGATGAATGGCTTTCACCGTGCGGACCCCTTTAAGGGCTTTTTTAAAAAGAGTCATGGGGTGGCAATCGCACAGAAATCCGAGGGTTGCGTATTCCCGCCGCAGGCGTTCGCGGTCGTCCGGGGTTGGCAAAGCCGGCAAGGGCAGGCTTTTTTCGTCACTGTCGAAAAGCGTCCTCTCCTGCATTCTTTTTGAACGGTCCTTGAACCATTGGGCCAGTTCCCACATGAGGGTTGCCCGGTTGCCGTTGCTGCAGAACGCATCCAGGGCCCCGCAGTTAATCAGGGCCCGCGCTTCCGTTTCGTCCGGGCGCACCCGCATTAAAAAGTCGGGCAGGCTCTTAAACAATTTTTCCCGGCGTTGGGCAATGATGCGTTCCCGGCATTTTACGGAAAGCGCCTTGATTGCCAAAAAACCCACCCGCATGGACCGGCTGTTCCCCTTCCAGGCGATGCCACTGTGGTTGACATGGGGCGGTTCGATGCCGACCCCCATGCGCCGCGCCTCGGACACATAGGCAAAGGTGCTGTAAAAACCGCCCTGGTTGCTGATCACCGCGGCCATGAATTCAGCCGGGAAGTGCACCTTGAGATAGGCGGCCTGAAAAGAAACGCGTGCGTAGGACGCGCTGTGGGGCTTGCAAAAGGAATAGCCGCTGAAGCTCATCATCATGGCCCAGATCTCCTGGATTTTCTCTTCGGAAACTCCGCGCTTTCTAGCCCCCTCGTGGAATCGTTCGCAAAAATCCTTAAGCGCGCGCTCGCGGTCCTTCTTGGACATCACCTTCCGCAATCCATCGGCCTCGGCATGCGAAAAACCGGCTGTTGACACAGCGGCCCGGGAAACGTCCTCCTGGTAAACCATGATGCCGAAGGTCTCGTCCAGCACGTCGGCCAGAAGGGGATGGATCGGGTCCCAGGCGCCGCCGTGCAGGCGCCGGACATATTCCTGGATGAACTCGTTGGCTGCCGGGCGGATGATGCTGCTGTGAATGACCAGGTGGTCGAAATCCCCCACGGCCGCCTTTTTCTGCAAGAGCCGCATAGCCGGGCTTTCAATATAAAAGCACCCCATGGTATGGCCGTGCGCCAGGGCCTCCTGGGTGGCAAAATCATCCTCCGGTTCCCAGGCAGCTTCATCAAAAGCAATGCTGTTCTGGCGCACATTCCCGACAGTGTCCCGGATGACGCCCAGACTGCGGTTGCCCAGAAGGTCAATTTTCACCAGGCCGGCATCTTCCGCACTGTCCTTTTCCCACTGAATGATCGGTACCCCCTTGGGCGCCCGCTCCAGGGGGACATACGCGTCGATACGGCCGGGGGTGATAACCACCCCGCCGGGATGGACGGACAAATAGCGGGGAATGCCCATGATGCGCTGGGCAAGCGTTATCACCGCGGGCCACGGCTCAGGATAGTCCAGGTGCCTGGATTCCGGCCTGTTTTCGAGGCTGGCCATCAGATCGGCGCCCACGGCCCTGGCACGGAAATGGTAGGGCAGGCCTTTGGCAATGCTTCCGATCTCATTGCCGGTCAGGCCGTACACCTTAGCCGTTTCCCGCAGGGCCATGCGCGGCTGAAAAGAAACATGATTGGCCACCATGGCCGCATGGCCCTTGTATTCGGTCAGCACATTCTCCAATATGGCGTCACGCTCATCCCAGGCAAAATCGATGTCCAGGTCGGGCGGGTCCTGCCGGCCGGGATTCAAAAACCGTTCAAAGTAGAGGTTGTGTTTGAGGGGGCAGACATTGGTGATCCCCAGGCAAAAGGAAACAATGGAAGCCGCGCCCGATCCCCGTCCGCAGGTGCGCGGGGTGCTGCCCACAATGCTTTTCACCACCAGAAAATAGGCGGCAAACCCCATGCCGGCAATGATGCGCAGCTCGTGCTCGACCCTTTCCACGACAGGTTCGGGCAGTTCGCCCCCGTAGCGTAAGGCCGCCCCGGCATAGACCGCCTCCCGGAGGCACGCATCGGCACCCTGTCCGTTCCCGTTGTCTCCTTCCCAGGGAGGCATCACCACACCGAAATCGGGCCCCTTAAAAACAATCCTTTCCGCTATTTCCCGGGAGGCCCGCACCGCATCCGGGCAGATGGCAAACCGCCGGGCATAGGTGCCCGGGTCGGCCAGCCAGGCATCGGCCGGGGCGACGTCATCGGCCGACAGACCGGACAGGACGGCATTGCGGTCAATGGCCCGCAGCAGCCGGTGGACAGGCCTTTCCCCGGGTTCGATAAAAAAGCTCCCCGGTGTGGCTACCATGGGGACCCCCAGATGACGGGCCGTACAGCAGAGGGGGTGGCTGAAGGGAAGCGGCTTGCGGGGCATGTCTGCGGCAACCCGCACCCCGGCACCGTGCCATGTCTCCAGCAGGCCGGCATCCCGGGCCAGCACCGTCATGCCGGAGGCCCTTAAGGGCAGCTCCTTTTCCAGGTCAAATGCGTCTGCCATGTGCCGGCGTGTCAGCAAACGGCAGAGATTGCCATAGCCGCTGTCGTTTTCCACCAGGCACACGGCCCGGGACCCGGAGGCGGGGTCGCTCACCTCCGCTCCGATAATGGGGCGCAGCCCTTCCCGGCGGCACGCGGCAATGAAATTCCACATACCGTAAAGGTTGTCGACGTCGGTCAGGGCCAGACGATCGTAGCCCATACGGGCGGCAGCCCGGCACAACTGTTTTATGGAGTTGACGCCCTGCATCAGGGAGTAGTGGGATTTGACGTTTAAAGGAACCATAGAGCCGTTTTAGGTTTTACGTTTTGAGTTTTAGGTGTACTTCCTACGGAAGTAAGCTGTTAGCTCTTGGCCGATGGCTCTTGATGATACCGGCTAACAGCTATGGCCGACATCCATCGGTTTGGTTTTTCGCCTAATAATTTGAATCACGAAAACACGAAATCCAAAAAGCACGAAATGTTCAGGATAATTTTCGTGTTTTCATTCTTTCGTGATTTCGTGATGAAAAAATTACGCCCGAAGGGCAAATTACGTGCGAAGCACAAATGTCGGCCGCAGGCCTAATAACGCACGTCAGCGCAAATGACAGCCGAAGGCGTAATTGTGTTTCACGCCGCTAATGTTCGCCCAACATGGATCATATCCCGGCCGAAACGGCTGCGCACGCAATCGATGGCGGCAACAATGCGGTCCTGCTTTTCCCTGGTTTGCCGGTCTTCCGGAAAAAGCGCCATCTGGGCCGGGGGAAAAACCAGACGGTCGCAGGTAAGGCGCATGTGGCGGATGCGCAGCCGGCGCACCCGGGCCAGGTTCAAGGCCTGCCGGGCCGCCTTGAACAGTGTCAGGTCGTTGGCGGTTGCCGGCTTTGCCGCTGCCTGGCGGACACACCGGATCCCGTCTGAATAATCCAGGGCGATGCTGACGTGCCGTGCTGCCCGCCGTTGCCGGCGCAGCCTGCGGCCGGCATGTTCCACCATGCCGTAAAGGGCGCCCTCCAGGATCGTGCGTTCGTTGGTGTCCTCGTCGAAATCATGGTCGCTGATGACCGCCGGCCGCTGTTGGCCTGCCGGCAGCACCGGGGAGACGTCGATGCCCCGCACGGTCTCGTACAGAAAACGGGCGCGGTTTCCAAAAGGCACCTGCAAATGTTCCAGGCTCAACGCCATGACCTGGGATACCCGGGTGAAGTTGAACTCCTTCAGCCGGCTGAGGTCGTCCCGTTCGATGCCGGGCACCAGCCACACAGGGAGAGGCGCCAAAAAAACCGCCTCCTCGCCGGCGCCCACCACATACTCCCCTGTGGGCTTCACTAGGCGTGTGGCCACCTTGGCCACCAGCTTGTTGGGTGCCACCGACCATATGGGGTCCAGGCCGAGGTCCGTTTTCACCTGCCGGCGCAGCCGCCAGGCAATATCCACGGGCGGCCCGAAAAGCCTGCTTGTTCCGGAGGTGTCCACAAAAAGATGACCGTCCACATCGCCGGCCTCCACCAGCGGTGAATACGGCAACGCCTGCTTGAACAGCGCCCGCATGGCCCGTTCGTAGCGGTCCGGGTGGGGGGGGAGGACAGACGCGTCACGGCACAGGCGCCGGGCCGTACGCAAAAGCATATGTTTCTGGACACCGCTCTGGTACGCCTCTTCGCTCATGTCGTACACCATTGCCCGGGCCGACCCCAAGGGAGCGACAATCACCGGCCGGTCCTGCAGCCCGCGGTCCACGACCCGCTCGACAGCCACGGCAAAATCGGCAACGTTTAGATGAATGATGGAACGTTCCATAATAAAAAATAAGTTTAAATAAAAATTATTCGACACGTATTCACTTAGCGCTTCACACGCAAAGGTTAGTGCATGAGCCCTTGATCTACCAGCAGGCGAATCATAGCCAGGGCGTTTTGGGGTGCCTGGGCCCGGACGTGGTTGTTGAAAAAGAGCAATCCGCTGCAGGTCTGCCCGGCCATGCGTTCGATCTTTTCTTCGGTCCATTCGTGCAGTTCAGCCTCTGTGTAGTCATAATTGAACTGTTTCTGCATATTGCCGGATCGCCACCCCCGGGCATTGCGGCCGTGAAAGCGGATGTAGAAAAGGTCCGGACTGGTGACAATGTCAAGCCGCGGGAAAAGCTCTTTAAGACCGGGCGCATCCACCGACACCAGGGCGGTTTGGCGCCGTTCCAGCTCCACATACACCCGTTCGGTTGCCCAGGAGACGTGCCGGAACTCCACGGCCGCCCGCAGCCCGTGGAGCTCATCCAGCAGCGCGGCCAGATAGTGCCGGTTTTGGGGTGTCCGCTGGAATGAAGGCGGAAACTGCACCAGCACGGCCGCAAGCTGCCCGGACTGTATGAGGGGGGCGATGCCGTCCCGGTATTGGGCGGCATGTGTCCGCCACTGGTCCGCGTCGATCTCGTGGGTCAGGTAGCGCGTCAGCTTGGCGGCAAATTGAAAATCCGATGGGACCTGTTGGCGCATCCGCTCGATGGCCGGCGCCTTGGGCATCTGGTACCAGGTATAGTTCAGTTCGGTAACAGAGAACCGGCGGGTGTATTGCTGCAGCATCGCCCCCGGCTTCGTGTCCGGGGGGTAAAATCCGGCATCCAGCCATTCCGCATACGAATACCCGCTCGTGCCCACGCGGATGGTGCAGGGGTATTTTGACATTTGATATTTCCTCCCCTTGTCCGAGTTGATCCAAGTAAATGCTTCCTGGTGTCGGGTGTCAGGTTAGCTTCTGGCGGCCAGTAAAAAGTTCAAAATTCGATGTTCTCATAAATTTGGTCAGATCCGGGTCAAGTCCTGATTAAAAATTGTCACTTTATATGTTGCGTTGCAGTGTTTTGATACTTGATTATTGGACATTGAATATTGGTTATTGGATATTCAAAAAGGCAAAGGGCGAATGTCCAATTTCCAATAGCGAATAGCCAATTTCCAAGTGCTTTTTGAGGTACCGTTTCCTGACCTCTGATCTCCGACCTCCGAAAATCTCCCTACTCCTTACTGCTTACTCCCTACTTAAGCAGCGCTGGAGGCCCACGACCTTGCCCTGGACCAGCACTTCGTCGAAGCCGTAGCAAACAGGTTTGTAGCGCGGATTTTCCGGCCGCAGTTCGATGCTGTCGCGGTGCAGGAAAAACCGTTTGACGGTTGCCTCTTCACCATGGATCAACACAACCACGATCTCTCCGTTTTGAGCATACTGGCGCGGCTCGCAGATGGCCAGGTCGCCGTCCAGAATCCCCGCCCCCTGCATCGAATCCCCGCGGATGCGCAGGGCAAAAAGATTTTGCCCGTGGTAGAGGCCGGCATCCAGTACAACACTCCCGGCCCATTCTTCCTGGGCATACATGGGCAAACCGGCCGTCACCTGCCCCACAATTGGAATCTCGCGCCAGCGCTGGTGACCGGCGGTTTCACGCGCACGGTTCAGGATGTGAATCGTCCGGCTGTAGCGCCCCTCCCGCTTGACATACCCCTTGTCCTCCAGGATCCGCAGGCTCTGGGCGACGGCTGCATGGCTCACCCCCAGGTCGGACGCCGCCTGCCGGAGGCTCGGCACCTGCCCTTCCCGGTCGATGGCCTGCCGCAGGTGAGCCAGCAGATGCGCCTGTTTGTCGGTCAGTTTGCGTCGCATGGTCTCCTCCCAAAACAAATACACTGGAACGCTGGAGTATTGGGTTCGGTGGCATGCGTTCCATCACTCCAATACGCCATTGATCCCTTTGTGCCTTCGCGTCTTTGTGGCTAAATCATTCAACCGGATACAATCATACACCTTCAAAAATGTAAACGTCAATGTAAATATTAATGTAAATGAAATTGTGTTCCACGATTTTATAAAACGCGACACGGATGCATTGAAAACAGGACGCAATCATGCCATACAATAAAAATGGCTGCCTCATCGACACATCAGGCGCACAAAAAAAATCCGGCGAGGCGCCGTGATTCGCTGTTCATCGCACTATATCTCCGCAACTTCGGGGCCAACCTGTTCAGTTTTGCGGCCATCATTCTCCTGAATACGTTCACACCGCTCGACTTTTTCAAGTTGCGGAAAGGATTCTTTTTTATGCAGGGGGGCTGGATGGTGTTCCTGCTCTTTTTCATACTGACGAACCTGCTGGTGCTGGCCCTTCAGTATTATTTCCAACGCCCGATCGCCAGGTATTCAAGCGCCCTGCATCGAGATCTGGAGATAGACGTACCGCTGGAAAACAAGGCGCGGAAACGCTTGCTGAACCTGCCTTTCATCATTGCACTGGTCGATTTGACCATGTTTATCATTGTTCCTGTCACCCTCATGTCAACGCTCAACTTCTTCAAGGGCATTCCCATGGGGATGAGCCTGTTCATACTTTTCAGGACCTTCATGCTCGGGCTGATCGCCGCCTGGCTGTCCTTTTTCCTCATCGAAGACTATGCACGCAACAAACTGGTACCCCTCTTTTTTCCCAAGGGACGGCTCACATCTACCCCAGGCGTCATACGGCTCTCCATTCTGCGAAGGATCCGGCTGCTCAACATGGCCGGGACGCTGAACCCTTTGGTTCTTCTGGTCGTGACCGTCGGGTTCATCGCGTGGGAGGTCGAGGGGACGGGCATATCGGCAGCACTTTTGAGCCGAGAGATACTGGTCTTTACCCTGCTGCTGAGTGCCGTATTCCTGGCTATCGTCATCAAACTGAATTACCTGGTGAGCAACTCGATCATCCAGCCCATCAACAACATGCTCGAGGTCATCGAACAGGTGAAGGGCAGCGATTTCAATCAGCGGGTGAGGGTTATCTCCAACGACGAAATCGGCATTCTAGGCGACACCGGCAACAATATGATCCGGGGCCTGGCCGACCGGAAACACATCCGGGACACCTTTGGGAGATATACCACCCCTGAAATCAGGGACCATATATTGAGCGGTAACGTTCCCGTGGACGGCGAGCTGCGAACCGCCACCCTGCTCTTTTCAGATCTGCGCGGTTTTACTGCTTACGTGGAGGATAACCCGCCGGCAGAGGTAATCAGAAGCATGCGTGCCTATTTTACGGCCATGCAGCGAGCAATCCGGCAGCACAACGGGTTGGTGCTGCAGTATGTGGGGGATGAAATTGAAGCGGTGTTCGGGGTGCCCATCAAGCAGCCCGGGCATGCGGACAAGGCCGTGCAGGCCGCCCTGGAGATGCGTAAAAGCCTGGACCGGTTGAACGTTCAAAGGACCGACCGGCGGAAACCGCCGTTTGCGCACGGCATCGGCATCTGCACCGGCCAGGTGTTGGCCGGCATCACGGGAAGTGAAAACCGGCAGTCCTACACCCTGATCGGCAGTACCGTTAATCTGGCATCGAGAATAGAGGAATTGACCAAGAAGGTGGGCTGCGACATCCTGATCAGTGAAGAAACAGTGGCAGACCTGTCCCAAGTATACCAGCTAAAAGAGGAATATCCACAACCTGTCAAAGGATATTCGAAGCCGGTTAAGGTGTATCGGCTTTTATGAAGCTGTCAGTTCCCTCAGGAGTGTAGCGGGGAATTGATTATCGGTAAATATAAAAAGCCGTCTGTAATTTCCAATGGGAAATTACAGACGGCTTTTTTATCAAAAAACAAATTCGTTCGCTCCCTTCAGCGAACGAATTTGTTTTATACGGAGTCCAGCAGTTTTTTCCCGGCGGTAAACTTAACGACATTCTTGCCTTTGATCTTGATGACTTCGCCGGTCTGAGGATTGCGGCCTTTACGGGTCTTGCGGTAGACTTTCTTGAAAGTTCCGAAGCCCACCAGGGTTACCTTGCCGTTTCTTTTCTTGAGGGCCTTGGTAACACCCGTCATAAAAGATGCCAGCGAAGCAGCAGCGGCAGTTTTGGAAATACCGGCATCCTTGGCCATCTGTTCAATCAGTTCTGCTTTTGTCATGTTCTCCTCCTGATAAAAAAAGTGAAATTGAAAAAAATGAATTTTCGGGCAGGCGATGCAGCCGCTGCCCTTCCTAATGTGTAAGGGGTCTTTATTTGATACGGACCGGCCTCATGGGTGCAATGCGAAATATAGCAATTTTTTTAACTTGTCAAGAAGTAAAACCGCATTCGATACCGTTTTAGAGGGACGCGCCCCTTAAATGCCCTATTACTGCTGGTATTGTTGCCCAAGTGCAAACAACATTTTTCTACCCCTTTTCCTGTTGACAGTCCAAATAACTCTTCTTAACTTGAGTCATCGTCAAAGTTGCCGCCCCAGTGGAACCCCTTGTTTTTTTCACGAGACCGGCAAATACAAGGAATTTAAAACGTTTACTTCAGGTTTTGAAAGTAGAACCCTATGAATACAAACAAGTGCAAAATCACCATCCAATCGGAAGACCGTACGATTTCAGTTGAACCGGGCCAGACCCTCCTCGAAGCCTTGGTGGGAGCGGGTGTGCTGCTACGGGCAGACTGCGGCGGCCGTGGTCGTTGCGGTAAATGCAAAATCCGGATCATTGCGCCCGAAAATGTGAACAGCGGAGACGACCTTCCCGAATCCGGTGTCCTAACCCAACAGGAGATAGAGAATGGATACCGTTTGGGATGCCGCGTGGACGTCTTGGGAGACATGATTGTCGATATTCCCGAATCTTCGATGCTGACGCCCGAAGTGGCCCAGAAAGGCCCCACCACCCTGCCGGATACAATCCCGGTTTCCCGGGCGCCATCCGCTCCCTACGGCATTGCTGTGGACCTGGGTACCACCACCATCGCACTTTACCTTTGCGACCTGAATGAAGGCAGGGTTGCCGCCTCAATATCCTTGAGGAACCCGCAGGTATTGCTGGGCGACGATGTCATGAGTCGGATTACGGCCGTGTCTCAAACCCCGGGCACCTTGAAACGCCTGCAGAAAATGGCTGTCAAAGCCATGGAGTGGGGCGTCGGCTCACTTTGCCGATCATCAGATGTCGATCCCCACACCATTGCGACCATGGTCATCGTGGGCAACAGCACCATGATCCACATGTTTCTGGGCGAAGACCCCTCCTCCATTGGTGTGTTCCCTTATGAACCGCTGTTCAAGGAGGAAAGGTGCGTAGCAGCAGGCAGCCTTGGGCTGACGTTCAACCCTGTTGCGGAAGTTCGTACGCTGCCGCTTATTTCCGGATTTCTTGGGGCCGATATCGTCAGCGCAACACTGGCGGTCAACCTGGGCCAAAAGGCTGAAGGAACCCTGTTGGCGGATGTGGGCACCAACGGCGAAATCATTTTCCTCGGCAAGCACGGGTTTTCAGCTACTTCGTGTGCCACAGGGCCGGCCTTTGAAGGCGCCTCCATCCGCCACGGCATGCATGCTGTCTCAGGGGCCATCGACGCGATCAAAGTGGATGCACAGACCGGAAAGGCGGTCTGCTCCGTTATTCAGAAAAATCCCAAACAACCCAAGAAAGTGTCCGGATTGTGCGGGTCAGGGGTGGTGAGTGCTGTGGCTGAACTCTGTCGGGCCGGCCTGATATTGAACGACGGGCGCTTCAACACGGAGGCAGCTCCGGATCTATTTCAGTATGAAGATGAATTGCCTGAATATATTCTCGCGCCAGGCGAGGAAACCCTGTCAGGAAATGCTGTCACCCTGGCGCAGAGGGATATCCGTGCCATTCAGCTGGCCAAGGGAGCCCTCTACGCAGGCATACAGATGCTCTGCACTGAAAAAGGCTATGAAGGTCCTTCCCGTTTATTGATTGCCGGCGCCTTTGGCAGTTACATCGAAAAGGAAGACGCGCTGACCATCGGCATGTTCCCTGCCCTGGCTTCAGAAGAGATCGAAATCGTAGGCAACGCTGCCGGCGCAGGAGCGGTGCTGACCCTGTTCGACGACAACTACCGTAAAAAGGCCCGGGAGCTGGTGCAGGAAACAGAAGTCCTTGAGCTGGCGCTGCACCCCGATTTTCAGGATATCTTCATCAAGTCGTTAGCGTTCCCATAAACTTCCATGGTAATTTATTATCTGTATTCTTGATAAGTAGCTGAAGGAAGTTTTTCTATACTTATCAAGGATTCAAGGGGTCCAGGGGCCGAGGGGCCAAGTGAAAACAACCTACTGTTCGTTGTTAGCTGTTGGCCGACAATCATCTATGAGCCACCAGCTACCAACGAAAATCAACCCTTGAAACCTCGGCCCCTTGAC
>JBDLJD010000005.1:0-57108 GCA_039714495.1 Thermodesulfobacteriota bacterium
GTCGATGTTTCGGGATCATACCGGGAGGCTGTCCGGCAGACGGCCCGGCTGTTTTTCAACGGCATTATATCCGGGAAAGATCTACCTGACCCTCTTTTCTCGCTGACTGATCTGGCCGGCGTCAAACAGGCCGGCGGGTTGAACAATGACTGGGAACTCACCTATCACGTGCTTACCCTGCTCATGACGCAAATCGAAACACCCCCGGAAAGCCCCCATAGAGAAGGGTGGGCCTGCCATGAAAATCTGATGCCCCGCTGTGATGTAAAAGAACTGTCCGCTTACTTGAAATCATCAGTGACACCCCTTGCCGACCTTGAAAAACAACATTCAGACAAGACCGATTCCTGGATCGAATATCTGTCCACTGGTGATGTGGGTACGGGCAACATTATCAAACAGATATTCCAGGAGCTTTACCTTGGGGGAGATCTTTTCAGACAAACCTATGGTTTTGCTCCGAGAATCCACGACCGCAAGGGACTCATCGACAGGGAAGCCCTCCTTATTCCGGCATCAACTATCAAACGCCTGGCAGAAACACACAGGCTGGCCCTGGCCACTGGCCGGCCGCGTTCCGAAGCCGAACATGCTCTGAACCGGTTCAACCTGCAGACGCATTTTAAAATTACCTATACCCTGGATGAGTGCCTGACTGAAGAGGAAAAAGTCTATGAAAAGAGCGGTGAAGTCCTACACTTGAGCAAACCCCACCCGTTCATGCTGGATGCGATTGTTCAAAATTGTTCAGAAAAATTAAGGGGTTTCTATTATGTGGGCGATATGCCCGATGATATGATGGCCGCTGCAAACTCGACCCACGCCTTCAAGGGCGTTGGCATCCTGCATTCCTCTCCGCATAAACAGTCCCTGAAACAGCGTCTTGTCCAAGCCGGTGCCGACATCATTCTCGAAGATGCCGATGAATTAATGAACTATTTCAGCTGACATCTGAATCAGCTTGCTCGCCCACAGCGTCGCGTGCTGCCTCCTGGAGAAGGAGGGCTTGTTCTTCCTTAAGGTTTGCCAATATCTTCCCTTCCCTTTCTACGATACCGCTCAAACCAATGGGGTTGTCTTTACATATCAGCGCATAAAATACACAGGCTGTTAAATAGGCACCGGCCTTGCCGGCATGTCGTCCATCCCTGTGAAAAAGATTTTCACAAGCCGGCTGCGCCAGTGTCGATTCCCAGGCTCTTCCAACAGGTGCGAGCATAGCTCCGCAGGCCTGGGCAATATCCTGATAGGTCTTGCTAATGACGGTCTGATCCCGATTTTTCCCCCTGGCAGCCCAGGTCATAAAAAAAACGGTTCGGGCGCCAGAATCGCGGATGACCTTGTTAAACCGAAGCGCATGACCATGCATGGATGCTCTATCTTCCAGGGCACCCCGGCTGCGTTCCTGGAGCACCACATGGGTCCATCGGCCTTTTTCGATAAGATCCCGTGCTTCAGAGCGCTTCCAGTGCCATGCAAGGCCTGCTCCCTCGCCAATGGACTGTTCCGTTATGACCGTTCTTCCCTTGAGCCGCGCCAACCCGGTAAGCAACTGCGGCATGTAATGCAGGTAGGTATGGCTGTTGCCGATGAAGAGAATGCGCATAGGTATAAAATAAAAATCAATCACGAAAACACGAAACTTGAAAAACACGAAATTTAATCTGGTCCTTTTCGCGATTTCACACTTTCGTGCTTTCGTGATGAGAGTTATTTCCTTTGCCTGTTCGCTCTTTAGACGTTCAAGCTATTGTTAAAGATTTTTAA
This sequence comes from Thermodesulfobacteriota bacterium, assembly GCA_039714495.1. Classification (GTDB taxonomy): domain Bacteria; phylum Desulfobacterota; class Desulfobacteria; order Desulfobacterales; family B30-G6; genus JAJDNW01. The sequence continues at coordinate 1,768 of JBDLJD010000005.1, forward strand.
TACGTCCATAGGATTGCGGGCGAGGAATTGGCAGCCGTTTTCCAGGAGCTCTTCATCGGGACGAAATCCCCACGATGCACCCACAGGCAGCATGCCGGCTGCGACAGCGGTCTGCATGTCCACGCCGGAGTCACCGATGAACACTATTTCGGAAGGGGCAACGCCCATATCATGGGCAATGGCCAGGGCACTGTCCGGGGCTGGTTTTTTAGGATAACGGCTGCTTTGGCCCATAACTTGATCAAAACACGATCTATCCAGCAACTTCTCCACACACAGAGCCGTAAATGCATGGGGTTTGTTGCTGCACACCGCCATTATGACACCCTTTTGCACAAGGCAGTCTAATAGTTCCGGTATGCCTTTGTAGGGTTTGGTCTTAACGTCCCAAGCATTGGCGTAGTCTTTTTTGAATGCGTTCTGAAAACGTTCCACTGATTCGTCTGAACGTTCGTTTTCAGGCAGCGCCCTTTTGACGAGCATCCGGCTTCCATCTCCGACAAAAAATCGATAGGATTCCAGCGCATGGGATGGAAAGCCCCTGGCAGACAGTACGCGGTTGACCGAATCGGCGATATCCTCTAGCGTGGCGAACAGAGTCCCATCCAGATCGAATATGGCAGTTTTAAAAGACACCTTTTGTATTCCTCAAGTTCTCCCTTACGTTTGTAAACACAAAACCGATGACACCCCGGTCGGAAACGATCTGTCCAACCGGGGTGTCAATACTACCAAAGCCTGTCAATATCGGGACTCATCCGAAGTAGGCCCGGATGAACGTCAGGAAACGTTCGTTTTCCTCATCCTTGCCCGGTGTGACACGAAAAAAGCCGTTCTTTCCATGCAGTTCACCGATTTTTTTCAGATAAATATTCTCATCAAGGGCGGCTTTTAAAATCTCCGCCGTCGTTTTACCCGTCATGCTCCCATCGATCAGCATATAATTACCGTTCGCCGGATACGGTTTCAGCCCCAGTTTTTTCAATTCATCCGAAAAGATGGCCATCCACTTGTTGTTATGTTCCACCTTTGCCTTGACTTCACCCGGGTTGTCGATGATGGCTTCGGCAGCCGCCGCCGACATCCGGCTCACGTTCCAGGGCAGAAACATGCGGTTAAAGGCGGCGATCATCTCTTCGGAACCCAACACAAATCCGAACCGGATACCGGCAAATCCGTATGCCTTGGAAAATGTCACCGATAGAAACACATGGGGATATTTTTCAATGAGAGCCGCTTTTGACGGCCGGTCCGGATTGTAATCCAGGTAGGCTTCATCCACGCAAAGGGGGACTCCTGTTTCACAAAACCGAATGAGGTCTTTATCTTCGATGAAGACCCCGGTGGGGTTATTGGGGTTGATGATCAGCATCAATTTCGTGCGTTCATTGATGGCGTTGAGCATGCCATCCACGTCGTACTGCAGATCATCTTCTCTCACAGGAATCTGAACGACCTTGGCATTGCAGAGCTCGGCCCTGGTCAGGAACAGCTCAAAGGTTGGATGTGACAGGATAAACTCATCCTGGGGATGCAAAAACAGGCGCATCATGGTGTCGATGGTATCCGAAGAACCGTTGCACAGGGCCACATTATCCGGGCCCAGACCATACATCTTACCAATTTTAGTTCTCAGGTGTAAGAAACTATCTGGATACCAGTTGCCTTCCCGAAGGGCGTTTGCGACCCCTTCGATAACCTTTTCCGAGGGGGGAATGGGGTTTTCATTGAGCATCAGGCGGGCATTTTGCGGGTTATCCATTGCCTGATCTAAAATGCCCACATTGTATTCCCTGGCGGTGTACAACCAGGGGACAAACCAGTCTTTGAGTTCTTTTTTCATTTTTTTCTCCTTTCGGTTTTTAACATCCTTTATATATTTAAGCGTTTAAAGTTTACTTTTTACCACGATATTCGCATTGATCACACCGTTAAAGAACAGTATCCAGCGGTACATATTCCAGGCCGAAAGCCTCGGCAACACCCTTGTAGGTAACCTTGCCGTCGATGATGTTCATCCCCTTGGCCAAATCCGCATGCTCTTTCACCGCTTTTTTATATCCTTTATCCGCCAGCAACAGCGCATAGGGCAGCGTGGCATTGGTCAGCGCTATGGTGGAAGTCATGGAAACCGCACCGGGCATGTTGGCCACACAGTAGTGAATGATGCCGTCTACTTCGTATATGGGATCGTCATGGGTGGTAGCTTTGGCGGTCTCGACACATCCGCCCTGGTCGATGGCCACGTCCACGATTACCGAGCCCTTCTTCATGCCGGAGAGCATTTCCCTGGTGATCAGTTTGGGTGCCATGGCACCGGGGATCAGCACTCCTCCCACCACGAGATCTGCATCCGCCAGCAGGTTCCGCAGGATAGCCGGGTTGGAGGCAATGGGAAAACAGTTTTTGGGCATCACGTCGGAAAGATACCGTAGTCGTTCGAGGTTGGTATCCAGAAGGTAGACTTTAGCGCCCATGCCACAGGCCATTTTGGCCGCATTGGTTCCGACAATACCACCGCCGATCACTACAACGGTACCCGGATTCACCCCGGGAACACCGCTGAGCAGCACGCCCTTGCCGCCGTAGGTTTTCTCCAGATATTTAGCGCCTTCCTGGATGGCCATGCGGCCGGCGACTTCACTCATGGGCGTCAACAACGGCAAGGAGCGGTCCGCTTTCTCGACGGTTTCATAGGCAACAGCGATACTTTTGCTGTCTATGATGGCCCGGGTCAGCTCTTCGGCTGCCGCAAAGTGAAAATAGGTAAAAAGGAGTTGCCCCTCCCGGATCAGATCATATTCCACCGGCAGGGGCTCTTTTACCTTCATCACCATTTCACACGCGTCGTAGACGGCCTTGGCCGAATCGGCAATGGCCGCCCCGGCGTTGACATAGGCTTCATCAGAGAAACCGGACCCTTCCCCGGCCGTGGTTTCGACACTGATCGAATGACCATGTGCGACCATCTGCTCAACTCCCGCCGGCGTCATGGCGACACGGTTTTCCTTTATCTTGATCTCTTTCAATACGCCTATTTGCATGACAATCTCCTTTGGTTAGGTTTTTTTCAAATAATGCAAATTGATTTACAGACAGTTACCGGCGAATGACACCATCTCCTCGGTTGCCTTGGAGAACTGTTCGGCCGTACGCTGCAGGGCCGGATGGGTGTTGTATTCATCACGGGTGTAGCCGTCCACTGCATACCCCCTCTCGAAATAGGGAATACGCATGAGCTTGTCCAGCACATCTTTGGGTGTTTCCGCGTGGATGCGGTCTGCCTCGAATACGATATCCTTTTCACCTTCAAAATTCATCACGGCATCGATGAATGACGGTGGGCAGGTGACCACCACAGACGCCCCGGTTTTTTCCTCGAGATGCCAGATGCGTTTCTTGCCGTTCACGGAGGGGCCAATTTTAAGTGAACACGACAGCATCTTACTGGGCAGATTGTTGTCTTCAAGATATTTATACGCCTTTTTAAAGATGGCCAGTTCCGCCTGCCGTACCTCTCCTTCAGACAGCTCGATACCCTGTTCCGCGGCCGCATCCCGCAAACCACCAAGGTCCCCGAAGCGGCCTTCCATATGGGTGATCACGGACCGCCATTTGCTCAGGTCAACACCGTTCTTTTTGGCCCTCTCAAGCCCTTTTTTCACGGATTCGGCGCAATCTACCAACTGGGGCAGAATAAATGACAGGGTATTATTGGTTGAAATGCCTCTGGCGGTCAGTTCTTCGATCACCTCATACCCCTCCCCGGAACCAGGAATCTTGATCATGACATTGGGATTGATGGAGGCGATATCCAGTGCCTGTTCCAGCATCGCGTTTTTATCAAAAACACTACGGGGATCGGTCTGTCCTGACAGGTAACCTTCCTTAAATCCGCTTTTTTCGAATAGAGGCAAATACGTGTCAGACCCCCGTTTTACCACCTCACGGTAGAGGCTCCAGAACAGCGCTTCTTTGTCAATATCCGGGTTTTCGGCAATAATATCCTTGGCCACCTTTTCCCAGAAAGCGGGGTCATCATTAATCGCCTGCAGCGAAAGTGCTGGGTTAGTGGTAACACCCCGGAACAACTGGGTTTCCGGTGATTTTTTATCATACATACGATCAAACTGGGCCTGCATGATCTCCCGGTTTTCCGGGGTTGCCTTGTCCAGCATCTTGCGGCACCAGTTATCGAAAATCACCGGAGACGAATCCCACCAGATCTCCATTCCAGGACTGACTTCTACCAGTTTTTCTAGCAGGTTTTTCTTTTCCATCGGTTTCCTCCTTAAAGCAACATTTTAAAAATTGGTGTTAGATGTATGAAACTTATTTTATAGTTGTTTATGCAACTATGGGGTTCACTGGGTCAGGTGGTACTGGCCCAGTTCCACTTCAAAGCTGTACTTGTCTCCCCTGAAGTAACAGCAGAGCACTTCAACCGGGAGGTTACGATCGTTGTAGGTCACGCTTTCCATGTACAGGGCAGCGCTGTTGGTGCGTAACCCGAGCAGCCCGGCAATTTTCTTGTTGAGGTTTACGGCCCGAATGATCTTCTCGCTTCTAGTCAGGGCCACACCAAATTTTTTAGTAAAAACCTCGTACATGGAACCGGTCAGGTCCATTTCCAGAATACCATCGAAAAGATCGACGGGCAGATATGTTTCCTCATAGATCAAAGGAATGTTGTCACCGGACCTGAGCCGTCGGACAGCAATGACTCGGCTGTCATCATTCAAAGCCAAACTTTGGCCTACGTTCTTGCGAGGCTTTTCATATCCCTTATCCAGCACGCGTGTATTTTCCAGGACACCCGTCTGATACAACTCCTGCCCGAAACTGGAAATACGGTTCAGCTTGTGCCGCAGAGCAACAGGTCTAGACGCGGTAACAAATGTGCCCAGTCCTTTGGCCTTTTTTAACATTCCTTTGTCAATTAACTCGCCGATGGCCTGTCTGAGCGTATTGCGGCTAACGCTGCAGATCTGGGACAGCTCGATTTCCGAGGGTATTTTTTCTCCGGTTTGATACCTTCCCATCATAATCGATTCCTGGAGCCAGGAGCTGATTTGAAGATATTTGGGGATCGGATTATTGGGATCGACGATTTTCAATGTTGGCAATTCCTAAAATTACAATGATCTTTCTCTAAAGACTTTATAGTATCAGTTTAATCGTCTACTGTTATAGATGTATAGACATCTCACTACCGCAGCCTTTCCTATATAGCAACATAAATTTACCGGTCGACCCATTATTTATTAGACCCGGCCTGCTTGACCAAATATATGTCTTGGCTAATTATACGGATATCTCTGAATTATTCGGTACTTACAGTTGTACGTACTAAGCTTCTTTACACGCCTTCAAGCCATGAGCTAAAATTGCGATTATAATAATTATCCCTGAAACGACTGTAGCGGCCTAGACCGTAGGTATAAAAATCGAAATCGATCTTTGATATCCTGTCCTGAATCATGGCCCACTGGCACCACCACAAATCGGCGGTAAGCTGGTGTAACATCATCCGGCAGAATCTGTGGTGTTGATATTCGCCGCAGTAGGTTTCGATAATCAGCTTTTGTTGGGTGGGATTCAAAGGATGTTCGACGGCAAAATCTCCCAGGTCGAAATAGGGATCGTTCATACCCCCGTACTCCCAATCCAGTATCCACAATTGTCCATTCGGATCGACGATGAAGTTCTCCGACAGCAGGTCGTTGTGGCAGGCAGCGGGCGCTGGTTTATCGCGATCCATGGCCTTTTCGATCCTTTCCGAAATAGCCAGCATCCAAATGAAATCATCCGGGAAAAATGCGTTAACTTCTTTGGCCATGTCAATGTAGCGCCGTGTCATCTCAAAAACATTAGTTTCGGCCTGGAAAACCGCTTTATCATGCACCTGCTTTACGGCTGAAACGACCTTGACGATATGTTCGTCATCAGCCACAAGTGTATCCGGGTGCAGAACTTCGCCTTCGATAAAGGTGATAACCGATGCATTCTCGGGCTTGACGACGCACAGAATTTCCGGTGAAGACCCTGTTTTTGCCGCGGCAATGGAACTGCTTATTTCAACTTCTCGGTCGATGAATGTTTCCGTACCGGCGCCTGGAATACGAAGCACGTACTTTGTTCCATCCACCGTGCATGTATAATTGTGGTTGGTGATTCCACCGGAAAGAGGTTCGTACGCCACCTTTGTGGCGTCCCAAATGTTCACCTTTTTAATGATTTCTTCTACAGATGCCACATTTCCCATTTGCGTGCCTCCTTATAGTCACGTTTCAATAAAGTTGTTCATCCCCGGGGGGTTCACCCTGACCGACGCCATTGCACAATTTCATTTCAACGATCATGACCACGCATGCCTGGTCCCGCGTGGGTTTCCTCTCTTTGCATGCGATTTAACCCCATAGTTGCATAAACGACATAGTAATGTTAAAAAAGCATCTTTTCCCGTTTTGGATCGTATAGGGCGCGGTTGAGTTCACGTTTGGCAGGGTAGACCGTTTTGTAGGACTCGATTTCAAAGCCGTCGGTCACATCCGCCATATCAGTGGGCAGATACCCGTAGCAGATATTCCTGCCGATGGTGTGTCCGTAGCCTGAACTGGAGGTCACCCCGACAACCTTGCCGTTGTTGAGAATGGGGGCACTGCCCTGTAGCATCAGGGGGGCTCCCACATCGATGGTAAAGGTACACAGCTTCCAAACTGCCCCCCCGGTCTTGATTTCGGCAAGGGCTGCCCGGCCGATAAAGTCTTCCTTTTTCAGGTCCACGCAGAACCCTATGCCGGCATCATAGGGCGTATATTCCGGTGTCAGTTCCGAACCCCAGTCCGAATAGCCTTTTTCCAGGCGAGTGGAGGCGATGACACGATACCCGGCATTGGCGATACTAAGGTCCTGTCCGCTTTCCCAGAGGGTTTCGTAAACATGGCCGGCAAACTCTGACGGGATGTACAGTTCATACCCTAGTTCGCCCACATATGTGACCCGGAAGGCCATGACCGGTGCATATCCTACCGTCATGTTTTTCAGCGTTCCGAAGGCAAAGGCATCGTTGCCCATGTCTTCCCGGGTATTACGCTGTAAAAGTTCCCGGGATTTGGGCCCGATGACGTTGATCACCGCATAGGCGGAGGTAACATCCTTGAAACTGACCGATCCGTCGGTGGGCATATGATTTCTTATCCACCAGTCTGCCCGCAAACCGAATGCGGTTCCCACAACGATAAAAAACCGGTCATCAGCCACTCTTCCAACGGTCATATCGCACTCGATGGTGCCCCTTTCGTTGCACATCTGCGTATAGATCACCTTGCCCACGGGCTGGTCGATCTGGTTGGCGCACAAGCGGTTCATGCACGCCAGTGCACCCGGCCCCTCCACCTCGAATTTGCAGAAGGATGACTGGTCGATGAGCACCACGTTTTCACGGGCGTTTTTATGTTCGGCAGCCACCTGGGCAAACCAGTTGGGCACCTTGAATGTATGCTCGTCCTTGGGTTCCGCGCCATCAAGGGCAAACCAGTTGGCACGCTCCCATCCGTACTTGGCTCCATACACGGCACCCTTTTCCTTGAGTAGATAGTAAAGTGGGCTGCGCCTGACGCCCCGCGCGGAGTCGTGCTCCTCAGATGGCCAATGGATGGTGTAGTGCTTGCCGTACAGCTCCCGGGTGCGCTCCACGTTGTAGGCGCGGCTTTTGTGGTAGGGGCCAAACCGCCGGATGTCCAGCGGCCAGATATCCAGGCTCGGCTCTCCCTCGATGATCCATTCGGCCATCATCTTTCCGGCACCACCGCCGGCGGCGATGCCAAAAGCGTTGAAACCGGCAGCCACAAAACAGTTGTCCAGTTCCGGCGCCGGCCCCATGATGGCATCGCCGTCAGGCGTAAAAGCCTCCGGGCCGTTGACCAGGCGCGATATACCTGTCTCGGCCAGGCACGGGGTACGCTGCATAGCCGGTTCGGACAGCGACTCGAAGTGTTCGAAATCCGGATCCAGCAGTTGGGAGATAAAACCGTTGTCAACGCCGTCGATGGACCACGGAATGCCGTTACGTTCGTAGCCACCCATGACCATTCCACCGACCTCTTCCTTATAGTAGAGCAGGTTGTCTTTGTCCCGGATGGTGGGCAGATCCGGCGGCAACCCCTCGATCACGTCGCTGACGAGAAACTGGTGCTGGAACGGCACCAGGGGAATGTTCACCCCCAGCATCTGGCCGACCTGCCACCCCCACATGCCGGTGCAGTTGACCACGATTTCACAGCGAATATCGCCCTTGTCGGTCTTAACTGCCGTCACACGTTTTTTATCAAATTCAAAACCCGTGACCAACGTGCGTTCGTAAATCTCGCACCCCCTGTTCCGAGCGCCCTTGGCCATGGCCTGGGTAATGCCTGCCGGATCTGCCTGCCCGTCAGTGGGCATAAAGGCGGCACCCACCAGATCATCGATGGCCATAACCGGAAACAGGTCTTTTGCCTCAGACGGCGTGATCATATTCATTTCGAGGCCGAAACTGCGCGCGGTGGTGGCGCCTTTTTTCAACTCGAACATACGTTCCGGGGTTTTGGCAAGATGCAGGCAGCCCGTCATCTTCCAGCCGGTGGTAAGTCCGGTTTCTTTCTCAAGCGTATCATAAAGACTGACGCTGTACTGGAGCATGCGGGTGATGTTGCGCTCGGCCCTCAATTGTCCCACCAGTCCTGCAGCGTGCCATGTGGATCCGGAAGTCAGTTCTCCCTTTTCAACGATAACCACATCTTTCCATCCCATTTTCGTAAGATGATAGGCTGTACTGCATCCGACAATTCCCCCTCCGATAATGACGACCTGTGCACTGTCTTTCATCTTTGTTCTCCTAAATGAATTCTGTTATTTCGATGTATTATTTCCGCATTCATCACCGCGCTTTGAGAGCATCGGTCAAAGCCGGCACCACCTCAAACAAATCCCCCTCAATCCCGTAGTCGCACTTGCCGAAGATGGGGGCATCTTTATCCGTGTTGATTCCCACAATCACCTTGGAGGTTTTCATGCCTGCAAAATGCTGCACCGAGCCGGACAGACCGCATCCTATGTAAAGTTTTGGGCTCACTGTTTTTCCGGTCTGACCCACCTGCATGCTGTGCGGAGCGAATCCGGCATCCACGGTCGCACGCGAAGCTCCAACCGCAGCGCCCAGTTGCTCGGCACATTCCTCCAGAATTTTGAAATTATCCGCCGAATCCATTGGCCGTCCACCTGTGATGATGATATCGGCCTCGGTGAGATCCTGCTTGCCGCTTTCGCCCTTTTTCACTTCAAGTACTTTCAGTCCATCATCGCCGGGAACATTGCCGGAGAAAACAACTTCCTCAGTTTCGGCAGGAGCCTCTTGGGCTTCAATCACGTTGGGTCGTAGTCCGCACACCAACACATCCCCTTTCAAAACAATGGTGGCCGTCGTTTTACCGGAAAAATGGCTCTTCAGGACCGTACCCGTTTCCAGGTCTATTCCCGTGGCATCCAGCGCAAGCGGCGCCTCCAGTTCACACGCGCATCTGGCCAGCAAATCCCTCCCCTTGAAGCTTGAAAGTCCCAGCAGTGTACTCAGCTTGTATTCTCTGACCGCGTCAGCCATAACACTCGCGCGTTCTACTGGTCCATCCCCATTTAAGAATACCACCTTGTCCACACCGTAGCGCCCGAGTTCCTCACTGAGGTTTCGGCCGTCTTCGCTGAAGACAAATGCATAAACGGTTCCACCGGCTTTAGCGGCTGTCACCACTCCAAAGTTGGCGGGTTTCAAGCCGTTATGATCCGTTTCGATCCATACACCAATATTGGACATCTTTTTTTCTCCATGCTTTTTGAAAGGTTGGGTCGTCGAACGTTTTGATCCAACCTTGATCCGTAATCAATTTAGGTGATCCCTTTGCCAATTTTCAATGGCATCCTTCTACAGCACCTCGGCCTCAGTGGACAGGCGGTCGATCAGTTCTTTGACCATATCCTCCACCGAGCCCGACAGCATGGTTGCCGCCCCTCGCTCGGGCAAGGCTAAAAGCTTTGCCACGGTGGCGGTGTCCGCCTGGTCAGCGATTCCCAAATCCGACAGGTTCATCTCCTGAATGGGCTTTTTCTTGGCCTTGAGGATGTCCGGCAGTTTCGGATACCTCGGCTCGTTCAGGCCTTTGGTGGCCCCGAGCACACACGGCATGCTCAGCTCTAGTACTTCACGATCTCCTGCGCCAACTTCGTGTTCCACAACGACACGCCCTTCCTCAAGAGTGAGCGACACCACCTCATTGGCCACCGGCACTTTCATCGTCTTGGCCAGGCGGTAATGCGTCTGCATCCCCTCGGTATCCACCGACTGTTTGCCCATGAAAATGAGATCCGCGCCGCCGTCTTTTTCAATGGCCGTCGCAAGCGCCTGGGCCGTTTTCCCGCTGTCGAGAAACACGGTACCGGCCGTTACCAATATTCCCCTGTCCGCTCCAACGGCCAGGGCACTGCGCAGGGTGGCCACCGACTCCTTCCCTCCCACGGTTATAGCCACCACCTCGCCTCCGAGAGCCTGCTTCTGCTGGACGGCCTCTTCCAAGGCGTATTCGTCATAGGGGTTCATGACGAACTTCACGGTCTTGTCGTAATCAGCATCCCCCATAACCTTTATGGAGGCTGCCGTGTCCGGTACATGCTTGACACACACGTAGAACTTCATAATGACTTCCTTCCAATTTCCAAAACCAGGATGGAGAAAATTCCAATCCTATCTATAACCATGCCTTTCTTCAGGCATCCTTTACCAGGCCTGCCGGATCGAAATCGGGATTTTTGGGTTCAACCCCCCACTCCTTTTCTACTTCAGCCACAAACCTTCTCAAGTCGTCGGCTACGGAGTCGGGTAGCGGCGTCGGTTGATGGTTGACCAGGATGTCTTTTACTTTTTCATTGGCCAAATCATAGGGGTCTGGTTTCCCTGCATTTTCCCAGGTGGTTCGATTCATGCGTTGAAAAAATTTTGGCCTGCTTTGGTCCCGCATCAGTTCCACGGTCAAGGGTGACATCAGAAAACTGGCCTTGTAACCGCCTTCCTTGACCTCGTCCACAGATAGCGTTCGATCACTGACTTCAACCCCCCTGAGGAAGTACATGATCATATCGATGATGTCGCTATCCAATAACAGCTGGGGGAAATCCACAACCATGCCACACTCTAACATTCCTGCTCCATAAAGGACATTGTTCCCTGACATTGCCGCAATGAGAGCCGTTAAAGTTTTTTCGTGGCCTGCCTGTGCGCCGCCGGCTATATTGGTATCCGTCTACGTTCCGCCACTCCAGGAAGGTATGCCGTAAAATCGGGCCATCTGGGCGTTCATAGCGGCAAACAGCGCCATTTCCGGCGTTCCGACGGCAGCCTCGGCACTCTTGAGATCCATCGAAGTCGTCGAGCTGCTATAAATCACAGGAGCCCCGGGACGCACAGCCTGGTTCATCACGACACAGGCCAGGAACTCCGCATTTTGAACAGCCTCTGTGCCTGCCAGGGTGATCGGACTGGTGGCGCCGGCCAGCGCCATGGTCGTGAAACGCACCGGAATGCTGAACTCGGCAGCTTTCATGCCGATTTCGCAGCAGTGTTTGACCAGACGGAGGGGCGTTACCGGACAGGTAGAAGCGACCAGCAGGGGATTGTCCACCAGGGTGTCTTCCCCGCCGGCAATGATGGCCGACATCTGATAGATTTTTTCCAAACACTTGCCGTCGCCGGGTCCTAAGCTCACCGGTTTATCCGTGTTATTCACTATGGCTTCATAGTTATGGAGAGTATAGGCCGTTGGATCGACATCCAGTGAAGAAACAGGCCGGTGACAAACACCATAGGCATCCAGTGCATCCATTAATCTTGTGCCGGCAGCCAGGTCCCTTTTGGTCGAGTCTCTGATTTCGCCGGTATTGATATCCACTACGCTGACCCCTTCGCCAAATGAGGTGAAGGTCACCCTTTTGCCTTCCATGATATAGCTTTTTTCAGGGTTGCGTGCTCCCAGAGTGATTCTGGACGGCGCCGTTCTTATGGCCTTCTCTACAAGATAGTGAGGGATTTTGACGATTCGCTTGTTTTTATCCACCCGGCAGCCGATGGAATGGAAGAGATCGATGGCATCATCATCTTCCACATAAACACCGGTTTTTTCCAGTATCTCAAGGCTGGCAAAGTGGATATCGGCAATCTCGTCATCGGACAATACTTTGAAATCAACTCCTTTGATTTGAAGTTTGCCGCTGCATATGGCACGATTCATTTTTTCCTCCTTTTATATGGGTGAATGGCAACGATTGCATTTGTTTTCGATGAACCGCATGCATCGATGTACTTTTATCAGGCGATGTCAACCCGAACCCGCAGTGAATCGAGTTCATTCTGGAAATCGGCCGGAAGCTTGCGATTGGTGATCAGTACGTCGATCTGCTTGAGCGGCACGACGGACATCGGGGCAATCAAGCCTAATTTGGTATGGTTGGCCAACATGATCACCTGGCCCCTCGTGTATTTGATCATGTTGCGCTCGATGATCGATATTTCAAGATCAGGGGTGGTAACCCCGGTATTGATGCTCAACGCATCGGCGCCCAATATCACCTTGGTCGCATTGACCTGACGGATCATCTCCATGGTAAGCGGGCCTGCCACTGCATTGGACATGGAATTGTAGGTTCCAGGAAGGAAAATGATTTCAGCTGTGGTAGCGCCGTTGGCTTCAGATCCAACCCCGTGATTGTTAGTAAAAATTGTGCAGGGAAGCCCTGGTTCAATGTATCTGAGGGTTAACGCAGTGGTAGTACCCTCACCCAGGAAAACCACGTCATGGGGCTCGATCATGGTAGCGGCTTCTCGGGCGATCTGTTTTTTTTCCTCCAAATTCTCCTTGATACTGCTCTTATAGTGGAATTTCCCGGCAACCCGTTCCTGCTTGAACACCGCTCCACCGTGGATCCTCTCGGCCAATCCCTGTTGCTCCAGCACATCAAAGTCGCGCCGGATCGTCATTTCTGAAACCTTGAACATTTCACTGAGAGATGAGCTGCGGGCAGTGAATTCACTGGTAAGAATGTCAAGTATGTGCTTCCTCCGCTCGGCTGGAAGCAAGGATTCTGGGTTTTTCATCAGGACTCCATGAGAAAGCTTGGACTATTGATCAACCACTTAATAAATGTTGCTTTATGATGTCAAGTGTTTATTTATAAATCTATTAGCTAAAGCTTTTTCTCCTTAGAGGTTCCCGATATGAAGATTAAGGCCCTGCGGGAATTAATGTATTATTGTTAAAATAATGTATTTTATCTGATGCTTACTATATTTTCAAAATTTGTTGTTGACATCCCACACGCTCTAAATATATAGAATACCAGGAAATGAATTCAATTCATTTTCCACCAAAAACTAACGGCCAAATGGAAAAAATGCCAAAATGGTTCCCTTTGTGGTTTCATCCTGAAACAATGTTGGTAAACACCCGTTAAGGAATGGAAGATACACTGTAATCAGGTGGATCGGCTGATTCAAAAGACACCAAAAGCTCAAAAAATCATGATTTTCATGTTATTTGTATAAATATATCATGCTTTAAAAGTTAAATAACTGTTTGGAAAACATGCAATCATACGTCGTTTAAGGTTTGGGATAGTTCTAACAACAACGAATTATTGAAAGGGGACGAATTATGAAAAAGCTGATTGGAACACCGATGTTTTACACGTTCAAAAGTGCAACGATTGTGATGATCCTTGTGGCGGCTATGCTTATTGCGGTCTCGGCCTTTGCGGAAGATCCAAAATCGAAAGATCCCATAAAGCTAACGATCCACGACTGGACAGGTCAATATATCACGACGCACATGATGGGCCGAGTGCTCGAGGAGATGGGCTATAAAGTGAAATACGTACAGGCCGACTATATCGCTCAATTTGCAGGGCTTGAATCCGGCGACCTCGATGTCGCAATGGAAATGTGGGAAACCACCGGGAAGCAAGCCATGGAGGCGAGTCTTAAAACCGGAAAAACTGTCGATCTGGGCGAGACCGGCATGGTTGCAATCGAGGAGTGGTGGTATCCTATCTACATGAAGGAAAAATGCCCCGGTCTTCCAGACTGGAAAGCGCTCAACAAATGTGCTAAAGAATTTGCCGCTCCTGAAACTCACCCCAAAGGTCGGTATCTTGGCGGGCCTGTAACCTGGGCTGGATTTGACGATGAACGCGTCGAGGCGCTCGGATTAGATTTTGAAGTTGTGCACGCGGGTACCGATGCAGCACTTTTTGCAGAATTGAAATCCGCGTATGAGCGCAAAGCGCCCTTCCTGGGTTGGATTTACACGCCCCATTGGGCACCGATCAAATACAAGGGCGAATTTGTCGAGTTTCCGCGTTACACCGAGGAATGTTATAACGATCCAAAGTGGGGAAGTAATCCTGAACTTGCGTATGACTGCGGTAAACCACGTGGCTGGATTAAGAAAGTTGGCTGGAAAGGCGGCGAGAAAAAATGGCCATGTGCTTATGAAGCGATTCGGAAGTTTCAGGTGGACAACGCTACGATGGGCAACATGGTCGGCGAGGTTGACCTTAAAGGCCGTCCGGTTGATGAGGTCGTGGAAGAGTGGGTGTCGAATAACAAAGACACCTGGAAGAAGTGGGCCACCTGTGATAAGTAGGATTTGAAACTGAAAAACAGCGTGCCGGGCAGGTCACATCTGCCCGGCTATACCCTCCTGGCAATATTTTAGAGTGAATAATGACAAGTACCGAGTCGATCCCCATAAATCCGCAAACCGATACTGCCTCACAGGAAAATATCCCGAAAATTGTTTGCAAGAACATTTGGAAATTGTTCGGTGACAAGGCTACGCGTTTTCTCAAAAAGCATGCATCCATGCCGAGCCATGAGACGCTTGCGGCCGCTGGTTTAATCGGGGCTGTCCAGAATGTTTCGCTGGAAATTTATCAGGGTGAAATATTTGTTATAATGGGTCTTTCGGGTTCGGGTAAGTCGACGCTTGTGCGCTGCATGTCACGGTTGATTGAGCCGACTGCCGGGGAAATTATTTTTGAAGGTCAGGATCTTCTCAAAATAAATGCCAGAGATCTCATCGAAATCCGTCGCCACAAGATGGGAATGGTGTTCCAGCACTTCGCACTTTTACCGCACTTAACGGTTCTCGAAAATGTAGCATTTCCCCTAGAAGTTCAGGGAATGGACCGAACCACACGCGAATCTTCAGTGATGGAAATTATTAAACTCGTCGGGCTGAAAGGGCGTGAAAGCTATTATCCGAGACAACTTTCCGGTGGACAGCAACAACGTGTCGGTATTGCACGCAGCCTGGCGGTGAAACCGGAAATCTGGTTTCTTGATGAACCCTTTTCCGCTCTCGATCCCCTCATCCGGCGCGAAATGCAGGACGAGTTTCTTCGCTTGCAGAATCTTCTCCAAAAGACAATTGTCTTCATCACCCACGACTTTGATGAAGCTATACGTCTTGCCGACCGTATTGCCCTCATGAAAGACGGTGCCGTTATTCAGGTGGGCACTCCCGAAGAGCTGGTGATCAACCCAATCAACGATCATGTGGCTGAGTTTACTCGTGAAATTCCACGCCCCAAAGTGCTGTCTGCACGTTCCATCATGACCCCGGCAGATGACACCGTCACCTGCGTCGGGAATGTTCCTGAGGATTTGAAAATAGAGATGCTTGCCGCCCGAGTTTTTGAACAGGACTCCCCCCTTGCCGTAACAGATGGTAAAGGCAAGGTCATCGGTCAGATTACCCGTGATGCTGTGCTTGGCGTACTCATCAGCAAGAGGAACAGACCGTGAGTGCGTTTTCATCTAATGGGGGTCTTTCGCATTTCAGTCGCCGGACATGGATTGTTTTGTGGGTGATGGCGCTGGCAACTGTCACGGGGCTGTATCTAATTAGAGACTTCGCCCCATGGGCCGTCGATTATCCTCGCGGATGGGTGGTGCCACTTAAATTCTGGATCACCGATTTCATGAAGTGGCTGATCAATGATGCCGACCTCGGCCTTTTCACTTTCAAGCAATTCACTCGCTCCCTCTCTTGGGTTCTCAACTGGTTTCTTGTGGCCGCCCATGGAATCTTTTCAGGAGGAATAAAAATCCCTCTTGGCGGGGAGGCTTTCTTCATGATCCCACCGCTGTCATGGCTTGCTTTGATCACCGTGCTTTCCTTGATTGCGTTTTGGGTCCGCGACATCGGGCTTGCGCTCTTAGTTGGCTCTTGTTTCATGTATCTTGCCGTTTTCGGCCAATGGGATAGCGCCATGGTGACACTCTCTTCCATCGTGGTGGCCGTGCCGCTTGGTGTTGTCGGAGGATTGTTGCTCGCAATCGTTGCTTTCCGGCACCCCTGGTTTGCAAAAGCGATCTCACCGTTGCTGGATCTCATGCAAACGGTGCCGGTGTTCGCTTATTTGGTGCCGGTGCTGTTTTTATTCGGTTTCGGACCCGTGGCGGCGATGACGGCAACACTCATCTACGCGGTTCCTCCCATGGTCCGTTGTGGTCTGGTAGCACTTGAACAGGTGTCTGCAGAAATTGTTGAATTCGGGCGTATGACCGGGTGTTCCCGCCGCCAGCTGATGTGGAAAGTTATGATTCCTTCCGCGCGCCCTACGTTGCTCGTCGGTCTTAACCAAGTGATAATGCTTTCGTTGAACATGGTGATTATCGCTTCGATGATCGGCGCTGGTGGACTGGGTTTTGACGTCCTGCACGCCTTGCGAAGACTTGCGATTGGAGAAGGGATAGAGGCCGGTGTCGCCATCACGCTCCTCGCCATCGCTCTCGATCGGCTCAGTCAGTCTTACGCCGTTCAGAGTCCCGATCATACAATTAAAGGACGGGGGTTTTTCCGCTCCCACCCCCATCTATTGACAGTCCTTGCCATCATTGTTGTCATTACAGTGGTTGGCTTTATTATCCCAGTTGTCGCAAATTACCCAAAAAACCTTACGATTACAACGGGCGAATTTTGGGAGAAGATGATTACCTGGATTAACGTTAACTTTTTCGATACCCTGGATGCTACAAAAGCGTGGCTTCTTATCAATGTTCTTGTTCCCATAAAACGATTCCTTATCGCCATTCCATGGGTGGGCGTGGTTGGTTTGCTGGCGCTTGCCGGTTTCCAGCTCGGCGGGTGGCGGCTCTCCCTTTTGGTTTCCCTGATGGGCGCGTTTATTGCCGTTACCGGAAACTGGGAAAAGGCAATGATTACCACTTACCTGATAGGAATATCCGTAGCCGTCGCTTCATTGATCGGGATGCCCTTGGGTGTCTGGGCGGCGGCAAGCGATCGTGCCCACCGGGTCATCCAAGTTGTCATTGACACCCTGCAAACACTGCCGGCGTTCGTCTATCTTATTCCGGTTGTAATGCTGTTCCGTGTCGGCGATTTTTCAGCCATGATTGCGGTAATCGCCTATTCCCTGGTACCGATCATCCGTTACACCGATCATGGCATTCGCCAAGTACCCTCCTCAATGATCGAGGCTGCTACTGTCTCCGGCTGTACGCGGCGACAAATTCTGTGGAAAGTAAAACTGCCCATTGCGCTGCCTGAAATCATGCTGGGTGTGAACCAGACCATCATGTTGGGACTCAGCATGCTGGTCATCACTGCGCTGGTGGGTACCCGTGATCTCGGCCAGGAAGTTTACATCGCCTTGACAAAAGCGGATACCGGACGAGGTCTCGTCGCAGGCCTATGCGTTGCCTTCATTGCCATCATCTCCGACCGATTGATCATGGCGTGGAGCACCGAACGAAAGAAGACACTAGGGCTAATTTGATGAGGCTAAAATGGTGGTGTCGGCTGAACACTTCTTCAAATCTTCTAAAACTTCAAACATATACGCCCATGTCATTCTACGGTAAGCTTCTGCCCGACGTGAATGACGCTGTTTTTGTCCAGGCCATTTTTCTTTCTCAATTGTTCGACGCTTAATCCGTATTTGCGGCTGATGCTGTAAAGCGTCTCTCCCTTTTTCACGACGTGTTGATTTGCCCGCTCTGTCGTTGTCTTTTTCTGCTGGGTTGCCGGAGGCGGCGTACTTTTTTTGATCGGCTTGGCTTCCAATTGCTTACGCAGTTGAAGCAACTCTTTGTCAACCTGATCCATACGTTTGGCAAGGGAGGCCTCAAGTCGATCCAGCCGTTTTTCGATTGTCCCGTTATCCTTGAGGCTTTTTTCCAGGTTCAGCACCCTTTCGCCCACGCTCTCAAGTTTAAGCATACGTTTTTCAAGCTGGTCGAGTCTTGCGTCGAATCCGCTCAACTGCGCCTTATCCTGAGTATTGTTGCCCGTGGGCAGGAAAATATAGAGCAGTATTATTACGACGACAATGGCAGGAATCCAAATGATGGGATTCCCGAATCTGCGGGAAGCAGCGGATGCGGCACCGGCTTTAACCCCAAGCGGTGAATACTCCTCTTCATAAAATGCTTCAGGCTCTTCTTTGTTAGATTCTACGCTATCTTCGGAGTCTTTCCACTGCATGTATTTTCCTTCCGGAATTCATTAGAAACGGTCATTCTCAATTAAGTTCAGAATCTTGATTTACAATAGCCAGTGCTGTCAAGCCCATCTCTGCTAAGATATGTTTCTAATGATTAAAATAGATTTTGAAGAAAAGCCGATCTAAATTTTTATAAATTTTCATGGTTATTGTTTAATGAAGAACCTAATTATTTAGCGAATGTATTTGGTTCATGTTCTGTTGTGTACGCTTGAGCATGAAAATTTGTCAGCTGTTGCCCTCCCCCTACGAAAACCATTTGAAAAAATCAACATCTATTTTAAAAAAGCGTCAAATATTTTCCAAAACCGGTTTCGAATCTCATCCGCCTCCACAAGAATTTCATGCCTGGCATTTTCAAGCGTCACCAGTTGGCATTGCGGCATTCTTTTCTGCATCGCTTTCTGGGCCGCGAGAGAGACAATCCGATCATTCTGCGCAGCAACCATCAGCGTGGGTGTCTCCATGTTTTCGATGAAGCCCTTTGCGCATAGCCGGTCGATAGAGCGGAAGGTTGCCCAAAGCCACTGGTGGGTAACCCCGCCCAGGGCAAGACCGGGCGTTTCCAAAAGCTGACGTTTCATTCTTTCAAAACGCCCCCGGTCACTGGTGAGTTTGTTGTTCTCGAATCGTGGCGGTTTGTGGTCACCGGCACCAGGCACATAATTTTCACCAAATCCCAACTTGACGGCCCAGCGGGCATAAACCCGCAACGCATTTTTCAGAACGGACGGCATGGCAATGTCGATCAGCGGTGCGGTCAATACCGCCCTCTTGAACAGGCCGGGGTGGTCATGCAGGTAGCGCAGTCCGACATGCCCTCCCAAGGAATGTGCCAGCAAATAAAACGGCGCAATGGCATTGGGCACCATGACGGCCCTAATAAACCCATCAAGGTCACCCAGGTAGTCAGCATAGGTCTCTACAAAGCCTTTTTGGCGATTGGGCAGCATGCGGGCAGAGAGCCCCTGGCCGCGCCAGTCAAAGGAAAAGACATCAAATCCCCGTTTGTTCAGATCGGCTGCAGTTTCATCATTTTTTTCTACATATTCGCTCCGGCCATTGAGAAGCAGCATCGTTCCCCGGTGGATATTAATGCTGGTTTTCCATACTCCCCAACGGAGTCTGATGCCTTGTCTGGGCGATATATACCCTATGGCTGCATTTCTCATTTCATTCATTGCATTCATTATTCGGAAGAAAATAGATGCACATGTTACATGACATTATGTAAAATGTATAGAATAGGATCTCTTTTACCTTTCAATATTATCCATCATGCATTAAAAACCTATTTAAGCATAGAAGGTGTTTATTATCCCTGACCGTGTTCCAAGAATCATATATTTAAATACAATCGACTGTTTCCAATGAAGGAATGAAAAAAAAATGAATGACCACTCCCATAGTTTTGTTGAAAATTACCAAGGGTTTGTCGGATTTGGTTTTAACCGCGAAACAGATGAAAATACGGTTGTATACTATTTGCAAAAGTTTTCCGACGACGACCTCATGGAAACACTGATAAAAAAAATGTCTGATCAAGAACTTGCCGAACTGTTCAACCTGATGGGCCGGCTTATGAAGAAACATCTGACAGAGCCGCAGTACCACGCTCTGTTCCTGAAAGAGTAAAAGTTGCGGAGCAACTTTTACATAGCGCGGCTGCGCCGCTATTTTATAAATTGTAATTTATTTCATGATTAATTGAGATTAGCGTTATTAACATGGCTAAACCGTATCTTAATGAAATCATATAGGAAACATACATGCTTACGGAAAAACAACTGGATCGCTATGCAGACGTGCTGATCTGGGATCTGGTCAACACGGAAAAAAAACAGGTTACGGCACATTTGAGAGGCGGGAAAACAAAAATTATATACGAAAACGGAAAATTTACCATTTAAAATTACCCGGCATTTATAATGCCGGGTAATTTTAAATGTTATACTTTATACTTACCAAAATCTTCAGGATTGAGCTTCTCCAGATATTCTGCCCACTTGCGACCTTCTTCGCTCTCATCGAAAACCTCGGACGGCCCCTCCCCTGCTTTGGACTTCTGAACGACCTTGTCGTCGACGAAAATCGGGGCATTAAACCGCAGGGCAATGGCGATGGCATCGCTGGGTCTGGCGTCCATATCAAAGGACTTGTCCGCGGTTTTGAAGAAAATTCTGGCATAGAACGTGTTGTCCTTCAGGTCACAAACCTCGACACGGGTAACGACTGCGTCAAAAAATTCACTGAAATTCTTGAATAGGTCGTGGGTCATGGGACGGTCGAACTTGATGTCCTGAAGAGATGAAGCGATTGAAGTCGCCTCCAAAAGCCCTATCCAGATAGGAATGGCCTGTTCGTCATCGTCAGTCTTAAGTATGATGATCGGTGTATTCGACGCCGGGTCCATGGTCAGCCCGGCTACACTCACCTTATGCAGCATAACTTCTGTCTCCTTTTAACGCCGAAGAGCCGGACGCCTCTATCTGTAATTTACCCCAGAGGGAATGGGATAAAGCCCTTTCTATGGTTACCCGGACAGTTTTTCCTGTCATGTCATCCGGGCTTGTCTTCGTAGATGTGTCAGCGACAAAATTAACGATTTTATTGCAGCTTGTGCGTCCGGACCATTGTAAGGGCGCCTCTTTTGCAGTCGACGGTTCTGTTTGCTGCCGCTTGCTGTGCCCTTCAACCAGCACAGCTATTGTTCTGCCCACCATACCTGTGTTTATTTCATCTGTTATGGTCTTCTGAACGTTTAGAACCTGTTGCAGCCTGCTATTTTTATCTTTTTCAGCTACTTTCGGGGTAAATTTCCGCGAAGGGGCCAGCGGCCGGTCAGAATAGTTGAACACAAACAGGCTATCATAACGCACTTTACGTATCAGGGACAAGGTATCATCAAAATCGTCCTGTGTTTCCCCGGGAAATCCCACGATGATATCCGTGCTGATGGCAACATCCGGGCAGGCCGCCCGCAACGCCGCCACCTTCTCGAGATAGGTTTCACGCGTGTATTTACGGTTCATCCGCTTGAGAATCCGGTTGGACCCGGATTGGATTGGGAGGTGGAGATGGCGGCATAATTTATCCAGGGTGCCAAAAGCGCTGGCCAACTCATTTGAAAGGTCCTTGGGATGGGAGGTGGTAAAGCGGACCCTGTAAAGCCCTTTTATGTCATTTATGCGGGATAAAAGCTCGGTAAAGGAGCAAAGGCCTTCTTTTTTTCCGTAACTGTTCACATTCTGTCCCAGGAGTGTCACTTCCCGGACGCCTTCGTCAACCAGTTGTTCAATTTCTTTAATGATGCGCTCCGGGGCCCGGCTTGTCTCCCGTCCTCGTACGTGAGGGACCACGCAGTAAGCGCAAAAGTTGTCGCAGCCACGCATGATGGTCACGAATTTTGAAACTGTGTCTGCTTTCAGTACCCTGGGTTGGTGTATTTCATCTTCCAGGGGGCCCGACATCTCCACATCGACGATCCTGCAATGGTGCTTCTCAATCTTTTCAACGGCCAGGGGGAGTCTTCCCAGCGCCCGGGTACCGAAAATGAGGTCCACGTGCGGCATCCTTTTCAGTATAGCCTTCCCCTGCTGCTGGGCGACACAACCGCCCACCGCAATTATCAGATCGCTGTTTTTCTTTTTGAGCTTTGAGAGGCGTCCCAGAAAACTGAACGCCTTCTGTTCGGCTTTCTCCCGTATGGTACAGGTGTTGGTGATGATGAGGTCGGCGGACTCCACAAATGGAGTGGTTTCATATCCTAAAGGAATCAGGCTGTTTACAATCCTTTCAGAATCGTAAACATTCATCTGGCACCCGATGGTATTGATGTATAACCGCTTCTTCATTTTCACTCTTTTTACTGCTTTGTCCCGTGAAAAACGACCTTTTTGATGTCACCCGCCGCAATACGCACATCGGCAAAGGATGATGTTCCAAAACAGGGTGCATCCTGTTCTAAAAGCAGCTCAATCTTTTGAAGATCATCAAGGGTTACCATAGCCGTTATACGCCCATCCTTTTTCACAAACAAAATAGAACGAATCTTTTCAAAGTCAATGGAAAGCTCAGCCTTTCCCATTTTACCGGTGATATAGGTCTTTCCGTTAAATGAAAATTTCTCCAGTTCCAGGGACACATCATCTTGATCCACCACTGTGGCACGGAAGTTTTTGTCAGGTTCAGGCGTTTTGACCGATACCGGCTCACCCATACTTCCCATCCCCAGGGTCAGACAACATATCCAGATAAACAGGCTTCCCGACAATTTGCGCTTCATGCTATCCTCTCTCTTCCAGCGGCTCAATTAGAATATCGCGGCCCAATTCTTCAAGTAATTTATCAACAATATCATTGCAACCAGCTGGTATATTAACTGATATGATACCAAGTCCAGCATCGATTGTCGTCAGGTTGGCAATGCCGTCGTACGCCTCGAAGATAAACTTCAGAAAGGCGATCCGCCGTCTGTCGACCCGCAGGTATTTTTTTTGACATCGCATGGCAGTTGCTTTTTATCCAATTGTGGCGAAACGTCAATGCGCATCGCTCGACCCTATCGTATGCTACCCTTTGCTAAGATATATAAACAAAAAATATTATTAAATAAAACATCTAAGTTGTAAAGCGCATTTGTTGTGTTATAAAGTTTCAGCCTTATGAAATTGACATGGAAAATACGGCAATCAGACCAGAATACAGCATCTGATCTAGCGCGACAGATGGGATTGCATCCTTTAACGGCAAGACTGCTCAACAACAGGTCCATATTCAGCCCGGAGGAAGCCGAACGTTTTTTGCGTCCTTCGTTAAAAGACCTCCCCCCTCCCAGCCTGCTCAACGACATTGACGTGGCCAGTGCACGCATTGTCGCTGCACTTGAAAACAAGGAAGAGATCCTGGTTTTCGGCGATTATGATGTGGACGGCATCACGGCCACCTCTCTTTTGTACAGATTTCTGCAAAATGCCGGCGCCCGTATTTCCTATTACATCCCCAACAGGATTACGGAAGGCTACGGGCTTAAACCGCGGCACATTACATCCTGTGCCCTGAACCGCAAAGCCAAGCTCATCATAACCGTGGATTGCGGATCGACCAGCCACGAGGCCATCAGGGAGGCACGGCAATACAATATCGACGTCATTGTAACCGACCACCATGAATTGCCGGATGAACTGCCTGACGCCCTGGCAGTGATTAACCCCAAAAGAAATGAGAGTGCTGCAGGCTTGGGCAACCTTGCCGGTGTCGGTGTGGCGTTTTACCTGATTATCCGTCTGCGCATGCAGTTGCGAGAAACAGGGTACTGGCGTGGAAAAAAGGAACCCAACCTAAAAAAGGCATGTGACCTCGTGGCACTGGGTACGGTGGCGGATGTGGTGCCCATGGTCAGTGCAAACCGTATTCTGACCAGGGCCGGGCTCGATGAATTGAAGACCAAAGGAAATGGAGGCGTTCGAATACTCATGGAGCAATGCGGCATCGATAAGCGCTACTTGGACGCTGCTGACATCGCCTTCAAACTGGCGCCACGATTGAATGCCGCCGGCAGGCTCGCCCATGCCGATGCTGCCATGGCGCTGCTCACGGCCGACAATCCGCAAGATGCTGCCAAACACGCCGCCCACCTGCACGCATTGAACCTGAGACGCCGTGAAATGGAACGGGAAATACTCGAAGAAATCGACGCCCGCCTGAGTCGACACCCGCTCAACGCAAAAACCAACATTATTCTGCTCCATGGCCGGAATTGGCATGTGGGCCTTCTAGGCATCGTTGCTTCAAGGCTGGTGGGTCGGTTTGCTCGCCCTGTGATTATACTCACCTTGGAAGGCGATATTGCCAAGGGATCGGCGCGCAGCATCCCCGGGATAGATCTTGCCGGTCTTTTGAACGCTTGTACTCAACACCTGATATCCCATGGCGGGCATGCCATGGCGGCCGGGCTTCAATTGCAGGCAAATAAAATCGAAGCGTTCAGGGATGCTATTGAGCAATGCGCTGAGGAAATAATGGGCAAAGGCATGGCAGCGCCCTCCCTGGCAATCGACAGTGAACTTGATTTCAGGGATATTTCCCGTGCATTCATCGATGAAATGGAATTTCTAAAGCCATTTGGAGAAAAAAACCCCGAGCCCCTTTTTGCCACGGAGAATGTCCGCGTCACACAGTCAAAAACCCTTTCCGGCGGGCACCGGCGGATGAGCTTGAAGCAGGGAGAAGGCCGCAGTTTCCAGGCTATTCACTTCAACCCGGACCCGGATTTGGCTTCTCTCGATTTTTTAAGAAAAATAGCGTATCGTCTGCAAATAAACCGTTGGAATGGGACAGAGAACATCCAGCTGGTGATCGAAGACATTTTAAACTAAAATGTATAGCGGAGGGAAACCTCAATTCCCCTGTTTTCAGGCCTTGAGGCCAGGCTCACCTTCAGCCGTTTCCTTAGCTGATCGATCCATTGGCGCTCATTTTTACGGTTGTACTTGTGCGCGCTGGCTACGGATCCATATATATTGCCGGAATAAAAGCCGATTTCAACAAATGTTATCACGCTGCCTAGGGCATACAGGTCGTTGCTGAAAGACTCATAGGCCGCCCAGATCAATCCGCCATTGACCAGCAGAGCGATCAGGGCATCCTGATAACGCCCGCAGTAAAGGTAGCCTGCTCCCGGTATCACAGCCAGCGTACCGGCCAGTCCCGGGCTCTTGCGCTTCATTTTCGGTTCTTTGTTCAATGATCTGGAAAGCGCCTCGATCCGGTAGGAATTGCGGCGCTCCTGACTTATCCCGTCCAACACCATCCTGGCCTGTTCCCACTGGCCCATGCCAATGTAGATCCAGCACATTTGATAATAGGCCTCGTCCTTTGTTTCGACGTCATCCGTAACAATGGCCAGGTTGCGCAGGGTATTGATGGCAGCGCCGGCCTGATTGCTGCTCAGATAGGCTTCACTCATGCTGAATTGGGCCTGGTCGGAATAACGGCCGTCTGCATATGTACGTATGAGTTTCTTGAAAGACTGAAGGGCGCGTGCATACTGTCCGGCAAGGAGATAACACTGGCCGACCTTATAGGCGGCCTCTTCGACCCTGGCATGTTCGGGGAAGAGATGTATAAAGCGTTTGTATTCAGAGGCGGCCATGAAATAGTCGCTTGCCGCAAAAAGGCTTTCGGCATATTCGAATTGGACGCCCGCGTCCA
Organism: Thermodesulfobacteriota bacterium; assembly: GCA_039714495.1. GTDB lineage: Bacteria > Desulfobacterota > Desulfobacteria > Desulfobacterales > B30-G6 > JAJDNW01. The sequence continues at coordinate 27,589 of JBDLJD010000005.1, forward strand.
CGCTTACGGCCTGCCCTGCATGAACCGGGTGCGTGGAATACCAGAAAAATGCGAAAAAGAGTATGGGGATGGAAGTTAAACGTTGGAAGGCCGTATTCATGGACGGCTCCACCAGAAATCGTTTTGCTGCAAGGGGTCGAAGACGTACGCTTGATTGTCTATGATGATTTGTTCGGCAATATGCTTTTCGTCACGACCACATCTCAGCAGGCGGTCACTGGTCATGACCCAGCCTTTGATGAAGCCGTGCTTCTTAAACGCCTGGGAACTGTAGTGCGAGCAACTCGGGTGCATCATGCACCGCCGTCCGTCTGCCCGGGAAACGGTTTTCCGGAAAAACTTGAGGGCAAATGCCATGGGGCCGGTATCTTCCTCCGGAATTTCAGGCCCAAAAGCGGTTTCATCGCCAAAAGCCGGAGAATAAGCAATGGCCATGAATAATAGGCTTAAGATAACAATAGAATGTCGTTTTTTTGATCTCATAGTTAAATGAACCATCTGGGTATTTTCTACGTCATCCCCGCCCTTTGAATTTAATAGCGGCGACCTGTCCGGCGAAGCACGAAGTGCGAAGACGGAAGCCGCGTAGCAAAATGATTTAGGGATGACAGCCCACGGCGAGCGTCCCTAAATCATTTTTGGGTGACGCGCAGTACTTCTTCTATTGTCGTTGTGCCGGCCAGTACCTTTTGAATTCCATCCCTGCGCAGTGAAACCATGTTCATGCGAAAGGCCTCCTCCTGAATGCGGTTGGCATCGAACGATTTTAAAATCAGGCTTTTGAGCCGGCTCTCCATTTTCAGGATTTCAAATATGCCGATTCGACCCCGATAGCCTGTATTGAAACAATGTTCGCAGCCTCTTGCCTGGAAGACAGTGGCTTCATTGATCTGCTCAGGAAGTATTCCTATATTCTGCAGCATAATTTCATCCGGATGATACGGCTCCCTGCACTTTTCACAAAGTACACGCACGAGCCTTTGGGCGGCAACGGCAATAACCGAGGATGAGATGAGAAACGGCTCGATGCCGATATCCACAAGTCTTGTTATCGCACCGGCTGAATCGTTGGTGTGCAGTGTCGAAAACACGAGATGACCTGTAAGCGCCGACTGTACAGCTATCTCAGCTGTTTCGTGGTCGCGTATCTCTCCCACCAAAACCACGTCAGGATCCTGGCGGACAATGGATCTCAGGCCCCGTGCAAAAGTGAGGTCGATTTTAGGGTTGACTTGTATCTGACTGATGCCGTTGATCTGGTATTCAATAGGGTCTTCAATGGTGATGATATTGATGTCCGGCGAGTTGAGGGAAGACAGGATCGCATAAAGCGTCGTTGTTTTGCCGCTGCCCGTGGGTCCGGTCATCAGAATTATGCCATTGGGTGAAGAAACAAGCCCTTCCATAGTGGCCAACCGGTCCGGGCTGAGTCCCAGATCCGAAAGCTTCAGCAAGGAACTGGTTTTGTTCAACAGTCGTAAGACAACCCTTTCGCCAAATGCAGTCGGGATGGTGGAAACACGCACGTCGATCTGCATGTTGCCGATTTTAACCTCCAGCCGGCCGTCCTGGGGCAGCCTTTTTTCGGCGATGTTCATTTTTGCCATCACCTTGATTCTGGAGATGAGGGAAGCCTGGATCCATTTGGGTGGGGTCAACAGGTCATACAGGATGCCATCCACGCGGTAGCGGACCTTGAAACTGTCTTGATAGGGCTCGATATGGATATCGCTGGCCCTGGCTTTGATGGACTGCGACAGAATATGATTGACCAGCTTGATGATGGGGGCATCGCTGGTGTCGTCCAGGAGGTCGGCCGTGGTTTCTATTTCGCCGATGACCATGCCGTCGTCCTCCTCCATGTCCTGGACCAACTGCTCGGCAGAATCCCTGCTCATGTCATAGGCGAAATTGATAGCAGCAATGATTTCATCCCTGGTGGACAGCACGATTTCGCAGGTTTCCATGCCCAGCAGCCCTGCAAGGTCATCCAGGGGCTGGAAGTCCGCTGGGTCGTGGACGGCAATGGCGTCCAATTTCGCTGGCGTGATGCGGCCCCTATCAGTATCGTTTTCGGTCGACCCGCCTGACGATTCGTCCGATGGCGCCTTAACCTCGAGGGGGAGCATATGATATTTTTTTAGGAATTGGATCGGCACCTTCTGGGTGAAATCTCTTTGTATATTTTCAAGGGGGATTTTCTCCCAGACCGGCAGCTGATACTGGATTCCCATGGCCTCGAGAAGTTGTTCCTCAGTAATCACCATTTTACGGCATAGAATCTCACCCACATCTCCACCTGTTTTGCCCTTGGTCTCAAGGGCATCCTCCACATCTTGTTCGGAGACGTTAAATTGTGTTTTCAGGATTTGGGTTAATGATTTCATGATTGCCTTTTTCTTGTCCTCCGAGAAAGATATTCGCTGCTAAGGCTACTCCTGTTTATCCAGAATCTGCTGCTGGTAGACAGGATCATCATCATACAACTTTATACTGCCGGATCTCTCTTTATCCATAGCCCCCTTTTTGTTTCCGTAAATGGCGGCCGCTTCTTCTTCATTCTCTATGACGTGAGGCGTCAGAAAAACATACAGGTTCGTTTTTTCGCGGGATTCAGAAACGGATTTGAAGAACCACCCCAACAGGGGGATGTCCCCGAGGCAGGGAATCTTGTTCTCTGTCCGGGAAAAAGAGTCGTCGATCAGCCCGCCGAGCACGATGGTGTTTTTGTCATTGACGATCACGGTGGTTTCAATGGTGCGCTTAAGGGTGGTTGGCCGGTCCGGCGTTGTCGTGGCCAGTTCATCCAGCTTGGTCATCTCCTCGAAGATCGTCATGCGCACAAAACGTTCCTTGCTGATATGAGGGGTTATCTTCAGGGTGATACCCACATCCCTGTATTCATACGAACTGTAAGTTTCGACACCGGTTTCGGCGGCGGAACGGGTTTGAAAGGGGACGTTTTTGCCCACGTTGATGCTGGCCTCTTCGTTGTCGGTGGTTAATAACTGGGGCGTTGCCAGGATATGGACATCCTTGTCCTTTTTGTACGCCTGAACAACCGCTGCAATGCTGGGGAACTTGATGCCCCCGACCTCGATGAATTCACCCAGCACCCCCAGGGACAGGCCTTGCGGAAAAGTGCCAATGCCGGTTACACCGCCACCCATCCCAGCGATGTTACTGTACCCCGGATCCTGTCCGCTGAACCCGCCGCCGTAGGCGCCTTCACGCCCGTTGTAGTTGACTTCTCCGGCTGCCGTCCATTCGGTCCCCAGATTGAAATCTTTGTCCAGATCGACCTCCATGATGAGGCACTCGATATAAACCATGGAACGGGGGATATCCAACTTCTTGATAATGGTTTCAAGAAACAGGTAATCTTCCTTTTCAGCCATGATAATCAGGCTGTTGGTGGCTTTGTCTGCTTTGATAATCACCTCGCTGGAGATCACCGGCGCTTTTTTAGGATCCTTGGAGGTTCCTTTTCCGCTTTTCTGGGTGGGGAGTTCCTGGAGTACCTTGGCCAGGTCTTCAGCCACGGCATTTTCAAGATAATAGACATGGATGCCCTCCTTGCCTTTGGGAGTTGCCTTGTCCAGCATCTCCACCAGTTCTCTTATCCGGTGGGTATTGGTCTTACTGGCCAGAACGATCAGGGTGTTGGTGCGGTCGTCGGCCACAAAATTGACGGTGTCTGTGATAGCACTCTTCTTGGACTTGGACTTTCGGACCGTAAAAACGGACTGCATGATTTTTACCAGGTCCTTGGCGCTGGCATGATGCAGCGGGAGAATGGACAATTCCTGTCCGATGCCCATGATATCAATGGTTTCGACAATTTTTTGCAGACGTTTGATATTGGAATAGACATCCGTGACAATGAGCATATTGGTTGGAGGATAATCCAGGATGACGCTGCTCTTGGATACCAGCGGAGACAACAGCTTTTTAACATCGCTGGGATTGGCGTATTTAAGGGGAATCAGTTGGGTTACCACCTTGTCCTCAGCCAGCCCGCTCTCCTCCCTGAGTCTGGTTTCTATGTTTTTGGAGCGCGCATCAGGGGCCGGGACGATTTTAATGATTTTGCCTGCTTTTACCGTGGTGTATCCGTGTACTTCAAGAACGGATTCAAAAACACGGTAGGCTTCTGCAACTGATATTTTAGAGGGTGAAATGATGGTCACCTTGCCCTTGACCCGCTGGTCCACGACAAAATTTTTGCCGGTCATTTCGCTGATGAATTTTATCAGAACATTGATATCCACGTTGTTAAAATCGATGGATACCGGTTGGGAGGGACTCAGCTTTTTCGAAGTCGCCTTGTTATCACCCTCCGTATGGTTTTGCGCCAGGGTTGTTTGGCACAGCAGCACACCGCAAATGACAACACTGAGAACAAGCGCCAAATTCGGCCAACTAAGAAAATAGCGCTTCTTGATACGATTGGTCCAAACATTTATTTTCGAACAAATAAGGCTCATCATGTGATTACCCACCTGGATTTCAATATAGCGGCTCAGCCGCGTTCCATAAAAAATGCCTGAAGGAAATTTATTCTTCGATTTTATAGTCTATGGTCCTGAGTTGTCCCCTTCTTCTGACTTGGACCTGTACACCGCTAGCCGACTGAAGGCTTTCGTAGAGTTTCAACGCATCGTCCACCGACTCGATGCTGTTCCCATCCACACCGATGATTACGTCGCCGTTCCTAAGCCCCATTTCGCTGAAGATCGATTTGGACCGAATACCTGAAATCGTAAGCCCGTCAGGCTTGCCATCCTTGAAATGCGGTCGGATGCGAATCTGTTTCATCAGGGTATTCAGGTCATTGACCGCTGCATCGATTTTATCACGCTTCAACGTGATGTTTGTCTGAACCGGGTCGGCACTCTTTCTTGGGGAAGATCCGGTGCGACGTGCGGTAGATGAGGAGGTGCTTTTAATTTTTTCCATTTCCAGAACTTCATAGGCGCCGTCCACCTCCAGGATGACTTTTTCACGGTGTATTTCTTTTACGATTGCATTTTGTACGGCATCGTTGACCCTGTAAAGGGTCTGCTTTCTCAATTTTGTATCTTCAATAACAGCATAGGTTTCCGTGGTTTGTCCGGTGACGGTTCCCCACAATTTCAATTTGAGTTCGGTCTTTTTCAATTCCTCGATATCAACTTTTTCCTCAACAATTTCTACGGTCTGCTTTGCTTTAATGTGGAAAAGATTGCGCTCCTTGATATGCCGGTACTCACCCAGGGGTTTATGGGACTCCTTGTCGATAGAATGTGTCTTGCCCACCGCGGCAATGCTTGCGTTCTCCATCATGAGTTTCGATGCAGCGGTCTGGTAAAAAAGGCTGACACCGAAATAGGCGCCTCCGGTAATGAGCAACAGGTTGATTATGGTTAAATAGAATCTCATCGCAATGAAAATTTCGGTTTTTCGATGGTCCCGTACAACTTGACGGGAAAGCCTTTCTCCCCGGTTTTCTTGGACGGCAGCAGGCTCTTAGGCAAAGCTTTCTTCAAACTCGCCATCAATAGATGCTGCGGGATTACATTTCCCTTGAATTCAAGCCGGCTTCTTTCAAAGGGCTGTCGGAATAGGACAATACCGGTGACGTCGCCCTCAACCTGGTCACCACTAATTTCGCAGCGTTTGAGTTTCAGCGAACGCCGGTTTACAACTAGTTCTGCCTCCAATTTGTCAAAGGATAGGTTGTTTATGCTGAAAACCGGATTGGTCAACCCCACCTCGCCATCCTGGACATGCAGGATGACATCAAGGCTGTTTTCGGCTTTTTTGTCGCGGCCGAAGTCGATGGTGCCGTCCAAACGTCCTGCTACCTTACGCCCGGAAAGTATTTGCAGATACTCATTTTCCTCCAGCCGGATCCCTTTCAGTTCGGCCGCCATGGTCATCTGATAAGCAGGCTCCCCTTTTTGAACGTCGATCGACCCCTTGAGATCGCCGCTGTAGGCCATGCCGCTAAAAAGCACTTTTTTTGATGGCGAAAAAACCGACAGATAGTGGGGCCGGACATGCACCCTCTCGAGGTCGAACCATGTATCCCCTTGGTAGGCGATGGAAACCGTACGAAGGTTCAATCCCGGCGGAAAAGACGGTTTTACGGTGTCCGCTGTAACAGTGTATTCAGGATGATGCTTTGCCAGATACCCGGAAAAATACTCCATGGCCGTATCCGCCGGAAACAGCACATAAAGGAAAAACAGCGTCACGGCAATGATATATCCGGAATAAAGCACCCATTTTATCAATTTATTCATCGCTTACACTTCAAGTGTCTCTACTTGTAAAACAACGTTTAAGATACCTTCCTTGTCGTCGCTCTTGGTCAATGATATTCTTTTAATGGAGACCATATTTTGAGAGGTTTCGATTTTATAAAGGTATTGGGTAATCTGTTCCAAGGTCAGCCCTTTCAGTTTCATCTCCACCTTGGATATTTTATAGGGGCTGTCCTTTTGCTGGGTCAGCGTCGGTTTCATGGAGGCCATTTTATCTTTTATGCCCACCTCCCCGGCTAACTGGACTAGAAATGAGAGCAGCGTGAAGCTTTTCCGACGTTGTTTGAACCGCTTCTCAGCCTTTTCTCCGGCGTTGATCAGGTTTTCATATTCTGCCTTGAGAGAGTGTATTTCTTCGAGGTTATGGCTGTTCACGGCCAGGTTGCGCTTCAATCTCTCCTTGCGGTCCATGAAGGGAAAGACCGCAAATCTGATTAACACAAACAGGCAGAGGCATCCGATGCCGAACAGCACGGCGGCCCTTTCGCGCCGGTTGAGTTTCATGGCTATGGGTTTTAACCACTTCATCAGATAACGGCCTTTATTTTGAAGCGTACCCGATTCCCGCTTCGCTCTTTGTTTGTCGAAGTAATGGAGACATTTTTAAACAAAGCGGCATTCTCCAGGCTGCTCTTTACATCGTCCACCGCATCAAAGCCCCCGGTATCTCCGGAAATAAGGACATTGTCTGCACCGATGATAATACTGGAGAGCGCCACGTCTATCTGTTTGGGGATATGGCGGCTGATATCGTTCAATACGTCTATGGCCAGTACGGAACGATTTGTTTCTATAGAAAAAGTAGCGCCTTTTTTAATCTCTTGCAGTTTTACCCGCATCTGTTGAAGTGGGTCCACGATTCGTTTGACGTCGGGAAAGGTAGAGGTAAATACCTTGCGCACCTCTTCTTCGACCTGCATGGAACGCTTTTTGATGTAATAGTAGTCCGTCACAAAATTTGCAGAAAAAATAAGGGCCACCAGAAGAGCGATCAGTCCGGTTTTGAGGATGTCGCCTTGATACTGGACCCACCCCTTCTCTACGGCAAATCCTCCCCGGCGAAAATTTAAAAGGTCAATTCCGAGGATGGCGCTCAAGGCAAGGGCAAGTGAAGCATCCATGGTGGAGACCTTCCACATGATGCCCTCGGTTTCGATGGAAACCTGTCCGCTCAGGGAGATGAGATCCAAGGTCCGGACAGGGATACCGAGTTCTTGGCGGATGGCATTTTCAATTTGGGGATCTTCCAGGGCACTGCCGCTCAGCAACACTTCCTGCAGATCATTTTCAAGACCGGTTTGCTTTTGAAAACCGGCAAGGGTTTGCTGCACAATCGAGCAAAATTGGCCAACTCCCGCTTCGGAGGCGGCTTTTACGCTTAATGAACGCGCCAGGCAGATGTTGCCGTCGATCATCAGAAAAAGCGTTGCCCGATCCGGCTCGATCGAGGCCAGCAAACGGTTTGCGTTGTCGTTTGAATAGGCTGTCAGGGTACAGGCCAGTGCATAACCGTCAATGGTGAGCACATCCGGCTCGATACCGTGCGATTTGAGGCGGTCGAGATAAAACCCGACGCTTTCCTTTTGAAGGGATGCCGTTAAGACAAGATGGTTTTCCGTGTCTTCGGTAAGGTGCAGTACATTGAAGTCGGTGATCACATTTTCCGGCGGATACGGCAGGATGGACTCCAGTTCATAGGGCAGAATCTGGCGAAGTTTTTTCGGCTCCTTAAAGGGCGCTTCCATGTTGCGGTAGGAGGCAAGGCAGGCCGGCAGGGAGGCAACGCAGGTGGCGCCTTCTATGTTCATTTCCGCGGCAATCGTTTCCAGGGCCCGCATCAGAGATTCCTCTTTGTCCTGATCCAAGGGCAAGGGAATATGCCGATGCTCCTCAATGCTGTTACCTTTAATGCCGCCCCTGACGAGTACCGCTGAAACGGCATTTTCCTTTATATCCAGCCCCAGAATTTTTCTGCTCATGAGATCCTGAAATATATCATGCCTGGGTGATATCCGGGCATGACCCAATGTTAGACGACTTGATTACAGTTTTGAATGTCATATGCAAAACAGACAATTTATAGCTTATTTCTCCTGCCAACTCAAGATTTTACAGTACCATTGCCCGGTTTTCTCAATTTTGACCCTCTGGACCACAGCACTGATGCTCATTTTCACATCTGATAGAGTGGCCGTAGATGTTATGCTGAAAATATCACTTTGATGCATGATCAGTCCGGGATCGATTTCCACCTCGCTGCATCCGGGAGCGTTCTGATACCATGTTTTACCGGACAGGTCATGGAGGAATTTTTCATCAGACATCTCTTCCCTGTATTCGTAGATGGCCTGGGCCAGAAATTCATCCTCGACAGGCAGGATGGCCGCGATGACGGGGTGATCCGCTGTATTGATGTTGATGGCGCCCTTGAACGTCAAACGGTTCTCCTGGGTACTGGCCATGCCGAATATGGTCATGTATTTACCTATGCCCGGCACACCGCCGGCCCCGTCGAAGAGTTCCTGGCTGATACCCTTGATCATCGTAAATTCTCCCAGATGCGTCATAGGCCTGTTTTTAGCTGGATACGCTTCTTCCAGGTCCATATAGTAATCTGATTCGGCACCGCTCAAGCCGGTAGTGGCGTCGTCATCCCCGGAATCGATCCAGTCCTTGATGGAATTGATGATGGCCGTCGGTTCGGTGTCCTCCGTCCTCTCTAGGGGTGATATGGCCAGGTTCAAAAAATGTTCCCACATATTGCGCTGCGTTTCGTTGAACTGGCGCCCTTCTGGAAATTTCACTAGTGAATTGACCTGAATCTTGCCAAGCTCGTCGGTAATCGTAACTTCGGGGGCGGGTGGGTCAAAGGCAAGGTCGAGGAGCATTTCGTCGACCTTTTCCGTATTGGCCCAATCTTCTTGAACAGAATCGATATCGCTGTCTTCCTTGTCTCGAATGAGCAGAGCCATGCCGGCATGAATGCCGGACGTGGCGATCTGTTCCAAGGCAAACTTTTTTTTGTCTGTATCTGATGTGAGGAGCGCCGACCGCACCCTGCGGTGCAGTTCGAGTGTCGTCACCATCAAAAGGGTGATGACGGTAAGGGTCATCAAAAGGGCTATGCCCCTGTTGTCGCACGGCTTTTTCACTCAAGGTTCTCCCGCACAACCGGTAAAGAGACCCGGGTTTCAAAAACCGAGGTACTTCCATCCTTGACCAGTTCGATCATAAAGTTGATGGCAACAGGTGTGGCGTAATCGAATTCATCTGACTCGGAATCCCAATATTCATATTCATTGCCTTCCTGGTCCAGAAATGTGATTTCCAGCCTTTTGACCATTTCGCACAAAACGGGGTCCCGTTCATCGGCTTCGAAAGCCGGAAAGGGATAAAGGCTGTCGGCCCGCCTCAGTCGGAAGGTATCTTCGCCCACAGGGGTTTCATAGTAGACGATTTGAGCCACGCCTTCACGGCTTGATTGTTCCAGGGGGAGATGGGCCAGGGAAGCAAATCTGAGGCGTGGCGTGCTGCCGCCCTCGTCCGCGGCCCCGACCACCCTGTGCGGGTCCGGGTCGGCGTCGAATTCGGGTTTTTGGTAGGCCGGGGGCTGGGCTATGTAAATTGCACGCAGATCCTGGGCCATACGCCCCAGGCAGGTTCCGGACATTTCATACAAATCGATGTTGCTTTCAACAATGGGGGCGCTGACAAATACGGACCGGTGGGAGGCAAAGACAGTGGTTACGATAATGCTGAAGATAAAAATGGCAATCAGCACTTCTACCAGTGTGAATCCGCGTGTTGAACGTTTTCGGGCCTGGATCGCCATTAGTTCCCGGTCTCCCTGCGTAAAAATCGCACGGTCTTGCACTGAAAAACCTTCTCTGCATTGTTAAATGACACGGTTATGTTCAAACTGTAAAGATCTTCGGCAATACTTCCTAAGGTTTCCGATGTGATGGATTCAACTTCAACCGCCCATGTATAGTTGTCGAACTCCGGGCCGAAATTGCCGGATTCATCTGTGATGTCTGTCGCCGACCTGTTCTCGTAATCTGCAACAACTCTGGCTGCCAGCAGAGGAGCCGTGGTATTGAACTGCTGATCAGCAGCCATTGCAATGGTATGGGAATAGTTGCCGTAAACCGCCATGAGGGCGATGGCAATGACCGAGAGGCATATCATGACCTCCAGCAGCGTAAAACCGCAACTGGATCGACGGACAAATCGCATGGTCTTGAAAAAGGGTCGTAATAGTAGATCAGTCGCCAAATTCCGAATAGCCCTCTATGTATTTGGTTTGCGGTAAAAAAGGTTCGATCAGAAAAGTGACTTGCCGGTCGTGGTCCTCCTGCATATGTATAAGCGCTTTGTCAGAGTAGCCTTTTGCATAGAAATAGATATCAGCCTGCCCGGACGCAAGTATTCCCCTTTTCGGAAATTCGACGTCCATGATTTCCACATCCTCCGACAGCTGAAAAGCGTCCTCTTCAGCCTTCTGCAAGGCATCCTCTTCCATGCCAGGGGTAGAAACCCAGAGTTTTTCCGCATCCATGTCCACGTGCAGGACATAGTCCTTTTTCTCACGGACAGCCTGTTGTTTTACATGCCGGGTTTGGGTGATGATCCAACGGGAGGTTTTTCGGACCTGGTCGGTTAGCACATTGTCCTGAAACCTGGGCATGGCAAAAAAAAACATGATGGAGATGAGGGCCATGACAACCACAAGTTCGATAAGCGTGTACCCGTCCAAATCAGCGACCTCCGGCAGAGCCGGAGGCATGAGGAAGGCCCATCGAGGGGGCCGGGTCTGCCGTCGACGCTGATTTGTATCAAGAATTTTTTCTTTGTTTTCATCTTTTTTTTGGGTATGCATGATTCCACAATTTCAATTCTTACCGGCTGAGCCGGTGCCTTATGAAGGGAGTTATTCCAATTCCCAGCTATTGATGTCCATGTCCTTGGTTTCACCTCCGGGAACACCGTCGGCGCCATAAGAAATCAGGTCGTATTCCCCATTGACGCCTGGACTGAGGTAAACAAATTCATTGTCCCAGGGATCCTTGGGCACTCTTCCTTTTTCCAGATAACCGCCATCACGCCATTTTTTAGGCACATTTCCTGTGTCCGGTCGCTCCACAAGCGCCTGCAGCCCCTGCTCTGTGGTGGGATAGGAACCGTTGTCCAGCTTATACAGACGAAGACTGGTTTCCAGGCTCTCTATGGTCATTCTTGCCTTGAGTTGCTTGGCCTCTTCCGGCCGGCCCATAATCCTGGGAACGATGAGTCCGGCCAGAATTCCCAAGATGACAATGACCACCATAAGTTCGATCAGGGTGAATCCTCTATGGCCGACGATGTTTTTATGTACGGATGGTATCATGCCACTCCTTTATTATACGCATTATATTCTTATGTTTATAGCGGCGAAGCCGCGTCACATAACAGCGGGGAACACGCTGTTATTATCCGACCAACTGGTTCATTTCAAAAATCGGCAGACATATGGACAAAACAATAAACCCCATAATGAGCCCCATGCAAAGGATCATAAGGGGTTCTAAAAGGGAGGTCATGCTCAATATGCTTGTCTCGGCTTCGTTTTCATATACCACGGACATTTTTTCCAGCATCTGCTCCAATTCCCCGCTCTGCTCCCCCACTTGTATCATTTGAATGGCCAGGTCTGGAAAAACCTCTGCCCTTCCAAGCGAAACGCCGAGCCCCTGCCCTTTGCTGACCTCCTGGGTGGCGTCTTCAATAGCTCTTGAAATCAGCGAGTTACCGGCAATATTTTTAACAATCTCCATGGAGGTCAGCATGGTGACGCCGTTTTTGAGCAAAGATCCCAGGGTTCGGGCAAACCTTGCCACCGAAAGCTTGCGGATAACGGGTCCCATGAGCGGCAGCATCAGTAGATACCTGTCGACGACAAAACGCCCTTTGGTGGTTTTTTGGGCACTCCTGACACCAATGAGCATGGCGGCAAAGCCAATGAGAACGACCCACCAGAAGGACTTGAAAAAGCTGCTCACGGCAATGAGAAAGCGGGTGGGCGCGGGAAGCACCTGGTTCATGTCTGAAAATATGGATGTGATGGTGGGCACGATAAAGGTGAGCAGGAGAAAGAGTACCAAGGTGCCGATAAACATCATCAGGACCGGATAGGCCAGCGCCGTTCTGATGCGGTTTTTTAAGGCCTGTTGTTTTTCTGTGATGTCGGCCAGTTGCTGCAGAACGATTTCAAGGGTCCCTGATGTCTCTCCGGCCCTCACCATGTTGATGTAGAGCGATGAAAACACACCGGGATACTGCGACAGGGCCCCGGCGAAGCTTTTGCCTTCCACTATCGCATCTTTGATCTGGACCAATATTTTTTTTAACACCTTTGAACGAGTTTGCGGAATGAGCGCGTCCAGGGCTGACACCAGGGGGAACCCGGCGCCTACCAGCGTGGCCAGCTGCCGGGTCATCATGGACAGGTCCGAGGGCTTGACGCGTGCAAACAGGGAGGTAAATGCAGACCTGCCTTTCTCGACTTTGGCAGTTGATGCGGCAGATTCCTTTATGCTTGTGGGATACGTCCGCGTTGATCTCAGCTTTTGACGAGCAGCAGAAGTGCTCTCGGCATCGATGATTCCGGATATTGATTTTCCCTTTATATCGAGTGCTGTATATTCATAAACAGGCATACTTTAATTATAGTCGATCCGATTTTGCTTGTAAACACCCTGTATTTATTTACACAAAAAACAAAAAAAGACACTTGAAGTTGAAGCATTTCATGCTACGCAAGATTGGTTTGCGCAGATAGGGCTGCCACTCGCCTTATCGTAAATTATTTACTTGCAAATAAAAAAAACGGGCATTATTATGCGCTAAATTTTACACTCCGATCAGGAACGGCATTCCTCGGAATTGAAAGGTGGTAGCATGTCCAAAGTTTTTCGGCCCAGCAATCGTGAATCAAGTATTCTCTCCAGAATCGAGTCATCAAAAGAGCGTGCCAGACGGTTTGCCATCAAGGCTGTCATTGATTGCATTGACGCTCTGAGCAACGCCATTGCCATGAAACTGGTAGAGAGCAATCTTGTTGAAACAACAAATAAAAACGGCCTTGAAGAACAGATTCACAACTGCCTGGACAAACTCACCCGGGCGGAAGATTTCGATGTGGATTACCAGATTGCACCATTCAGGGCGCTTATCCCCAACCCACATGTCGTCAGTATCTACGTAACCGCCTTTGTCATTGAACAGGTGATCAACCACCGCGATACAGTGGATATATACGGTTCTGATGAAGAAATCTATTTCTGCATCAATCAGCAGGTCAAGAAATACGTCCCCGCCTGATTTTGATCGCAGCGCTCGGCATGCTCTGCTTGGCTGTTAATGAATTGTATATCTTCCAGCGACAAGGGCTGGTTTAGTCGGTTGCGCTCAATACCCGGGTTTCAACAATCAGCAAAGGTTCTTCGGAAACAGCTTCCAGTGATACCCGTGCCGGGTTGTGCAGTGATTCAGAATCCCCCGGATTGAGGGAGGTGCGCCTGCCGTTCAACAGTCCCATGCCCTTGCCTCTTATTACCAGCAGCTGCCACATCATTGGCACGTTGAATGTTTCCCGGTAAACAGACCCCGGGGAAATAAGGCGTTTGGTGATCTTAAGGTCGGTATTATCTTCCAGGATGGTGCTGGTTCCCCATGGATGGGTCTCGGTTCTGTGCTTACGATACTCTTTGCGGTCCTGGCGTTTGAGGATATCCACGATCTCCTTGACGTCCCGGCTGCTGTCAAGGTCGGAAACGAAGACAGAATCAGCTGTTTCGACAACCACCAGGCTATCCAGCCGCTGGGTGGCAATCAGACGGTCTTGGCCCAATATCAAGCAGTTGGAAGTTTCACGCGCTAGCACATCGCCGCTGATCACGTTATGGCGCTCATCTTTGGGCAGGAAGTCATAGAGTGATTTCCAGGAACCGATGTCACACCAACCCAGCTTGGACGGAAGAACCATCCCACGAGCGGTTTTTTCCATGATGGCATAGTCAAACGATATATCGGGCAGTTCTTGATACGCTTCCTTTTTGATGGGTCCGCCGTCTAGAAGGAGAGCGCGCATGGTCTGCACCATTTCCGGTACCTGTTTTTCATATTCCTCCAGCATGATAGTCCCTTTAAAGGCAAACATACCGCTGTTCCAGAAAAAATTTCCAGCCTTGATATAGGCTGTGGCGGTAGCGAGGTCCGGTTTTTCAACAAACTGTTGGATAGACAAGGCTTCGGACGTTGCCTCTTCCGTCCCTTCTATGTAGCCATAACCAGTTTCCGGATAGGATGGCTGTATGCCGAAGGTAACGATATGTCCCTGACCGGCGAGGGTGGCCGCCTGCGCAAGGCGTGCATGAAATTCCGGCACGTCGCCGATAACATGGTCGGCCGGAAAAATGAATACCAATGCATCCCTGTTTTCCTCGAGAATCGTCAAAAGGGCTAACAGAATGGCCGGGGCGGTATTGCGGCCACATGGTTCAGGGATGATTTTTCCATCAGGCGCCAACCCGATATCGTGCAGCTGTTTATAGGTCTCATGATAGTGTTCGTGACCGCATACGATCCGCACCCGGTCGCGGTCCAGAACCGGTTCAAAACGACGAATGGTTCCTTGAATAAGGGAATCGGATTCTATGAAGCTGACCAGCTGTTTGGGGTATAGCTCCCGGGACACGGGCCACAGCCGCGTTCCCGACCCACCGGCCAGCAGCACCGGATAAACAGGGGCATTTATATCAAGCACGGGCGGTTCTCCATCTGGGTTTGACCTCGTTACGAGAAATGGAACTGCCGGCTTTTTCGCATACAGTTTCCAATGCCTGGTAACCCAAAAGGCCTTCCACATCCTTTTTTAGGGCTCTGCCGGCTTTCAGCTTCAAGGTCTCCGGCAGGGCAATGACAGCCTCTGCCTTTTCAGGGTTTTTTAAATGAATGAAGGCGGCACAGGGGCCTGTATGCGCTTTCAATACGTCCTGCAGGGACTCCAGTACATCCCTGTCGGTGCGCGTAACCTCCAGGCTTAGATGAATGCTTGCCGTCCAGGTTTCCTCTGCCTGGTCTATGGGCACAATCCTGTCGGCCAGAATTTTAGCGGAATTTTCGTCCTTCTGGATGCGGCCCTCCACCAGAACGGGGTTGTCATCAGTCAACAGCTGGTTGGCGGCAGCGTACACGGACGAAAAGACGACAATTTCCGTAGCCCCCTGCATATCTTCGACGGTGACAAAAGCCATGAGGTCTCCCTTCTTGGTTTTGATCACCTTGCTGCTGCGCACAATACCGGCAATCCGCACACATTCCGTATCGGCGTGGTCCTTCAAACCCACTGCATCCGCGTTGGTAAATTTATCGATAATGTGCCGGTATCGATTCAGCGGATGCCCGGTGATATAGAAGCCCAAGGCCTCCTTTTCCATGGATAGAAGCTCTTTCTCGTCCCATTCATCGATGTCCGGGAGGGGCGGGCAGTTTATCCCGAGCGAGTCGTCGCAGGCATCGAACAGGCACATCTGGGGGGCTGACCTCTCCTGCTGAATGGTGTGGCCAAA
The DNA here is from genome assembly GCA_039714495.1 of Thermodesulfobacteriota bacterium. Lineage (GTDB taxonomy): Bacteria > Desulfobacterota > Desulfobacteria > Desulfobacterales > B30-G6 > JAJDNW01. The sequence goes on from JBDLJD010000005.1 coordinate 43,505, forward strand.
ATCCATGATATCTTCCAGGGCACCCGATAGGCAGGCACGTACAGCCCCTGTGGAATCGAAGGCACCGCATTTGATCAGGCTGACCAGAACTCCTTTGTTGACCTTTCCCATATCCACTCGCTGGCAGAAATCATACAGCGAGTCAAAGGGCCCTTCCTGTCTGGACTCTATGATGGACTCGATGGCAGCTTCACCGACGTTTTTAACCGCCACCAGCCCAAACCTGATTTTCTCGCCGGAAACGGTGAATGCAATATCGCTTTCATTGATGTCCGGCGGCAGCACATCGATATCGTGGCTGCGGCATTCAGAAATGTACTTGACCACCCCGTCGGTGGAATGCATCTCACTGGTCAAAAGAGAGGCCATGAACTCCACCGGGAAATGCGCCTTCAGGTAAGCTGTTTGAAAAGCGATCAGGGCGTAAGCGGCGCTGTGGGATTTATTGAACCCGTAACCGCCGAACTTGGCGATGAGGTCGAAAATCTGCTCTGCCTTTTTAATGTCGATGCCGTTGACGCCGGCCCCCTGGATAAAACGTTCCCGGTGTTTGGCCATGATTTCAAATATTTTTTTCCCCATGGCTTTGCGCAGGTCATCTGCCTCACTCATGGAGTAGCTCGCCAATTCACCGGCTATTTTCATAACCTGTTCCTGGTAGACGATGACCCCATAGGTTTCCTTTAAAAGGGGCGCTAATTCGGGCACGAGATATTCAACCGATTTTTTGCCATGTTTTCTCAAGACAAAATCATCGACCATGCCGCTGTCCAGCGGTCCGGGCCGGTAGAGCGCCACCAGCGCAATGACATCATCAAAGCATTCCGGCCGTAGCCTGACGAGCAGGTCTTTCATCCCGGAACTTTCAAGTTGAAACACACCAGTGGTGTCGCCGGAAGCCAGCAGCCGGTAGGTGGCGGCATCGCTAAAATCAAGGGATTCGATATCCGGCACTGTTTTTCCCTGGCTGGCAATGAGCTTGAGCGCGTTGTCAATGACCGTGAGATTGCGGAGGCCCAGAAAATCGAACTTCACCAGTCCGATCTTCTCCACCACTTTCATGTCGAACTGGGTGACGACCTCCTCTTTTTTTCCCGTGAAAAGCGGCAGGTATTCCACCAGGGGCTTGTCGGAAATTACAACCCCGGCCGCATGTGTGGATGCATGCCGCGGCAGGCCTTCCAGCACCCTCGAAATCTGGATTAGTTCCGCCACCTCGGGCTGCTTATCTGCCAGCGCCATCATTCTGGGTTCCTGCCGAAGGGCATCCTCCAGGCTAATATTGAGGACATCCGGCACCATTTTGGCAATGGCATCCACCTCTCCCAGCGGGATGTCGAGGGCACGGCCTACATCCCGAATGACCGCCCGGGTTTTCAATTTTCCGAAGGTGATTATCTGGGCGACCTTCTCCCCTCCCCCGTATTTATCCACAACATACTTGAAGACGCGTTCCCGACCGTTGATGCAGAAGTCGACATCGATGTCGGGCATGCTTTTCCGGGCCGGGTTTAGAAAACGTTCGAAAATCAGTCCGTATTCAATGGGGTCGAGGTTGGTGATGCCCAGTGAGTAAGCCACCAGGCTGCCGGCTGCCGACCCGCGGCCGGGGCCGACCGGTACATTATTTTCTTTGGCAAAATTAATAAAATCGGCCACGATTAGAAAATACCCCGGGAACCCCATTTCCTTGATCAGCGCTATCTCTGTCTCGATTCTGTCGGTATAAACGGATTTGTCGTAATCAGGGTTTCTTTTTTCCACCAGCTTAAGGATGCGCGCAAACCCTTCGCGCACCTTTTTATCAAACAGCACGGCTTCGTCCTGTCCGGGCGGCGTGTCAAACCTGGGGAAGTGATAGGAGTTGAAATCGAAATCGACCTGACACCGTTCCGCAATCTTGACCGTGTTTTCAAGGGCGTCCGGCCGAAGGGCAAAATAACCTGCCATATCTTCTTTGGATTTGAAATAGAGCTGGTCGGTACCGAAGCGCATGCGTTCCGACATCTGAACCGTCTTGCCGGTCTGGATGCACAACAGCACATCGTGCGCCTTAACATCTTCGGCATGCAGATAATGGCAGTCATTGGTGGCCACCACGGGAATGGAAAGCCGGTCACTCATGGCAAACAGGCCCTGGTTGACGGTTTCCTGAGCCTCGATGCCGTTATTCTGGACTTCGAGGAAAAAATTATCTTCACCGAAAACGTCCTGAAAACGATGGGCTGCATCGTCTGCGGCTTGGGTGTTGCCCTGTCGTACCAGTCTCGGGATCTGTCCCTGCAGACAGGCCGTCAAAGCTATCAGCCCTTTACTGTGTGCCTTCAACAGGGGCCAGTCCACACGTGGTTTGTGATAAAAGCCCTTGATACGGGCCAGGGAAACCAGTTTGCACAAATTCCGGTAACCGTCTTGCGACTCGCAGAGCAGAATGAGGTGTGTAAGGCCGCGGTGGTCTGCAGGCGTCTTGTCGGCGATGGTCCGGGGGGCCACATAGCATTCACAGCCGATAATTGGCTTTACCCCTGTGGCCAGTGCCTTTTCATAAAACTCGATGGTTCCGAACATGGTGCCATGGTCGGTCATGGCCACGGCCTGCATGTCCATTTCCAAGGTGCGTTTGAAGAGGTCGTCCAGCCGAATAGCACCATCCAGCAGGCTGTACTGGGTGTGCACGTGGAGGTGGACAAAATCTGTGTTCTGATCAGTAGTCATCTTGGCCTTAATTGTAATGTTCAGAATAACGGGTTTTCAATTACAACCGTGAGCATTCGGCTTTCAACGCTAAAGGCGTGACACCATCGAGTAAAGCACCGATTAGTCCAACCGGTAGTTCGGCGCTTCCTTGGTGATGATCACGTCGTGCACATGGCTTTCCCGAAGGCCGGCCGCACTGATTTTCATGAAATGCGCATTTTTTCTGAGTTCCTCAATGGTGCTGCAGCCAAGGTACCCCATGCCGGCCTTGAGCCCGCCCACCAGCTGGTGAACGTTGGAAGAGAGGGTTCCCCTGTAGGGCACCCTTCCGACAATACCCTCGGGCACCAGTTTTGCGTCTTCTTCGTCATCTCCCTGGTAATACCGGTCCTTACTGCCTTTTTTCATGGCTTCCAGGGAGCCCATGCCGCGGTAAACCTTGTAGCTTCTGCCTTGAAAGAAAATGGATTCTCCCGGACTTTCTTCGGTGCCGGCAAAGAGGCCGCCAATCATGATGGTATGGGCTCCGGCGCCAATGGCCTTGGATACGTCACCCGAAAATTTGATCCCGCCGTCGGCAATCAGCGGCACACCGCTTTTTTCCGATACTTCCCGGCAGTTAAGAATCGCCGTCATCTGAGGAATGCCGACACCGGCCACGATACGGGTCGTGCAGATCGATCCGGGGCCAATGCCAATTTTAACGGCGTCTACCCCGGCTTTGATCAAATCTCCGGCCCCCTGGGCGGTCCCTACATTGCCCGCCACCAGTTCGACATCCTTGAAATCACCCTTGAGGGTCTTGACGGCCTGGATGACGTTTTCGGAATGCCCGTGGGAAGTGTCGATAACAATGACGTCCGCCCCTGCACGGAGCAGGCTCTCTGCCCGCGCCTGCATGTCATCCCCCACGCCGACAGCTGCGCCAACCCGCAAACGCCCCATGCTGTCCTTGCAGGCGTTGGGGTATTTTTTAATCTTCTCTATGTCCTTGATGGTTATCATACCGGTAAGCCGCCCATTTTTATTCACTACCAGGAGTTTTTCAATGCGGTGCTGGTGCAGCAGCTTTTTGGAATCCTCCAGTGAAATGCCTTCGGATACGGTGACCAGATTGTCACATGTCATCACCTGGGAGATTTTTTTCTCGGTATCAGTTTCAAATCGCAGATCACGGTTGGTGACGATTCCCACCAGTTTATCCCCTTCCGTGACCGGTACGCCTGATATCCTGTATTCTTTCATGAGTTCCAGCACAGCCTTGACTTTTTTGTCCGGATGGATGGTGACCGGATCGACAATCATTCCACTCTCGGATTTTTTTACCCGGTCAACTTCCAGTGACTGCGATTCAATGCTCATGTTCCGGTGGATAAATCCCAGCCCCCCTTCCCGGGCCATACTGATGGAAGCACGGGCTTCGGTAACCGTATCCATGGCGGCGCTGACAAGGGGAATGCTCAGGTTGATATTCTTGGTGAGACGCGTACTCACATCCACATCCCTGGGCAACACAGCGGAATATTTTGGAATAAGCAATACATCGTCAAATGAATACGCTTCCTCAGGGGTGTTTTCTATCATCATTTCCTCCTGTCCTGAATGGGGGGACGGCCCTGAACCGGCCCCTCTTCATTGGGCGCTGTGGTCAACACATGTTATATTGGGTTTAAGTTTGCCACCAAATACCAGATGTCGTGGTTTTTGGCAATCACAAATCTTTCGCATCTTGACATGCTGAAACACTCATAGTAAACACCTGTCCTTATGCTGATCAACATCAATTCCATCAACCCTCAGGAAAGGCTCGTCCGCAAGGTGGCGGATACCCTTAAAGGGGGGGGCATCATTGCCTATCCCACCGATACCCATTACGGTATCGGCTGTGATATCATGAATAAAAAGGCGATCGAAAGAATTTACCAGATTAAGCAGCGCAACAAAAACAAGCCCTTCAGTTTTATCTGCTCCGGCCTCAAAAACATCAGCCGCTATGCCAAGGTGTCAAATTACGCTTATCGCACCATGAAAAGATTGCTGCCCGGGCCCTATACCTTCATCCTCGAGGGGTCGAAAATGGTGCCCAAGATGATGTTGACCAAACGGAAGACCGCCGGTATTCGGGTACCGGACAACCGGATCTGCATCGACCTGATTCGCCAACTCGGCAACCCCATAATTTCAACCAGTGCCTCATTGCCCAATAACGATGTTCTTCAGGACCCTTCCTTAATCCATGAGCACCTCAACTCTCGTTTGGATTTGGTGATAGACGGCGGACCGGTGCCGGGGCGCCCTTCCAGTGTCATTTCCCTTATTCACGACGAACCGGAAGTGCTGAGGGCGGGGTTGGGGGATGTGAGTGTGTTTGAATAGGAGAAGGTGATTGATAAAAGTAATTATCAGTTAATTTTTCCTTGGCTAACGTCTCACGGATTCAGGCTTGAAAATATAGCCTCCCTCAAGGCGCGGCTCTATGGATTTTGAAATGAGGATATTGATAACCGATTCCGAAATGTACCTGAGAAAGGAAAACGTATCTTCGCGCTTGTAGACGGGCGATATTTTGCCTTCGATTCCCCCCAAACGACCAGCCCACTCGATTGCGTCCTCGAGATTACCCATTCGATCCACTAATCCGTTTTTCATAGCCTCTTCACCCGTGTAAATTCGTCCGTCCGCCAGGGATTCCACATGAACCAGGTCCATATCACGCCCCTCGCCGATGGCCTGGACAAATTGCCGGTGGGTCTGATCGACGAAATACTGCAGCGTTTCCGCTTCCTGGGGGGTCATTTTACGCGTGGGCGACCCCATGTCCTTGTATTCCCCACTCTTTATTACCACCGGCGACAACCCGATCTTCTCCAGCAGTTTTTCAAAATTGGTGTATCCCATGATCACGCCGATAGACCCTGTGATGGTTCCCGGATTGGCGATGATACCGTCACAAGCGGCTGCGACATAGTAGCCACCGGAAGCGGCCACTGCCCCCATGGACGCCACCACTTTTTTAGTTGGCACTGTCTTGCGTACCTCGCGATAGATCTCCTGGGACGGACCGACTACGCCGCCGGGAGATTCAACCCTGAGCACGATGGCCTTAATGGCATCATCTTCCCGGAAGTGTTTGAGCAGCCGTATGGTCTCTGCGGAGTCGGCGATGATGCCGTTTATCTCGACAATGCCGACATTGCCCCCTCCGGGTTCGGCGACAAGTTCAGACAATCGGGACGATTCCAAGCCCTTTACCAGCAGGTAAGACAGGATGATAACCGACACACTGACCAGGGCGACCAGGGTCAGAAAAAAAAACAGGTAGGGGTGTCTTCTAGCAAACATAATCGTTCGTAATTTTTTATTTAGTGTTTTGTGTTAGTGAATAAAAAAACTCCGGTGGCATACGCCGCCGGAGCTTTTTATTATTTTTAGCGGCGCAGCCGCGTTGCATAAAAATTGCGTAGCAAATTTTATTCGTCGTTCAGTTTATCCTGGAGGTTTTCCCGCAGGATTTCGCCGAATGAAGACGTTGCCGGACCCATGTTATTGACATATTCAGTCAACAGTTCCTGTTCATCTTCAATTTCCATGCGTTTGATGGAGAGTCCGATTCTTCTTTCGTCGCTGTTAATATTCATTACCCTTGCGGTGATCACATCGCTTATATTGAACATCCCCACCGGCGTTTTTATTTTTTCCTTGCTGATTTCAGAGACATGCACCAAGCCTTCGATGCCCTCTTCGAGTTCGATAAAAATGCCGAAATCAGTAATATTGGTCACTGTTCCGGTTATTTCTTTACCGACTTCGTAGCGCTCAGCAACCGTTTCCCACGGATCGGCCTGCAGTTGTTTTATGCCCAGAGAAAACCGCTCGTTTTCCTTGTCGATCTCGAGAACGATAGCCTGGATGACATCTGCTTTCTTGTAGAGTTCGGAAGGGTGTTTGATGCGTTTTGTCCATGATATATCTGATATATGCACCAGCCCGTCAATGCCTTCGTCTATGCCGATAAACAAACCGAAGTCTGTAATGTTCTTGATTTTACCTTCGATGGTGGTGCCAACGGGGTATTTTTCGCTGATCACGTCCCATGGGTTGGGAACGACCTGTTTCATACCCAGGGAAATACGGCGATTTTCCGGTTTGATGTCCAGTACGATGGCGTCAACCTCTTCGCTCACGGAAACAAGCTTGGAAGGGTGCCGCACCTTACGTGTCCAGGACATTTCAGACACGTGAATGAGCCCTTCAATGCCCTCCTCGAGTTCTATGAAAGCGCCGTAATCGGTGAGGCTTACCACCTTGCCGGTTACACGGGCTCCCACCGGATAATGCTCTGTTGCCGTGAGCCATGGATCTTCGCTGAGCTGTTTCATGCCCAGGGATACACGCTCTTTTTCGAGATCGAGGTTAAGCACTTTGACTTTGATTTCATCGCCCATGGTGAACATCTCTGAGGGATGTTTAACCCGCCCCCAACTGATGTCAGTGATATGCAGAAGGCCGTCCACACCACCCAGGTCTACGAAAACACCATACTCGGTGATGTTCTTGACGATCCCGTCAACAACACTTCCTTCCTGAATGGATGCCAGGGTTGCTGACCGTTTCTCTTCACGTTCCTTTTCGAGAATGACCCTCCTGGAGAGGACGATATTGCTTCTCTTACGGTTGTACTTCAATATTTTGAACTCGAAGGTCTTGCCGACCATGTCGTCAAGGTTGCGAATGGGCCGCAGATCCGCCTGGGACCCCGGCAGAAAGGCTTGAACCCCGATATCCACGGAAAACCCGCCTTTGACTCGGTTCATGATGACGCCTTCCACCGTGTCATCGGCTTCATGGGCTACTTTGATCTCTTCCCATACCTTGACCTTGGCGGCTTTTTCTTTGGAAAGCATGACGACTTCGTTCTCGTCGTCCCACCATTCCACCATCACTTCGACAGAATCATCCACCTCCGCTTTTATTATTCCATTCTCATCCTTGAACTCATGAATGTTGATCTGACCTTCGGATTTGTAACCGATGTCAACCAGGACATGATCTTTATCTACAGATATGATTTTGCCGATAACGACTTCCCCTTCGGCAAACCTTTTAAAGCTTTCCTCGTAGATGTCCATCATGTCTTCCATGCTCTCAGTGGCGTCCATTTCCGCATCGGAAGCCTCTAATTCCATGTCCACATCCTGCTGCTCTTTTGGAGAAGTCTCGGCAGCTTCTTCATTCATGACTTCTTTGTTAGAGTCATTTTCCACAAATTCTTCCATTAATAAAAATACCCCCTTAGCCAATTTTGAACACATATTTTATAAACAGCTTAACCCTGTAATGATAACAGGCCCAAATGAACAATTCAAGATATATTTTTCAATTGGGCGTTTTATTGAGTACGATAAACACGATGATGTCATGATTGGCCGTCTGCAGGCGTGTCACCAGCGGTAATCCGGCCTTATGCTGTGGCATCATGTAACTTCTGACGGACGGACTTCAACATCGCATCCACCACCTGTTCTACGGATGCGTTGGTGGCATCGACAACAATTGCGTCTTCAGCGACACAAAGAGGTGCCGCGGCTCGCGTGCTGTCATTTTTATCCCTGCGCTGCATGTCAGATTTCACTTCATCGATGCTTTGTCTGTTTTGTTCCTTGAATTCATTGAAACGCCGCGCGGCCCTGACGTCCACGGAAGCGTCAAGGAAAAATTTGAGATCGGCGTCCGGAAAAACCGCCGTGCCCATATCACGGCCTTCGAAAACAGCCTGCTTTTCTTTGCCCAAGGCGTGTTGTATTGCAAGCAGATGCTGGCGCACGAGGGGCCTTGCAGATACAGCCGATGCCGCCATCGTGACTTCCGGAGTTCTTATTTTATCGCTGACATCCTCCCCGTTCAGCATTAACCGGGTCCTTCCGCCGCGTACGGCAAAACCGATGGCAAGATCTTTCAGAAACGCTTCCAAACCCATGTCGTCGTCAATGTCGATTTTCGCCTCCAGGACAGCCAGGGCTATTCCCCGGTAGAGTGCACCGGTGTCAACATAGCGAAATCCGAGACGTTGCGCCAGAATTCTGCTGACTGTTGTTTTGCCGGCGCCGGCCGGTCCGTCAATGGTGATAAGCATCAATAGCCTTCTCTTGGACGTCTCTCGTTTTTTTGGGCGTTTAGGACATCGTCCAGAGCATCGATAAAACGCCTGTTTTCGTCTGGAAGGCCGACACTGACCCTGATATAGCAGGGATAACCATAGGAAGTCATGGAGCGCACAATCACCCCTTTGCGCAGCAGTGTGTCATAGATCTTGTCGGCGTTTTCTTCAACATCGATGAGCAGAAAATTTGCCTGGCTCGGAAAATGCCTAATCTCAAGGTCGTTCAGACGCCTCCCGATATAATCAAGGCCTTCATGTACAACTTTAAGGGTTTGTTCGAGAAAATCACGATCGTCGAGGGCGGCCGCGGCAGCACTTTGGGCCAGGGTGTTGACATTGAACGGCTGCCTCACCCGGTGCAGCAGCAATGCCATGGTTTCCGGCATAATACCGTACCCCACCCGCAGGCCGGCAAGGCCGTATGCTTTTGAAAACGTCCTCAAGACCACAACCGGACGCTCCTCATGAATGTAACCAAGGCTCTCTACGCAGTCGGTGTCCCGTACGAATTCGATATACGCCTCATCTACAACAACAACCACTTCTTCTGGAATGCCCTCAAGAAAGTGTTTAAAATCGTCTTTCGAAATGGTGGTCCCTGTTGGATTGTTCGGATTGGTCAAAAAAACCATGCGTGTCTTGCTGTTGATCCTGGCAGCCATTTCATTCAGGTCGATGGCAAGGGATTTCAAGGGTACATATACCGGCTCTGCAGAGGCAGTGCGCACCATGATCTCGTACATGAGAAAAGATGGCTGGGTCATAACCGCCTGGTCCCCGGGCAGGAGCAGTGCACGCGTCAACATGCCGATAATGTCGTCCGATCCGGCCCCGATCACGATGTTCTCCGGGGGGAGGCCGAGCTTTTTCGACAATTTGCGGGACAGTTCATAACAGCCGCCGTCTGGATAGCGGTTGAGTTCAGCCATTTTTTTCTGGAGCGCTTCCAAAGCGAGGGGCGAAGGTCCCATGGGATTTTCGTTGGAGGCCAGTTTTATGGAGTTGGCAATGCCCAGTTCTCTTTCGAGTGCAGACATGGGCTTCCCTGGGACATAGGGGTCAATGGATAAGACAGCATCCGGAATTTTCAATTTCATCTTGCAGCCGTCCGGTTAGCCCTTTTTTGCCGCTTCGATACCGGCATCGATGGCCTTCATGTTCAAGGGGATGAGTTTCTGTTTTTGTGAGAATTCTTCCCTTACCGAGTCTTTGAGGGCCTCCATGCTGACAATATTGGTGCGAGCTACGAATGCGGCCAGCGCTATGATGTTGGCGGTTTTCACATTTCCCAGATCCCTGGCTATCTCAACGACGGGAACATTCAGTTCATCGACATCATCCCGGCCGCTGTCCACGGATATCAATGACCCGTTGATAAATATGGTACCGCCCGCCTGCATGGAGGGGGCAAACTTTTCCAGAGAAGGGCGGTTCATGGCCACCAGGTGCCTGGGATTTTTGATGACCGGCGACCCGATGGGACGATCGCTGATCACCACAGTGCAGTAGGCTGTTCCGCCGCGCATTTCAGGCCCGTAGGAAGGCACCCATGACACTTCGTATCCCTCTTCCATGGCTGCATGGGCAAGGATTTTGCCAATCAGCATGATGCCTTGTCCGCCAAAACCGGCAAATTGCACTTCATTCTGCATTATTCCTCCTCCGGTGTCTTGTATACTCCCAGCTTGTAATACGGCAGCATGTTTTCTTCAGCCCATTTGATGGATTCCACGGGTGTCATCCCCCAGTTGGTGGGACAATTACTCACGATTTCAACAAGACTGTAGCACTTGCCCTCGAGCTGATACTGAAATGCTTGTTTGATGGCCTTCTTAGCCTTGTTGATATATTTAGGCTTGAGCACAGCCTGCCGGACAATATATCCAGGTGTTGGCAGGGCGGCCAGCAGTTCGGCAATCTTGATCGGCATACCCACATCCTCGGTGTTTCTGCCGAACGGCGATGTTGTTGTTCGCTGCCCGGGCATGGTTGTAGGCGCCATCTGGCCGCCAGTCATGCCGTAAACGGCGTTGTTGACGAAAATCGTCGTAAACTTTTCCCCGCGATTGGCGGCATGGACTATCTCCCCCATGCCGATGCTGGCGAGGTCGCCGTCCCCCTGATAAGTAAAAACCATAAGGTCCGGACGCACGCGTTTGATGCCGGTGGCCATGGCCGGGGCCCTGCCATGGGCGGCTTCCTGAAAATCAAAGGTAAAATAATTGTACGCCAACACGGCACAGCCCACGGGTGCAATGCCCACCGTACGCCCCCGAATCCCGAGTTCATCGATCACCTCTGCTACCAGGCGATGAATCACACCATGCGTACACCCGGGACAGTAGTGCGTCACTTGTTGCGCCAGTGCTTCCGGCCTGGCAAATGTTTTCCCCATCTTTTATCTCCTTCGAAGGTCTGTCTCCAAATATGGTTTTTTCAGTATAACTTTGATGTCTATGGTCCCTGCTTCACAAAAGGGTATGAATAAAATCCACGACTTCCTCGGGTGTAGGCACATCCCCCCCGCACTTGCCAAACCATTTGACCGGTTTTCTTCCCTGCACGCAGCGTTCAATATCTTCTACCATCTGTCCCATACTCATCTCTATGCTGGCGACAACGCTGCAGTGGGAGACATCAGCCGCCTCGCGGACCCGCTCTTCGGGAAACGGAAAAAGCGTCTGGGGACGCACCATCCCCACCTCGATCCCTTCATTCTTCATCATATCAATGGCTGTGCGGCAGACGCGGCTCATGGTGCCGTAGCTGACGATGAGCACCTTATAGGCTGTATCCGTGTTGTAATCTTCAAAGCGCACATCATCCTGTTTCATTTTATCGTATTTGGCCTTCAACGTGAGGTTGTTGTTGTTGAGAGCCTCCGGGTCCAGGAAAAGAGATTTCACCAGGTTCCGCTGATCACTCTTGCGGGTGGCCATGCCGCTGGTGGCCCATGCATCATTGTTAAGGGGTTCCTTCTTCAAACGGTCCGGAAACTCCACCGGTTCCATCATCTGCCCGATAAGCCCATCCCCGAGGATCATCACTGGATTTCGATACCTTTCAGCCAATGGAAAAGCGTCCATCATCATCTCTACAGCTTCCTGCACACTGGCCGGTGCCATCACCAACATTCTGAAGTCGCCGTGGCCGATGCTCTTGGTCGCCTGAAAATAGTCTGCCTGGGAGGGAAGAATACCGCCCAGCCCCGGCCCCCCACGCATGATATTCACAAAAACGGCTGGGCACTGTGCGCCGGCCATGTAGCTGATGCCCTCGCTCATCAGGCTGATACCCGGACTGGACGACGTAGTAAATACCCTGGCGCCGGCTGCCGACGCCCCGAAAATCATATAAGAAACCGCAACTTCACTTTCGCCCTGAAGAAAAACGCCCCCCACTTCAGGCATTCTTCGGACCAGGTATTCAGCGACTTCCGACTGCGGGGTTATTGGATACGCAAAATAGTTGAGGCACCCCGATCTTATCGCCGCCTCGGCGATCGCTTCGTTGCCTTTCATTAGAACTTTAGCCATCTTTTCCTCCCAAATGAATCATATGAGCCGGGCAGGGAATCATCCCGGCCTGCCCATCAGGCTGCTTCTTTTTCGGTGATCGTTATTGCGACATCAGGACACATCCGGCAACAGGTCGCACAGTAGATGCAGTCCTCGGGTCTTGCCTGGTATGCAGGGAAATACCCTTTGGGGCTGACCTTTTCTGAAAGTTCCAGAACGTCCTTGGGGCAGACGATAACACAAAGTCCGCACCCCTTGCAGTACTCGATATCGATCGCATAATCATAGGTCATCTTAAAATTCTCCTTAACCAAAAACCCGTATGAAACCTTTAGGTAAGTGATACCGCCTTTTTCCATGGCGGAACCAACTGTCTCTTAATACTGAGCACTGGACATGTAAAATGCCCGACATCTATTTCTGTTTTCAATTTTTCCGGCATGGTGATGAATTCCAACTTCAACCCGCACTCCCGAGCATATTCAAGAGCGAAATCATAGCCTTCGTATATGTGTTCAGCCAGGGTGTCGTCAATCAGATTGGCATTCCCTACAACGCCGGTCACTTCCATTTTTGCGGTTGTTTCTATTTCCGCTTTGATTTTCTTGCACGCTTCGATGCTGTCCGTGAACGGGCGATAGGGATTGACCACCTGGAGCATGTTCACACGGATATTCTTGAGCCTATCAGCAAGTGCCGCCAGCACAGTTGCCCCGACATCGTCTCCACCCGCATCGAGAATGACCATGGCGTCCTGTTCGCGAATCGCCCCGGCAACTTCCGGTACAAGGATGGGAAGGTCGGCCGCCATATATTGTTCATGGGGCAGGATTACCTCTATGCCCAACTCGCGCAACTGGTGCCTTGCCTCGCGCGATCGGAAATAAGGGTTGACCAGATCGAGGTCGGCCAAACGCACATCGATTCCGCCGGCTTTTTTCTCGACTGCCAGGTTCACGGAAACCTCAGTTTTTCCGCTTCCGTAATTACCCGTGACAATGACGATACCGCCTAGATCTATTTTCATATTCAATTTTAAATATTGGAAACATTCATTTTAAGAAAAAAGCAACCCTTTCCGGCCGGGTTAGTCGGCCTCTTTAGCATGCGCCCATACCCTGCCAGCAAACAAACTTGCTTTGTATTTTCTATTTCTTAGGGTGTCAAGCAATAAAATTGTCACTTTTTATCAGCTACGAGATATGCTAATTCATTCATCGATCCTCTGT